>NC_016624.1:0-300000 GCF_000283655.1 Azospirillum lipoferum 4B | reverse complement strand
CGGCGCCCTGGAACAGCATGCCGAACTTGTGCAGCATCTTCTCCCGCTCGCGCGAGCGCAGGCGGGTCGTCTCCACGCCATCGACCTGGATCGAGCCGGAATCCGGCGTCAGCAGGCCGAGGACGCTCTTCAGCATCACCGATTTGCCGGTGCCCGACCCGCCGATGACGACCAGCGACTCGCCCTTCGCCACCTCCAGATCGATGCCGTTCAGCACCTTCTTCGGGCCGAAATGCTTGGTGACGCCCTTGAGCGCGATCTTGGGGACAGTGGTCATAGGCCCAGTGCTCCTAAAATGCCGCTCACTTGGTCGAGAAGAAGAGGCCGGTGATGAGATAGTTCCACACCAGGATCATGATCGAGGCCGAGACCACCGCGTTGGTGGTCGCCGCACCCACGCCCTGGGCGCCGCCCTTGGAGTGGTAACCGTGGTAACAGCCCATCAGCGCGATCAGGAAGCCGAAGATCGCCGCCTTGACCAGACCGGAGATGACGTCCAGCGGTTCCAGGAATTCCCAGGTGCGGTTGATGTAGCTGGCGGCGTTGAAGTCCAGCCGGTAGACACCGACCAGGAAACCGCCGAACACGCCGATGATGTCGGCGACGATCACCAGCAGCGGCACCATGGTCAGGCCGGCGATCAGCCGCGGCGCCACCAGATACTTGTACGGATTGGTGGACAGCGTGGAGAGCGCGTCGATCTGCTCGGTGACCCGCATGGTGCCGATCTCGGCGGCCATGGCGGCACCGATGCGGCCGGCGACCATCAGGCCGGCCAGAACCGGCCCCAGTTCGCGCGTGATCGACAGCACCACCACCGTGGCGATGGCGCCCTCGGCCTGGAAGCGGGAAAAGCCGCTGTAGCTCTGCAGGGCCAGCACCATGCCGGTGAACAGCGCCGTCAGCCCGACCACCGGCAGCGAATAATAGCCGATGTCGATCATCTGGCGCAGGATCTGCCGTGGATAGAGCGGCGGGCGCACGCAGTGCGACAGGGCGGACCCGGTGAACAGGGCAAGGCGTCCGGTTGCTTCCAGGAAGATCAGGAAGGCCCGGCCGGTAGCGGCGAGGAAACCCATCAGTCGGCCCGCATCCTTGGTTTGAGACTCATTTGGGCGCTGCGGTCATAGCACCGATGAACGCCGCGGTCATCCTTGGACTTTGCAATGGAGGGGCGATGGGTTCGACGCGGCGCGGGAAAGCTCGGCTATGCCGGGCAACAATGACACGGATGTCACGGATTTAGACACGGATTTCACGGATGCCGCTTGGATCGGTCTTGGCTTTTCGGTCCAGGTATTCACCCGGCCAGTAAAATAAAAATCCGTGTAATCCGTGTAAATCTTGTCAGGTGAGACAGAACGTCTGGCAAGGCTCTGCACCTTGCCTATTATCCCCCGACGTAAACCCGGTGATAACGTCGGCCGAGCGAGGTCAGGATTTCGTAGCCGATGGTCCCGCCCTCCGCCGCCACCGTGTCGACCGGGCGGTTGGGGCCGATCAGCTCGACCATGCGGCCGGCATGGGCCACCGACTCCGGCAGGCCGGTGACGTCGATGGTGATGAGGTCCATGGAGATGCGGCCGACGATGGGGGCGGCGACGCCGTCGACGAAGACATGCCCCTTGCCGCCCAGCGCCCGCATGTAGCCGTCGGCATAGCCGACGCCGATGGTCGCGATCCGCGCCGGACCGGTGACCTTGTGGGCGGCGCCATAACCGACCGTCATCGGAACCGTGCAGTTGCGGACCTGCAGCAGCCTCGCGTCCAGGCGCACCGTACCCAGCATCGGGTTGGGCAGATGCGGCGTCGGGTTGACGCCGTAGAGCGCGCAGCCCGGCCGGGCGAGGTCGAAATGATGGTCCTTGCCGTGGAAGATGCCGGACGAATTGGCAAAGCTCGCCTTCGCCTTCGGCAGCCGGGCCAGCGCCGCGCGGAAGCGGTCGAGCTGCTCCCCGGTCATCGGGCTGTCGAACTCGTCGGCGCAGGCGAGGTGGGTCATCCAATAGCGGACGTCGATGCCTTCCAGCCATTCCGGATGGCCGGCGAGTTCGTCCAACTCGTCGGGGCCGAGGCCCAGGCGGTTCATGCCGGTGTCGATGTGGATCACCGCCGGCAGGACCTCCCCCCGCGAGGTGGCGAAGGCCCGCCAGGCGGCGATCTCGCCCAGATGGTTCAGCACCGGCAGGATGCGGTTGGCGATGAAATCCCCCTCGCACCCCGCGGGCAGGCCGCCCAGCGAGAAGATTTGCACCTCCTCTTGGGCCTCCGGAGCGACCGGCTTCAACGCCCGGCGGACGGCCAGCGCCTCTTCGAACTGGGCGACGACGAAGGTGCGGCAGCCGGCGGCGGCCAGAGCCGGCACGACGCGCGCCACCCCCAGCCCATAGGCGTCGGCCTTGACCACGGCGGAGCATTCCGCCGGGGCGACGCGGTCGCGGAGCTGCGTCCAGTTGGCGACGACGGCGCCGAGATCCACGGTGAGGATGGCGCCGGCGCGCGGGTTCAGGTCGCTCGTCACTTTGGTCACTCGTCGCTCTGGTGGTGCTGGTCGAGATCGCCGAACTTGGTGAACTGGCCGTCGAAGTAGAGACGGACGGTGCCGATCGGACCGTGACGCTGCTTGGCGATGATCACCTCGGCGGTGTTGTGCACCTCGCCCAGGCGCTGCTGCCAGCGCTGATAACGGTCGTTGAACTTGTCGTCGCTCTCGTCGGGCCGGCGCGAAGGCTCGGCGCGCTCAAGATAATACTGTTCGCGGAAAACGAACATCACGACGTCGGCGTCCTGCTCGATCGAGCCCGATTCGCGAAGGTCGGCCAGCTGCGGACGCTTGTCCTCGCGAAGCTCCACCGCGCGGCTCAACTGCGACAGAGCCACCACCGGCACGTCCAGTTCCTTGGCGATGGCCTTCAGGCCGCGGGTGATCTCCGAGATTTCCTGCACCCGGTTCTCCGAACCGCGCGACGACGAGCCGCGCAGCAGCTGGAGATAGTCGACCACCACCATGCTGAGGCCGGAGGTGCGCTTCAGCCGCCGGCAGCGGGTGCGCACCGCGGCGACCGACAGGGCCGGCGTGTCGTCGACATAGAAGGGGCAGCGCGCCAGATCCTGGCTGGCCTGGACGAATTTCGGGAAGTCGGTGTCGCGGATCTCGCCGCGGCGGATCTTGTCGCCGGGCACCTGCACCTCGTCGGCGAGGATACGGGTGGCGAGCTGTTCCGCCGACATTTCCAGCGAGAAGAAGCCGACCACGCCGCCTTCCTGGCCGGAGGAGCGCATATGCGCCTTAGCGGCGTTGAAGGCGATGTTGGTGGCCAGCGCCGTCTTGCCCATCGACGGGCGCCCGGCGAGGATGATCAGGTCCGACGGGTGCAGGCCGCCCAGCTTTCGGTCGATGTCGATCAGGCCGGTGGTGACGCCGGTGACGTGGCTGGAGCGGCGGAAGGCCACCTCGGCGGTGGCGATGGCATGCTTGACCGACTCGCCGAAGGCGACGAAGCCGCCCTGCACGTCGCCGGTCGAGGCGAGGTCGAACAGCTGCTTTTCCGCCTCGCCGATCTGGTCCAGCGCGGTGATGTCGAGGTCGTGGCGATACGCCTCGTTCACCATGTCGGTGCCGACCTCGATCAGCTGCCGGCGGATGAACAGGTCGTGGATGGTCTTGCCGTAATCGGCGGCGTTGACCACCGTCACGACGTTGGCCGCCAGTTCGGCCAGATAGGCGCTGCCGCCTTCGACCGCCAGTTCCGGATCGTTGTCGAACAGCGATTTCAGGGTGACCGGATTCGCGATCTGGCCGCGGTCGATCATCTTGGTGATGGCGGCGAAGATGCGCTGGTGGGCCGGGTCGTAGAAATGCTCCGGCCGCAGGAACTCGCCGACCTTCTCATAGGCCTTGTTGTTGACCAGGATCGCGCCCAGCAGCGCCTGCTCCGCCTCCTCGTTGTTGGGGGGCGTGCGGTACTCGGCCGTCGGCTTGACCGCGGCGGAGGGGCGGGGATCGAACAGCGATGAGGTCTGGTTGCTCATGAAGGACACAATAGCAGAAACAGAACGGGAACGCTCTGCGAAGGGCGGGGAACCCTCCACAAAAGCTGTGCACAGAAGTTATCCACAGGCTGGGAAGTCTGGGGATAACCGCGGGAAGGGTTGACCCTGCCTCAGAGCTTCTTCGGCTGGTCCGGATGGGCGGGGGCGGGTGCCACCTCCAAAGCCTCGAACACCGCATCGACGTGGTCGGCGACGCTGTAGAGGGCGGAGCGGTCGATGCGGGCGAAGCCCTGGGCGACCATATGGTCGATCAGCCCGAGCAGCGGGCGCCAATAGCCGTCGACGTCGGCGATGACGATCGGCTTGTCGTGCAGCTGCAGCTGCTTCCAGGTCAGGATCTCGAAGGCCTCGTCCAGCGTGCCGAGTCCGCCCGGCAGGATGACGAAGGCGTCGGCGCGCTCCACCATCATGCGCTTGCGGGTGTGCATGCTGTCGACGACGTGCAGCTCGGTCAGGCCGGTATGCTCGATCTCCGCCGACTGGATGTGTTCGGGGATGATGCCGACCACCTCGCCCCCGGCGGCGATGGCGGCGTCGGCGGCGATGCCCATCAGCCCGACCCGGCCGCCGCCATAGACCATGCGGATGCCGCGCCGGGCCAGCCCGTCGCCCAGCGCATGGGCGGCTTCCTTGTAGACATCGGCGACGCGGCTGGATGCACCGCAATAGACGCAGACGGACGACAGGCTCTTCATCGCGGGTCAACCTTTCTCGCCACCGCCGCCCACCCGGGGCGGGGCGCAAACAATCCGGTGAAAGCCATGGAATATCGGGAGAGGGCGCGCGTCAACAGCGGCACAAGCACCGTTAAACCAGGGCATCATCGGGAGGGACCACATGAGCAACCGCGTCGTCAATGTCCTTGCGGCGGCATCCGTCGCCGGTCTGATGTTCGCGCTGTTCGGCATGTCGGCGGGCACCGCCGGCACCGCCGGCACAGCCGATCCGGCCGAGCAGGTCAAGGACCGGCAGCAGACGATGACCGGCGCCCAGGGCAAGGGGATCGGCGACTGGTCAGACGGCGACCTGACCCTGCTGTTGGATACCGG
Source organism: Azospirillum lipoferum 4B (assembly GCF_000283655.1). Taxonomy (NCBI): domain Bacteria; kingdom Pseudomonadati; phylum Pseudomonadota; class Alphaproteobacteria; order Rhodospirillales; family Azospirillaceae; genus Azospirillum; species Azospirillum lipoferum. The sequence continues at coordinate 294,898 of NC_016624.1, read as the reverse complement.
ACTGACCCCGGAAGGCGACATCGTCGGCGGCGCCATGGGCGAGGTGGTGCGCAACAGCACCTCCAAACTGACAGCCGAAGGCCGTGCCGCCATCGCCGCCTAACTGAAGACGGTGCCGGCTACGGAGTGAATCCACCCGATTCCCGCCCGAATCCTGATCTTTGGGGGCAATCGAAGCCGTTTGGCCGATGGAAATGCTCCAACGGCGCCATTCTTTTGGCACCTATCCTTCTGCTATAGTTGCTCATCCCGCCGTGGTGGCGGGCCGCCGGATGGGTGCTCAGTGAAACGAAACGCGTTGTTCGCAGCTTTGGGCGTGGCTCTGGTGGGCGGGGCGGCGGCGATTGCCCTGTGGCCGGCCGGAAGCCCTGTGCCGGCACCGGTTCCGACGGCGTCGGCTCCCGCTGCTCCTGCCGCCGCCTCGCCGGCGCCGACTCAGTCCGCGCCGACCCAGCCGACGGCAGCTGCGAATGCTGCTGCGGCACCGGCTCCTGTTCCCACTGCCTCCCCCCCTCCCACCGCAGTGCCGGCGGCGCCCAGCTTCGACGTGGTGCGGGTGGCGCCGGACGGGGCGACGGTGATGGCCGGCCGCGCGGCGCCGGGATCGCAGGTGACGGTCACCGACGGGGGAACGCCGGTCGCCACCGCCAAGGCCGACCAGCGCGGCGAATGGGTGATGCTGCCCGACAAGCCGCTGCCCCCCGGCACGCGCGAATTGAACCTGACGGAGGCCCGCCCCGGTTCAGACACGCCGCTGCCCGCCGACAAGGTGGTGGTGGTGATGGTGCCCGATCAGGCAGCCAAGCCCGCCGATCGGGCCGGCACGACCCAGGCTGCTGCGACCGACCCGGCGGCGCAGGGCACCGCGGTGGCCGTGGCGGTTCCGCGCGACGGGCTGGCCGGCGCGTCCACCGCCATGGGCGGTAGCTCGGTTCTGCAGGCTCCCCCGGTTCCCGCCAACGGCGCGCCGCCGCCGCCGGGCGGCGTGTCGGTGGAGACGATGGACTACGATCCCGCCGGCCGCGTGGCGCTGGGCGGGCGGGCGGCGCCCAACAGCGCGGTGCAGCTCTATCTCGACAACATCCTGGTCGGCCGCGCCCACACCGACCCCAAGGGCGGCTGGCGGCTCATTCCGGAAAAGCTGATCGATCCCGGCATCTACACCCTGCGCGCCGATCAGGTCACCCAGTCCGGCAAGGTGGTGGCGCGGGCCGAACTGCCGGTCCAGGTCTCCGCCATGCCCGCCGGGGGAACCGACGGGCGCAGCATCGTCGTCCAGCCCGGCAACAGCCTGTGGCGGCTGGCCCGCCGTACCTATGGCGACGGCATGCTCTACACCACCATCTACACCGCCAACCGCGAGCAGATCCGCGATCCGGACCTGATCTATCCCGGCCAGATCTTCTCGCTGCCCCAAGTGAACTGACCTGTGAACTGATCTGTGAAGCGACCGGCGAACCGGCCGCCGGTTCAGTCCGGCGGCAGGCGGCCGATGGCGGCCCAGCCCAGCGGAGTCAGGCGCAGAACCTCCGGCCCTTCGCCGGCCGGATTCGGATCCAGCGCCACCAGTTCCCGGTTTTCGAACCAAGCCCAGCGCGCCACCTCGGCGGTGGTGCCGGGCCAGCCGTCGGCAAGGCGCTTCAACACCTCCAGGTCGGCCGACGCGATGGGGAAGCGCGGCTTGGACACCGCCGGCTTCGCCGCCGAAGCGGGAGCGGCCGCCGGCAGGGGCGGGGCGTCGGCCCCGGCATGGGCGCGGATCCAGTCGGTCTGGTAACTGCGGAGCGCCTGTTCCAGCTCGCTCCGCGCCGCGTCCACCGGGCAGCGCAGATAGGCGTCCAGCAGGGCGTGCAGCGTGTTCTTTGCGTCGCTCATGATCCAAGTATTCCTAAAGGGCGCCTTGGCCGGGGCGTCCCCCCGCCGCGGCAGCGTCGAAGCCCGCCCGCCCGCCCGAAACGGAGATACAGGCCGGCGCAGACGGCGGCGATGGCGGTGCGGATCATACTGGTTTCGACGACGAAGGACAGCACCTCGCGCGGCGATCCGATCCGTTCGCTGACGCGGATCGCCGGGACGATCGTCGGCAGGTCGAAGCGCTCCAGCCGCGGACAGGTCCCCGCCTCCGCGACCCGCAAGTCGGCGATGCGCCGGCACCCTGAAGAGGTTCCCCGGTAGAACCGGCGAATCCGACGGCGCCGGCCGGGCGGACCGGGTGTCCCGCGCGTTGTCATTGCCAAGGACCAGTTAGCATCGGGAAGGGGAAGGACGATGTTCCAAACGGCGGCGCGCGGGATGTATCTGCTGGCGGCGGCGACGCTCAGCCTGTTCTCCCTGCTGTTCATCGGCCTGTCCGCCCTGACCGTCGTGGAGGGGATGGTGGCGCTGGACAGCCACGCGCTGACCTCGGCCATGCTGGAAGGGGTCGGGATGATCGTGCTGGCCATAGCCGTCTTCGAGATCGCCAAGTACCTCTACGAGGAGGAGATCGTCCGCGAACGCGAGCTGCGACGCGCCGACGAAGCCCGCCGCACCCTGACCAAGTTCCTGACCACCATCATCATCGCCGCCAGCCTGGAGGGGCTTGTCCTGGTGTTCGAGGCGCGCACCAGCGAGATCTCCGCCATGGTCTATCCGGTGATGCTGCTGGGGGTGGTCACGCTGCTGGTGGTCGGGCTGGGCGCCTTCCAATGGCTGGCACGCAAGGCCGAGAGCATCCATGTGGATCCCGCCGTGTCCGACGCGGACGAGGCGGAGAACGACAAGCGCGGGGAAGAGAACGGACTCCCCAAGGCATAGGCCGACAAGATGGGGCAAGGGGCCGCAGCGTCCGCCTTTTGCCATCATTGACCCGCCCGTGCCGCCTGCGCCAAGCTTTCCCGCATCCAAGGTGGTAGAGGGAGATGGGGCATGCCCCGCAATACGGGCAACTACACGGCCGTCTACGGGTTCCCGGATTCGGCGGACGCGGCGCGCCGGCTGGCCCAGGCGCTGGACATTCCCTGCCACATCGCCGAGTTGCACCGCTTTCCCGACGGAGAGAGCCTCGTCCGCCTGCCCGAACCGGTGGAACGCGCCATCGTCTACCGCTCGCTCGACCGCCCGAACGACAAGCTGGTGGAACTGACGCTCGCCTCCTCCGTGCTGCGGCGCCAGGGGGCGACCGACCTCTGCCTGGTGGCGCCCTACATGGCCTACATGCGCCAGGACGCCATCTTCAAGCCGGGCGAACCGGTCAGCCAGACGGTGGTCGGGGAGTGGCTCGGCCGTTGCTTCGACCGGTTCGTCTGCGTCGAGCCGCACCTGCACCGCACCCACACGCTGGACGAGGTGTTCGTCGGCCGCCCCTCCATCGCCCTGAGCGGAGCGGCCCCCATCGCCGCCCATCTGCGCGCCGCCGGCGTGGCGCCCGGCACGGTGGTCGTCGGCCCCGACGAGGAGTCGGCCCCGCTGGTGGAGGCGGTGGCCGGTCCGCTCGGTCTGACCGGCGTGGTCGGGCGCAAGGAGCGGCGCGGCGACCGCGACGTGACGGTCGCGCTGCCGCCCGACGCGCCGATCCACGGCCGCCCGGTGGTGATCGTCGACGACGTCATCAGCTCCGGCGAGACGATCTTCTCCTGCGCGCGGGCGGCGCGGGTGCTGGGGGCCGGCACGGTGCGGGTGTACGGCGTCCATGCCCTGTTCAACGAGACGGTCGCGGGACGCTTCGTGGCGGAGGGGCTCGGCCGTCCGCTGTCCTGCGATGGCGTGCCGCATCCGTCGAACGGCCTTTCCCTCAGCGGCCTGATCGCAGAAGCCGTTCAGTCATTCGTAAGCAAATGATCTGTCCTGCAACATTCTCTCCATAGTCGATTCGGCTTCGCAAGGATGCCTGATTTGCGGGCAGGTGCGACCATTATGCGCAGCCCTTTGCCGTTCATTTGATCGATAAGGGTCTGCCCTGGGTTGCGCTTTGCGACAATTGTCATATAACTGTCGCCAAGGATAAGGCGGCCCGACGCTTGTTTTGCGTATGCCGCAGCATCATCGTGGATGGGCGAGATGGCGGCTGACGGGCGGGTTGCGGGTGCGGATGCGGGTTTCTTCGGGCTTGAGGCGGAGGAACGCGGCCTGTTGACGAGCATGGGCCGGCTGATCGACCGCAGCCTGCCGGACCTGTCCGAGCGCTTCTACGCCCACCTGTCGCGCTGGCCGGAGACCCGCAGGCTGCTGGACGCCCATGGCGACCTGCCCCGGCTGAAGCGGCAGCAGGCCGACCATTGGCGTCTGATGTTCCAGGAGGCCGGCTCGCCCGCGCACGAGGCCCGCTGCCGGGCGGCCGGGGAGGCGCATCGGCGCATCGGGCTGGAGCCGTCCTGGTACATCGGCGCCTATGGCGTTGTGCTGAGCGACCTGCTGGCCCTGGTGCAGGGCGCGTTGCGCTGGCGTCCGGCCACGGCACGGCGGGCGGTGGCGGCGGTGGCCCGCGCCGTGTCCTTCGACATGGACCGGACCCTGGCGGGCTACGGCCCGGCGGCGGCCGATGCCGCCGGTGGCGCCGGAAGCGGGCGGTCGCTGGGCGGCTTCGCCGCGACATTGATGGACCGCACCATCGATGTGGCGATGGCCATCAACGACGCGGCCGTCGCCAATGCCGAGATGGTCGGGCAGCTGCGCGCGGTCGATCACGAGTCCCAGGGCATCGCCGCCGCAACCGAGGAGACGGTGACCGGCATCCAGGAGATCTGGGCGCGCAGCCGCGACGTCGCGGCGCTGGCTGGGGAGGCGCGGTCGGTGACCGCCGACGGCGGTCACACCGTACAGCAGGCGGTCGCCCGCATGGAACAGATCGCCACGGCGGTCGAAGGGGCGGCGACACGGGTGGGCGAGTTGTCGGTCGCTTCCGAACGCATCGCGGAGATCGTCTCCACCATCGAGGCGATCGCCAAGCAGACCAACCTTCTGGCCCTGAACGCGACCATCGAGGCGGCGCGGGCAGGGGAGGCCGGCAAGGGCTTCGCCGTGGTGGCGAGCGAGGTGAAGAACCTGTCCAACCAGACCGCCCGCGCGACCGAGGACATCCGCCTGCGCATCGACGCGCTGAAGGCGGAGATGGGCGCCATCGTCGCATCGATGGAGGACGGCACCCGCGCCGTCGCCGCTGGCCAGCAGGCGATCCGCGAGGTCAGCGAGCGAATGGCCGACATCGGCGAGCATATCGGCCGCACCGAACAGCGCATGTCGGACATCGCCAGCATCCTGACCCAGCAGTCTGCCGCCGCCAACCAGGTGGCCGCCGGCACCGCGCGCATCGCCGAAAGCAGTGCGTCCAACAGCGCCACCATCCTGCGCAGCGTCCAGGCGACGCGCGGCGTGGAGACCCTCCTGGGCAGCCAGCTGACCCAGCTGATGGAACAGGACATCCCCGGCAAGATCGTGAAGATCGCCAAGGTCGACCACGTCATCTGGAAGAAGCGGCTGGCCGACATGCTGGTCGGGCTGGAGACCCTGCGCCCCGACGAACTCGCGAGCCACGAGGCCTGCCGGCTCGGCAAATGGTATTACGGCCCGTCCTCGATGAACTACCGCGCCCATTCCGCCTTCGTCCGGCTGGAGGCTCCGCACCGGAAGGTTCACGACCACGGCAAGGCGGCCGCCCGCGCCTTCGCGGCCGGCGACATCGACCGTGCGCTTGCCGAGGTGGCGGAGGTCGAGCGTGCGTCCAAGGACGTCATCGACCTGCTCGACCTGCTCGACAAGGCGGGGTTGGAGAAGGGGCCGACACCGGCTGCCGCGGTCGGGTTTTGAAGGCGGGTTCCGACGGGCCGGTAACACTAACGATCGGGGTGGGTTCTGGTGTAGGCTGGCCGACACAGGCGGGGCGAGCATGGGCGGCCCGGCACGGATGCGCGAGGGCGGGCCGTTGAGCGGAGGGGTGTGATGTCGAAGGTGACGGACGTCGTGCTTCGGATGTCCCGGAAACTGACCGAAGACATCGCCGCCCTGGCCCGGCTGCGTGCCGCCGGAAAGCCGAAGACCTTTCCGCGCTTTCGCGAGATCCGCGCGGCCTATCTGGATATCCAGGGGCTGATCTTCTCGATCCAGGAAAGGCTGGAGGCCGCCGGGAAGGAGCTGCCGCCGAATTTCCCGCAATGGGTTCTCCGGCAGAAGCTGAGCGCCATCGCCATCTTCACCGACATCAGCCATTCCTTCGTCAGCGATCCGCCGCTGGCACTGACCTCCTCGTTGGGCGCCTTCGACGTGCTGGTGGCCGAGCAGAAGGCCTTCAACGAGACCCTGCACACCTTCGACACGATGCTGATGGAAGCGGGCATCGACGACAAGACCGCCGACGAGCTCGACGCGACCCGCAGCAAGATCGAGCAGATCCTGGGTATGATCGAAACGCTGCTGCTGACCAGCCCCAAGATCCTAGAGGAGTTCTGATGGCGGAACCGGCAGCCGATCCCGCAGCCGACCGACCTGTGGACCTCCCGCCGGCCTTTCATCCGGATCCGTCCTTCCGTGGCTTCCTGCGCAATCTCCCATTGCCGGCCATCATACCCGCTCTGGCTTTGATTGCCGGCTGCGGACTGTCCATGCTGGCGATGCTCCAATCCGAGCGCCTGCTGACCCGCGAGGAGGAGCACCGCTTCGCCACACGGGTCGAGGAGATTCATGGCCAGCTGGCCGACCGGCTGCAGGTCTACCAGCAGGTCGCCCGCAGCGCCGCATCGCTGGCGATGACCTTCCCCGACCTGCATTGGACGCAGTGGAACCGTTTCGTCGAGGCGTTGGATATGCCGGGACGCTATCCCGGCATCATTTCCGTCGCCTATGCCCGTGCCGTGCCGGCCGCCCGCTCCGGCGAACTGGTGGCGGCGATGCGGGCGGCCGGCCTGACGAATTTCCGCATCTGGCCCGAGAGTGCCGGGGCGGAGCGGGTGGTCACCATCTTCGCCGCCCCGGTCGACGAGGCGAATGTGCGGGCCATCGGCTTCGACATGATGTCGGAGGCGACGCGGCGCTCCACCATCGAGCGGGCGCGCGACAGCGGCGATCCGGCGGCCACCCGCGCGATCACGCTGAAGATCGACGAGGCGGCGGGGGCGAAGCCTGCCTTCATCCTCTTTCAGGCGACCTATCGCGGCGATCCGCAGCCGCCGTCGCTGGAAGCGCGGCAGGCCTCCTTCACCGGCGTCGTGCTGGTCCCGGTGCGGATCGGTCCTCTGGTGGACGGACTGATCGACGAAAAGCGGCCGGATGCCGGCATCGAGATCTACGACGTGCCGCCGGCCGAAGCGGAATTCCCGCTCTACCGCAGCCGGCGTCCGCTGGAAACCACGGCCTCCATCAGCCTGATGCGGGAACTGCCGGTCGGCGGCCGGGTGTGGACCGTGCGCTACGACAGCCTGCCCGATGGGGTGCTGAGCGCGCATGATTGGGTGCCGGGGGCGCTGCTGGCCGGCGGGATCGCGTTGAGCATCGCCCTGTCGCTGATCCTGCGCATGATGCTGGCGACCCATTCCCGTGCGGTCGAACTGGCCGGGGAGATGACGGCCTCGCTCCGCCTGCAGGAGGCCGAACGGCAGCAGCTGTTCACCCAGGCGCCGCTGGGGATCGCGCTGATCAGCACCGACGGACTCCTGAAGGACTGCAACCCGGCCTTCGCCTCCGCCGCGGGACTGATGCGGGAGGAGATGCCCGGCACCGACCTGCGGCTTCGCTTCGGCGACCAGGCGTCCGTCTTCGCGCTGGAAGCGGCGCTGCAGGGGGAAAGCGGCAAGCTCGAATCCGACCAGCCGCTGGTGCTGGGCGGGCGGCGCAGCCATTTCAGCCTGCATTTCCAGCCCGTCACCCTGGCGGGAGAGCTGAAATTCGTCCTGGCCTTCGCCGAGGACATCGGCGAGAAGCGCCGGGCGGAGCAGCACATCCAGTATCTGGCGCATTTCGATGCGTTGACCGGCCTGCCCAACCGCGTCCTGCTGTTCGACCGCATCGCCCAGGCGCTGCGCGAGGCGCGGCGCGAAGGCAGCAAGGTGGCGGTGCTGTTCATCGACCTCGACCGCTTCAAGGTGATCAACGACAGTCTGGGCCACAGCTTCGGCGACGAGGTGCTGCGGTCGGTGGCGCGGCGGCTGCAGGCGGGATTGCGCGAATCCGACACGGTCGGGCGGCTGGGCGGCGACGAGTTCCTGATCGTGCTGCGCCGCGTGATCGAACCGGAGGATGCGGCGCGCGTGGCGGAGAAGGTGGTGGCGCATCTGGCCAGTCCCTTCACCGTCGGCGGCCAGAATTTCGTGGTGACGCCCAGCATCGGCATCAGCCTGTACCCCGACGATGCCGACGACCCGGAAGGGCTGATCCGCTGCGCCGACATCGCCATGTACCACGCCAAGGAAAATGGCCGGAACGGCTTCCGTTTCGTCACCAAGGAGATGGGCGCCAGATCGCGCGAGCGCATGGATCTGGAGGGCAGCCTGCGCGACGCCATCCGCGAGGGGCAGCTGTTCCTGGTCTATCAGCCGCAGGTCGATACCCTGACCGGCCGCATCGTCGGGCTGGAGGCGCTGATCCGCTGGCGCCACCCGGAGGAGGGTCTGATCCTGCCCGGCCGCTTCCTGCCGGTGGCGGAGGAGACCGGGCTGGTGCTGGCGATGGGCGACTGGGTGCTGTTCGAGGCCTGCGCCCAGATCCGGCGCTGGCGCGCCCGCTTCGACCTGTCGGTTCCGGTGGCGGTCAACGTCTCCGGCGCCCAGTTCCGTGATGGGCAGCTGCCGGCCAAGGTTGCCCGCGCGCTGGACGCCAACGGCCTGAGCGGGCCGGAGCTGGAGGTCGAGGTGACCGAAAGCACCCTGATCGACGACGTCGAATCGGCGGCGGCGACGCTGGGGGCGTTGAAGCAGCGCGGCGTTCTGATCGCGCTGGACGATTTCGGCACCGGCTATTCCAGCCTCAGCTATTTGCACCGTTTGCCGATCGACAAGCTGAAGATCGACCGCTCCTTCATCCACGACCTGTCGACCGGTGCCAGCGACGCCTCCGTCCCGCGCGCCATCGTCGGGCTGGGCCGCAGCCTGGGCCTGTCCGTCATCGCCGAGGGGGTGGAGACGCAGGAGCAGTTGCAGCTTCTGCGCGATCTCTCCTGCGAGAGCTACCAGGGCTTCCTGTTCAGCCGCCCCGTCCCGGCCGAAGAGGTGGAACGGCTGCTGGCCAGACAGGGTGCCGCCCAGCCGGTGGCGGTGGAGTAGCATTGAGAAATCCGTAGGAGGTTGGCAATTTGAGGCTTGCTATATAATTCAGGGTTCAGTCGTCGCAGTTTTGCACGGAAATAAAAACCCTGTTGTAACGTAGTGCTGTATTGTGATGTGGAAATCTTGAAAATCGGAGAAGGGTATGGGTGGTCGTACTGTAAGAGTTTACATGGCCGACGGAACTGCTTTCGGTGTTCAGCATGCAGAAATATTTAACAGAACTATTCAAGCTTTATCATTTCCAAGAAGCAGGTATTCAGAATTAAAGGAGTGGGTTGAGGCTAAAAGCCCGGGGGTTTACTTTCTTTTTGGGAAGAATGAGAATGACGAATCGATTTGCTATATTGGTGAGGCTCAGAATGTATTTGACAGAATCTCAAATCATGTAAGGGAAAAAGATTTTTGGAAAGATGGAGTGATATTTTCCAGTAAAGATGAGAATATAAACTCGAAGTATTTAGAGGCTAGACTTATCGAAATGGCGGTCGGGGCTGCTCGTTATAAACTGGATAATGCGAAGATACAGATTACTCCCAAGCTGTCTCGTGCTGACCGTGATGCAATGGAAGAAATCATAGCAGATGTGCGCCTTATATTAGGTATGTTCGGTCATAAATTGCTGGAGCCAGTTTCAAAGGTAGCGAAAGAAGAAGTGCGTGGCATCAGCGATGAGAGGCCGATTTATGGGGGCGTAGATAGGTCTTCGCTTAAAATCGAAGATCATGAGTTTTCTATGTCTGTCAGGGATTTAAGGGCAAGAGGAAAGGTTACTGACGAAGGATTCGTTGTTCTTGCGGGCTCATTCTCTTCTGCTGAGGTTGGCGCCCTTCAGGCTGGCTATATTAATTTGCGAGATAAACTGATTGCAGATGGATCACTGGCGAAATTTGACAATCATTTTAAATTTACAAAAGATGTTCTGTTTAATAGCCCAAGTGCTGCTGCAGCGGTTATCGCTGGAACTAGTAGAAATGGAAGAAAGGACTGGGCATCTGGGAAAAGGACGCTTTCAGATCTGGAGAACGAGATAAGCGAAAATTTAAAGAAGGAAAATTCAGCCTCTCAGGAAGGTATTACACTGGAGAAGCTTGGTTTATAGTGTAGACTACCTGAAATTCACACTTTTCAGTGATTACTATTAAAATTACCATGAGATCCGATGTATTTGTCTGAATTTTCATGTTCAATCGCGCCCTGGATTTCTTCGAGAGGGACTGGTCTTTCGTTTGCGCGCCTTAAAACACCGCGCAGCTGCGCCAAGTCTCTTTTTCTACGACCCTCAGAATCGTAATCCATAATCACCTCCCAACAACCCCAGCGTTGCCAGTGCCATCACCTGCGCCGACTGCACCATGTCTTCGATGCCGACCCATTCGTCGGGCTGGTGGGCGAGGTCGAGGATGCCGGGGCCGTAGGCGATGCAGTCCTTCAACTGGCCGACGCGCACCACATGCTTCTGGTCGTAGGTGCCGGGGGAGACGACATGCTGCGCCGGGCGGCCCAGCACCGTCTCGATGGCGGCGGCGACCGCCCGTACGACGGGGGCGTCGGCATCGGTCATCGTCGGCAGGAAGGCCAGCACCTCGCGCAGTTCGTAATCGAAGCCGGGGCGGCTGCGGCGCAGATCCTCCAGGATGGCGACGATCTCGCCGCGGACAGCCTCGGGGTCCTCCTCGATCAGGTAACGGCGGTCGATCACCATGCGGCAGCGGTCAGGCACCATCGGGCTCGGCAGGCCGTCATGGTCCTCGCGCTGGCCGCCATGGATGGCGTTGATGTTGATGGTGGACTGGCGCGCGCCCTCCGGCACCACCGGCATGTCGGTGCGCTTGGCGGCGAGGCGGGGGATCAGCTCCGTCTCGATCCGGTGCAGCACGGCGCCCATGTGGCGCACCGCGCAGTTGCCGAGGAAGGGCATGGAGCCATGGGCGACGCGGCCCTTGGTCTCGATCTCCGCCCACCAGACGCCGCGGTGGCCGATGCAGACGCGGTCGACGTTCAGCGGCTCCGGGATGATGACGTGGTCGACGCGCGGCCGGGAGAAATAGCCGAGCTTCGCCAGATGGCCGACGCCGCCGTAACCGCCGGATTCCTCGTCCACCGTGCCGGAAATCTCCAGGGCGCCGGCGGTCAGCAGCCCTTCCTCCAGCAGCGATTCGACGGCGACGATCGAGGCGGCGATGCCGCCCTTCATGTCGCAGGCGCCGCGGCCATAGACCCGGCCGTCCTTCACCACCCCGCCGAAGGGATCTACGGTCCAGCCCTGGCCGGCCGGCACCACGTCGATATGGCCGTTGAAGTGGACGCAAGGCCCCGGCCGCGGTGCCTCGATGCGGGCGACGACGTTGGTGCGCGGGTAGCGGTCGCTGTCGCCGGCCGCCCCCTCCGCCCGCACATACTCCACCGAGAATCCGCGCGCCGTCAGCCGGCGGCCGATCAGCTCGGCGCAATCGGTATAGACGTCGCCCGGCGGATTGACGGTGGGGATGCGGATCAAGTCCTGCGTCAGCGCGACCAGATCGTCGCGCCGCACCTCGATCCGGCGGAACAGCTGGCTGGTTGCGGCGTCGGTATCGGATCGCATGGCCTCTCCCGCGGCAAGGACGCCACCAGTGTCGCCCCAAGCGGATGGTCCGTCCACCCCGCCTTTCGGGAAGCGACCCGGGCGGAGTTCCCAGGTGGAGTTCTTGTGCAGCGCACTTTCCCCGGTTGGCCGGGGCGGCTACAGTCGCGGCGCCCCTCAGCGGAGAGTTCCTGTCATGACCGTCAAGCACCCCATCGGGCTGAGCGCCCCGACCCTGGCCGACCCGGTGATCGCCGAGGCCGCCGCCCGCTTCGTCGCCGCCCGCCGCAGTGCGACCGGGCTCGACGAATTTCCCGGCCCGCTGCCGGCCGATCTCGCCACCGCCTACGCCATCCAGGCGACGGCGACCGCGGCTTGGCCCGACGAGGTCGCCGGCTGGAAGGTGGCGCGGGTGCCGCCGGCCCTGGAGGAGGCGCTGGGCGCCATGCGCTACATCGGCCCGATCTTCGCCGGCACGGTGACGACCGCCGATGGCGGGCCGCTGAGCTTCCCGGTGATTCCCGGCGGTTTCGGCGCCGTGGAGGCCGAGTTTGCGGTGCGCATCGCCGCCGACGCTCCCGCCGACAAGCTGGACTACAGCCCGGCGGAGGCCGCGGCCTTCATCGCCGCCGTCCATGCCGTCATCGAGGTGGCGGGCGGCCCGCTGGCTCCGGTGAACGAACTGGGGCCCACCGCCTCGACCGCCGTCTTCGGCAACAACACCGGCTTGATCGTCGGCGAGGAGATCGTCGGCGGCGTCGAAGGCGCCGATGCGCTCAGGGCCGAGGTGCTGATCGACGGGCAGAGCGTCGGTGTCGGCAGCAGCGCCAAGCTGCCGGGCGGCATCGCGGCCGCCCTCGCGGTGGCGCTGGGCATGGCCGCCCGGCTCGGCCGGCCGCTGAAGGCGGGGCAGTTGGTGTCCACCGGTGCCCTGACCGGCGTTCATTCCATCGCCATCGGCCAGCAGGCGCGGATCGCCTTCACCGGCCTTGCCCCGATGAGCGGCACCGCCGTCGCGGCGACGCCCGCCGCCTGACCGTCAGAGTCGCGGATCGCGCAATCCTGGGTGGGGCGGAGGGCATGGCCGTCCGCCGCCTTGGCGCAAGCCAAACGGGCAAGGGGATGCTTGAATGGCGTTCCCTCTCCCGTCGCCGGATCCATCGCCTTGTCCCAGACCAGCGCATCCCAGGCCAGCCTGCCGTCCGCCAGTCTGTCGTCCGATGGCATCGCCGCGGCGTCCGTCCTGCCGCCGGTCCAGCTTCTGACCGGGCTCGGGCTCGCGGTGGCGGGGGTGGTGGCCTTTTCGCTGCGGCCGGTCATCATCAAGCTGGCCTACCGCTACAATGTCGATCCGGTGACGCTGATCATGCTGCGCATGGTCTTCGCGCTGCCCTTCTTCCTCGGCATGGCCCTCTGGTCGGGCGCCCGGAAGGGAGAGCGGGGGCCGGTTTCCGGCCGCGACCTCGCCCTGACCATCGGGCTCGGCATCACCGGCTATTACGCCGCCAGCTTCTGCGATTTCCTCGGTCTGCGCTATGTCTCGGCCGGGATGGGGCGGCTGCTGCTGTTCCTCTACCCGACCATCGTGGTGATTTTGTCCGCCATGTTCCTCGGCAAGCGGATCGGCCTGCGCGAGGTGGTGGCGCTGGTCGTCTCCTATGCCGGCGTTGCGCTGGTGGTGTGGTCGGAGGTCGGGACCGGCCACCCCAACTTCATGGCCGGGGCCGGGCTGGTCTTCATGGGGGCCTTCCTCTATTCGGTCTATCTGGTCGGCAGCAGCCGGGTGGTGCAGCGGATCGGCTCCATGCGTTTCACCGCCTATGCGATGACCGCGGCCTGCCTGTGCTGCATCCTGCAATTCGCCGTGCTGCGGCCCCTGTCGGCGCTCGACCTGCCTCTGCCGGTCTATGGGCTGTCGGCGGTGATGGCGGTGGTCTGCACCGTGCTGCCCGTGCTGATGACGGCGGAGGCGCTGCGGCGGGTCGGCCCCAATCTGGTGGCGCTGAGCGGCGCCATCGGCCCGGTGGCCGCCGCCGTCTTCGGCTATGTGGCGCTGGCCGAGCCGATGGGTTGGCTGCAACTGGCCGGCGCCGCCCTGACCGTGGCCGGCGTCATGATCATTACGCTGTGGAAGACCGCCTGAGGCCGCTCATTCGGCAGTCGGCGGAATAACGGGCTTCCCGCAATCGTCTCCCGTTCGATGAGACTGGAATGAGGAGCCGGTACGATGATCAACCATGCGACATCGTCGAACGGGTTCGATGCCGGTGCGGGAACCGCCGGACAGGACGCGCTGCTTCTGGCGGCCCGCGTCCTGCTGGGCGCCATCTTCGTGCAGAGCGGCTTCGGCAAGCTGATGGCGCTCGGCGGCTTCATCGCCGGGCTGGAAAGCCAGGGCGTGCCGATGGCGGCGGTGCTCGGCACCATCGGCGCGCTGGTCGAGGCGTTCGGCGGGCTGGCCGTGGTGCTGGGCGCCTGGACCCGGCTGGCGGCGCTGTTGGTCGCGGCCTTCACCGTCGCCGCGACCCTGATCGCCCACCGCTATTGGGACGCCGCGCCGGAGGCGATGAAGATGCAGCAGACGCAGTTCATGAAGAACCTCGCCATCATCGGCGGCTTCCTGGCGCTGGCCGCGGCAGGCAGCGGGCGCTTCAGCATCGACGGCTGGCGCGCCCGGCGCTGATCTCAGTTGCGGGTCTCACTCATCGTAGGCCATCAGCGAGACGCTGGGCACGTCGATGCGGTCGCGACCATTGAGGAAGGTGAGCTCCACCAGGAAGGCGGCGGCGCGGACGTCGGCGCCGACCTGGCGCAGCAGGTTGATGGCGGCGACCATGGTGCCGCCGGTCGCCAGCAGGTCGTCCAGCACAACCACGCGCTGGCCGGGCTTCACCGCGTCGGCCTGCACCTCGATGGTGTCGGTGCCGTATTCCAGATTGTAGGAATGGGCGATCTTGTCGCCCGGCAGCTTGCCGTGCTTGCGCACCATGATGAACCCGATGCCCAGCGCCAGAGCCAGCGGGGCGGCGACCAGGAAGCCGCGCGACTCGATTCCGACCAGAAGATCCGGCTTGTGCGGGCGCACGGCCTCGGCCAACTCGTCGATGGCGGCCTTCCAGGCGGCGCCGCTCGCCAGCAGCGGCGAGACGTCATAGAACAGGATGCCGGGCTTCGGGAAATCCGGAATGCCGCGGATGTGGTCTTTCAGGTTCATCGGAAATCTTGTCCGTAAAGGGTCCGCCGCCCGGCACTCTAGCCGCTGCCTGCCTCCGCGGAAAGACGCGATTGGCCGCGGCCCCAGACGCCGCATTCGGCGCCGGGCATGGCCGCCGTGCTGCGCGGCTATGCCGCATGGGGTTGACCATTCGGCGGTGCTCCGCCACGTTCGGGACGCACCGGACGGAGTGCGGATGCGTGCGGCGGGGCCTGTGGCTGGAACTTTGGCGAAGGACGGAACGGCGGCGGAGATGGCCCGGATCGATGCCGGGCCGGAGGACGGCGGGTGGCGGATCGGTGCCGCCGGGCGCTGGACTCTGCATGCGGCCGGGGCCGCCTCCGACGCGCTGGACCGGGCGCAGAAGCCAGAGGGCGGTGCCGCCGTGCGGCTCGATCTGTCGCGGGTGGAGGCTCTCGACACCGTCGGCGCCTATCTGCTGAACCGTCTCGCCGACCGTCTTGGGGCGGAAGGGCATGCGGTGGAGGTGGTCGGGCTGCGGCCGGAGCATGCCGCGCTGTTCGGCGCGGTGCGCGATGCCGGCAAGGCGCCGCCCCATCCCATCGAGCGCGACCATCACCCGATCCTGGACATGATCGTCCGCACCGGGCAGACGACGGTCAACGCCGGCAAGGAAGTGCTGGATCTCGTCGGCTTCCTCGGCCTGGTCACCGTCACCTTCGGCCGGCTGATCCTGCGCCCGTCGCGCCTGCGCCTGACCTCCGTCCTGTTCCACATCGAGCAGACCGGGCTGAACGCCCTGCCGATCCTGGGGCTGCTGTCCTTCCTGATCGGCGTGGTGCTGGCCTTCCAGGGGGCGGACCAGCTGAAGCGCTTCGGGGCTGAGCTGTATGTCGTCAACCTGCTGGGCATCTCCGTCCTGCGCGAGATCGGCATCCTGATGACGGCGATCATCGTCGCCGGCCGCTCCGGCTCCGCCTTCACCGCGCAGATCGGCACCATGAAGGTGAACCAGGAGGTCGACGCCATCGGCACCATGGGGCTCGACCCGATTGAGCTGCTGGTGGTGCCGCGGGCGCTGGCGCTGATGATCTCGCTGCCGTTGCTGGCCTTCTACGCCGACGTGATGGGGCTGTTCGGCGGGGCGGTGATGGCCTATGCCACGCTGGACATCACCTTCGGGCAGTTCATCCGCCAGCTTCACAGCGCCGTCGGCATCAACACGGTGCTCGCCGGGTTGATCAAGGCGCCGGTCTTCGCGCTGGTGATCGCCATGGTCGGCTGTTACGAGGGGCTGAAGGTCGCCGGCAGCGCCGAAAGCGTCGGCATCATGACCACCAAGGCGGTGGTGGAGGGGATCTTCCTGGTGATCGTGATCGACGCGGTGTTCTCCGTCGTCTTCTCCATGCTGGGGGTGTGATGGACGCGCGCCCCGTCATCCGGGTGCGGGGATTGGTCACCCGCTTCGGCCCGCAGACCGTCCATGACGGGCTCGACCTCGACGTGGAGCGGGGGGAGGTGCTGGGCGTCGTCGGCGGGTCCGGCACCGGCAAGTCGGTGCTGTTGAAGGAAATCCTGGGCCTGATCGCGCCGTCCGCCGGCCGGATCGAGCTGCTGGGCCACGACATCGCCGAACTCGACCGGACGGAGCGTACGCATCTCCAGGCTCGCACCGGCGTGCTGTTCCAGAACGGCGCGCTGTTCAGCTCCATGACGGTGGCGGAGAATGTGATGCTGCCGCTGAAGGAGCACACCGATCTGCCACCGGCGCTGGTCGCCGAGGTGGCGCGGGTGAAGATCGCCATGGCCGGCCTGCCGCCCGATGCCGGCACCAAGCATCCGGCCCAGCTGTCGGGCGGCATGATCAAGCGCGCCGGTCTGGCCCGCGCGCTGGCGCTCGACCCCGACATCCTGTTCCTCGACGAGCCGACCGCCGGCCTCGATCCCATCGGCGCCGCCGCCTTCGACACGCTGATCCAGGGGCTGCAGCGCAGCCTGGGGCTGACCGTCTTCATGGTCACCCACGATCTGGACAGCCTGACCTCCATCTGCGACCGCATCGCGGTGCTGGTGGACCGCAGGATCCGGGTGGGGACCTTGGCCCAGCATCTGGCCGATCCGCATCCCTGGATTCGCGATTACTTCCACGGGCCGCGCGGCCGCGCGGCGCTGGACGCCAAAGAACGCAACCAAGCTCGACAGCTTGCAAAAAGGTAGGGGCAAGCCATGGAAACCCGCGCCAGCTATATCCTGGTCGGCAGCTTCGTGCTGGCGCTGGTCGCCGGCCTGCTGGTCTTCACCGCCTGGATCGCCAAGGTCCAGCTGGACGAGACGCGCGAGACCTACCGCATCTACTTCAGCGGCTCGGTCACCGGCCTGCAGCAGGGAAGCCCGGTGCGCTACCGCGGCGTGCCGGTGGGCACGGTGTCGGACATCCGGCTCGACCCCGACAACGTCACGCGGGTGCGGGTGACGGTGCAGGTGCAGAACGGCACGCCGGTGATGGCCGATTCCATCGCCTCGCTGGAGGTGCAGGGCATCACCGGCGGCGCCTATGTCCAGATCTCCGGCGGGACGGTGGAGGGCAAGCGACTGACCGCCACCGATGCCGACGGCGTGCTGACCATCCCGTCGCGGCCAAGCTCGCTGACCGCGGTGGTGGACAGCGCGCCGCAGCTGGTCAACCGCTCGCTGGAGGTCATCACCAAGCTGGGCGAGTTGCTGAACGGCGAGAACCAGAAGGCCATCGGCGAGATTCTGGCCAATGCCCGCACCCTCAGCGCCGAGCTTGCCCGCGCCGGCTCCGGCCTGGAGGAGACGATGGCGCAAGCCCGGCAGACGCTGACCGGCTTCGAGGCGGTCGGGCCGCAGCTGGATCGCACGCTGGCGCAGGCGCGGGAAACGCTGGCGACGGTGGACGGCAGCGCCAAACAGCTGACGGGGGAAACGCGCGAGCTGATGCGCTCGCTGAAGCGCACCTCCGACACGCTGAACGGCCTGATGGCCGAAAATCGCGAGCCGGTGCGCGACTTTACCGCCACCGGACTGTATGATCTGACCCTGCTGATCTCCCAGCTGCGCGACCTGTCCGGGCAGTTGTCGCGGGTGATCACGCGGATCGAGAACGACCCGTCGAACTTCCTCTTCGGTGGGACGCGGCAGGGTGTGGAGGTGCGTGGGAAATGACGGGAGCGGCGATCTTGCGGATGGGGATGGGCAAAGGGGCGTCGCGGTCGGCGCTGTGCGCGGTGGCGGGGGCCGTCCTGCTGCTGGGGCTTGCCGCCTGCTCCGCGCTGAACCCGACGGCGCCGCAGCTCTACACCCTGACCCCGCGCGCCAGCGTCGGCCCCGGTCCCAAGGCCGACTGGCAGCTGTTGGTGGAGACGCCGGCCGCCGCCGCCGGGATCGATACGCCGCGCATCGCGCTGGCCCGCACGCCGACCTCGCTCGACTATTTCGCCGACGTGTCCTGGGCCGACCGGGCGCCCAACATGGTGCAGGGGCTGGTCGTCCAGACCTTCGAGGACAGCGGGCGGATCGTCTCGGTCGGGCGCGACACGGTGGGGCTGCGCTCCGACTATGTGCTGAAGTCGGAACTGCGCGACTTCCAGGCGGAATACACGACGGCGGGAGCCGCCATGCCGGACCGGGTGCATGTGCGCCTGTCGGCCAAGCTGGTCGCCATGCCGCGCCGGACCATCGAGGCCGGTGAGACCTTCGAGGCGTCGGTCCCCGTGCGCGGCCGCTCCTTCACCGACATCGTCGCCGCCTTCGACGAGGCGCTGGGCCGCGTCACCGGCGAACTGGTGACCTGGTCGCTGTCGCAGCGGTTCCGCCCCGCCGGCAGCTGACCGGCCAAGCGCAGGCCCGGCTGCAACCGCAGGTGCGAAATCCGAAAAGACCTTGCCACGCCCGCATATCCGCGTACGTAATATGGATGTTCGCGCAGCGCAGGATCGGGCGATGACGGATTTGTCGGACGTGTCCCGGGAAGAGTTGGAGGCGATGGCCGAGGCGGGACGCGAGGTGCGCCTGTGCCAGCGCGTCCTGGCCAAGACCGGCGACACGGTGGTGGGCGAGCTTCTGCGCGGCCACGGCACGCTTTACGAGTGGAAGCACTATCCGCCGGGCGACGTCTACGACGCCGAGTTCCACGCCCAGTATTACTACCACTGCCACCCGGAAGGCGAGCGGCCGAATGGGGAGCATGGGCATTTCCACACCTTTCTGCGGCCCCACGGCATGCCGTCCGGCCTGCGGCCGGCGCCGCTGCCCGATTTCGAGCCGCCGGAGAACGACAACGACGCGCTGTCGCACCTGATCGGCATCGCCATGGACGTCGCCGGCCAGCCGGTGCGCCTGTTCACCACCAACCGCTGGGTGACGGGGGAGACCTGGTACGGGGCCGAAGACGTGATCGCCATGCTCGACGCCTTCGAGATCGACCATGCCCGCCCGTCCTGGCCGGCCAACCGCTGGATCACCGCGATGATGCGGCTGTTCCGCCCGACCATCGTCGGACTGCTGCGCGAGCGCGACGCCGCAATCCGGCGCTGGGCCGACGCGCATCCCGACGCCTACGTCTACGAGGACCGCGGGCTGGAGGTCGCCTCCCAGCGCCATATCTCGGTGGAGGAACAGATCGCCGAGGTCGCCATCCAGCTGCGCGGTGCGCGGCGCCGCCGCGCTGTCCTGCCGGAACCGCCCAGCTTCGTCGAGCTGCCGTGATCCTGGGTCCGCACCCCTCCGACGATCTATGACCCGCCGACGTTAATGAAGGTTCAACCGTTTCGGAAGATCCTTGATGGCGTGGATAAGTCTCCGCCCACATCCGCGCGGGTATCGCCTCTTCGCGACCGATTTGGAGACGGACCAGGGCAGGAAGGGTCCCGGACCCATGAGTGACGGTATGAAGTCGGGTCATCTGACCCAGCAGGACGTGGCGCGCCTTCTGGCCGACCCGTCGCCCAACAGCCGAACCGATCTGGCCGCCAAGCTGGCCCAGCAGTTCGACAGCCCCGAGCTGTCGCAGGCCGAGCACAAGCTGGCGGAGGACATCATCCGCCTGATGGTCAACGACACGGTCCTGCGCGTCCGCCAGACCCTGGCCGAGAACCTGAAATCCAGCCCGTCGCTGCCGCGCGACGTGGCGTTGAGCCTTGCCCGCGACGTGGAGGCGGTGGCGATCCCGCTCCTCAGCGTGTCCACCGTGCTGACCCCGGCCGATCTGGTCGAGATCGTGCGATCGGGGGCCGAGGCAAAGAGCACCGCCATCGCCCAGCGCCCGACCGTGCCGGCGGTGGTTGCCGATGCGCTGATCGAAAGCGGGTCCGAACGCGCCGTCGCCGCCCTGGTCGCCAACGAGGGGGCGGAACTGGGCGAGCAGAGCCTTGGCCGCGTCATCGACCGCTTCGGTGCCAGCGAAGCGGTGCAGGATCCGCTGGTCCACCGCTCCAGGCTGCCGATCACCATCGCCGAACGGCTGGTCGCCGTGGTGTCGGAACGGCTGCGCCAGCATCTCGTCGCGCATCATGAGTTGCCGGCCAAGGTCGCGTCGGAGCTGATCCTGCAAAGCCGCGAACGGGCGACCGTGGCGCTGTTCACCGGCGAGAGCGACGAGGGCGCCCTGGACCGGCTGGTGGGCCAGCTCACCCGCACCGGCCGCCTGACGCCTTCGCTGCTGGTCCGTTCGCTGTGCACCGGCGACATCGCCTTCTTCGAGATGGCCATGTCGCGCATGGCCAACGTGCCGCTGACCAACGCCCGCCTGCTGATCCACGATGCCGGCCGGCTGGGGCTGAAGTCGCTGTACGACAAGGCGAAGCTGCCGCCGGCCCTGCTGCCGGCCTGCCGCATCGCCATCGACGTGCTGAAGGAGACGCCCTATGACGGCGAACCCGGCGACCGCGAGCGCCACCGCCGCCGCGTGATCGAGCGCATCCTGACCCAGTACGAGGATCTGGCGCCCGAGGATCTGGAATTCCTGCTGGCCAAGCTGGGCGACATCATGCAGCCGGAAAACGCCGCGGCGTGACCGACCGGATTCTCTTCACCGACCCGGGCATCGTCGGATCGGCGGAGACCGTCCGCCGGCTGGAACACCGCGTGGCCGAGCTGGAGGCCGCTTTGCGGCAGAGCGAGGCGCGGGCGGGCGAGGCGCGTTTCCGTTCCCTGGTGCAGACCGCGGCCAGCATCATCCTGGTCCTGGGTGAGGACGGCCGGGTGCAGGAGGCCAACCGGGAGGCCGAACGCGCCTTCGGTCTCAGCGGCGGCACCATCGGCCGCCATTGGACCGAGGTGATGGGGGAGCGCCCGACCGGCGCTTTCGCCGCCCAGATCGCCATCGCCGTCCAGGGCACGGAGATCCGCAACTTCGAACAGGTGCTGCGCGAGCAGGACTGCATGAGCGAGCGGGTGTTCCTGTGGAACCTGAACCGCCTGCCGGAGGCGGACGGCGTGGCGCCGGGCATCCTGTGCGTCGGCCAGGACATCACCCGGCGCAAGCGGGCGGAACTGGCGCTGCGGCAGGCCCGCGACGAGCTGGAGATGCGCGTCACCGAGCGTACCCGCGCGCTGATGCAGGAAATCCAGGAACGCCGCCGTGCGGAAAAGGCCCTGATCCAGGCCAAGGAGCAGGCCGAACTGGCGAACCGGGCCAAGAGCGAGTTCCTGGCCAACATGAGCCACGAGCTGCGCACGCCGCTGAACGCCATCATCGGCTTTTCCTCGATGATGGAAAGCGAGATCGTCGGGCCGCTCGGCCACCCCAAATACCTCGACTATGCCAAGGTGATCGGCAAGTCGGGGCAGCATCTGCTGGCCGTCATCAGCGACATCCTGGACGTCGCCAAGATCGAGGCGGGGAAGCTGGAGATGCACCCGCAGCCGATGGACGTCCGCGATGCGGTGGAAAGCTCGCTTCTGCTGATCGCCGAACGGGCGGAGGAAAGCGGCCTGACCCTGACCCAGGACATCGCCCCCGATACCCCCCATCTGCTGGGCGATCCGGTGCGGGTAAAGCAAATCCTGCTGAACCTGCTATCCAACGCCGTCAAGTTCACCCCTTCCGGCGGCCGCATCGCGTTGCGCGTCCGCCCGGACGGTGGCCGTATCCTGATCGAAATCGCCGACACCGGCATCGGCATGAGCGCCGAAGGCATCGCCGTGGCGCTGCAGCCCTTCGGACAGGTCGACAGCCAGCTGTCCCGCCGCTCCGGCGGGACAGGGCTGGGGCTGCCGCTGGTCCGCTCCTTCGTCGATTTGCTGAACGGCACTCTCGACATCCGCAGCCGCGAAGGGGAGGGCACGACGGTCAGCGTGCGCCTGCCGGTGGCGCCGCCGTTCGATGGTGAATAGGATCGGAAGAAAGGCTCAAGCCCCGGCCGTACCGGTGGCGGTGGTCCTTGGCGGCATCTCCGGGATTGATCCGCGGGACTGGAATGCGTGCGCCGCCGGTCATGGGCCGTTCTTGAGCCATGCCTATCTGCTTGCGGCGGAGGAAAGCGGGCTGGCGGGGCCGGCGAATGGGTGGACCCCGATGCATTTGACCGCCCGCGATCCGGCGGGACGGATCGTCGGCGCAGCGCCCCTTTACCTACGGGACCGGTCCACTGACGAGCATTGGCCTGACCAGCCCTGGGTGGACGGCTATCAGGCGGCCGGCGGACGTTATTTCCCCAAGCTGGTTATGGCGGTTCCCTATGCGCCGGTGAGCGGTCCCCGGTTGCTGCTGCGGGCGGGTGCGGCGCCAGCTGTCGCCGACGCCCTGATCGGTGCGATGCGGTCGCTTGCCCAGGCTTATGAATTTTCTTCCATCCATGTCGATTTTCCCGACGAGACCGACCGTGCGCGTTTCGAGGCGGCGGGCTGGCTGACCCGGCATGCCGTAGACTATGAATGGCGGAACGACGGATACCGGGATTTCGGCGATTTCACAGCGTCCCTGTCGAAGCGCCGGCGTGATGCCCTGCTGTGGGAGCGCCGGAAGGTGCTGGCCAGCGGGGTTCGTTTCCGCGACGTGCCGGGGAGCAGGGTGGGCGAGACCGATGTCGCGCTTTTCCTCGGACTGCTCGACGATCTTCACGCCCGCCGGGCGACGCCCCAGCCCTTGACCGCCGGCTTCGTCCTTCGGCTCTGTGCCGCGTTGGGAGACGCGGTGACGCTGACCTTCGCCGAAGCAGGCGGAGTCGCGGTCGGCACCCTGCTGGCTGTCGAGGGCAACGGCCGGCTTTATGTCCGCAATTGGGGAGCACGGGAAGAGGCGAAGCTGGTCCATTTCGAGACCTGTTACCACCGGACCATCGAGCGGGCGATCGCTCGCGGCCTGGATGGGGTGGATGGCGGCCGTGGCGGGCCGCACAAGCTGGCGCGCGGCTTCCGGCCGAAGCTGGTCCATGCCTGTCATTGGTTCCGGCACACCAACATGCATCGCGCGGTGGCAGAGGGGCTGGGCCTGTACAATGCACGGGTCCTCGCCATCCTGGCGCGGGAACAGGCCCGTTCACCCTTTCGGCAGCCGGCGGACGGGGGCGGGGGCGATACCCGCTTGCACGGCGCGACAGGCGACGCCACTTTGCCTGCTTGATTAGACGACAGTCGGAGTGGGTTATGGCGGTCAGCCGGGATGATCTGAAGACGCGCATCGGGCAGGCGCTGGGCGAGGCGAAGGCCGATCTGGTCATCAAGAACACGCGCTTCCTCAATGTCGTCACCGGCGAGATCGCCGAGGGCGACATCGCCGTCTGCGGCGAGGTCATCGTCGGCACCTACGAATCCTATGACGGGGTGGAGGAGATCGACGGGCGCGGGCTGACCGTGGTTCCGGGATTCATCGACACGCATGTCCATTGCGAATCCACCTGCGTCACCCCGCAGGAGTTCGACCGCTGCGTCCTGCCGCGCGGCACCACCACCGCCATCTGCGACCCGCACGAGATCTGCAACGTGCTGGGCGAGCGGGGGCTCCGCTATTTCCTCGACAGTGCCGGCGGGACGACGCTCGACCTGTTCGTGCAGCTGTCCTCCTGCGTGCCGGCGACGGAGCTGGAGACCTCGGGCGCGCGGCTGGAGGCGCCGGACCTGATCCGCCACATGGACCATCCCCGCGTGCTGGGGCTGGCGGAGTTCATGAACTTCCCCGGCGTCTTCCACAAGGTGGACGGGGTGCTGGACAAGCTGGCCGCCTTCGACGGGCGCCACATCGACGGCCACGCCCCGCTGGTGACGGGGAAGGAACTGAACGCCTATCTCTCCTGCGGCATCCGCAACTGCCATGAGACGACCAGCGCGGCCGAGGCGATGGAGAAGCTGCGCAAGGGCATGCAGGTGCTGATCCGCGACGGGTCGGTGTCGAAGGACGTCCATGCCCTGGCTGAAGTCATCAATCCCGAGACCTCGCCCTTCCTGGGATTCTGCACCGACGACCGCAACCCGCTGGACATCGCGGAGGAGGGGCACATGGATCACCTGATCCGCAGCGCCATCCGCCTGGGCGCCCCGGTCGCCCATGTCTACCGCGCCGCCACCTGGTCGGCCGCCCGCGGCTTCCGCCTCTATGACCGCGGGCTGGTGGCGCCGGGTCATCGCGCCGATCTGGTCCTGCTCGACGATCTGGAGGACTGCGCGGTCAACCGGGTCATCCGCAACGGCAAGGTCGTCGGCCCGCACAGCTTCGACGGCCGGCCGGCGGTGACGCCGGTGGGGCTGGAGTCGGTGAAGCTGGACCCGGTGGCGGAAGAGGATTTCGCCGTGCCGGCCGGCGGGTCGGTCCAGTCGGTGATCGGGCTGGAGCCGGGCAGGATCCTGACCGAACACCGGCGGATCGAGGTGCCGGTGGTGGCCGGTCGGATGGTGGCCGATCCGTCGCGCGACCTGCTGAAGATCTGCGTCTTCGCCCGCCATGGCAGCAACCGCAACATCGGCCGCGGCTTCGTCCAGGGCTTCGGTTTCGCGGAGGGCGCGCTGGCGTCGTCGGTCGGGCATGACAGCCACAACATCTGCGTGGTGGGGGCCGGCGACTCCGACATGCGGATCGCCGTCAATCGCCTGATCGAGCTGCAGGGCGGCTTCGTCGCGGTGCGCAATGGTCGGGTGGTGGGCGAACTGGCCCTGCCGCTGGCCGGCCTGATGAGCCTGGAGCCGTTCGAGACGGTGGAGGCCAAGCTGCGCAGCCTGCGCGCCGCCGTCCGCGCCATGGGCTGCCCGTTGGCCGAGCCCTTCCTGCAGCTGGCCTTCCTGCCGCTGCCGGTCATCCCGCACCTGAAGATCACCGACCGTGGCATGGTCGATGTCGACCGGTTCGAGCTGATTGCCGCCTGAACAGGCGGATTGCCTGGGGAAGAGGCAGAGGCACAGGGAATGTGTGGGACCGGATCGCTCAAAAACCAGGAACCGGGATGCCGGACAGATCCCCTCTCCCCTTGCGGGAGAGGGTTAGGGTGAGGGGTCGCAAATGTCAGGATTTCCATCGGCCTTTGGGCCGCCGCACCCCTCACCCCAACCCCTCTCCCGCAAGGGGAGAGGGGCTTTTAAAGCGGGCGGGCTTTGACTAAAAATCGACGGGAGCGGCGCCGGACCCTCTGGCACAGGCTTTGCCACGACGTCACATTATCCGTTGTTCGTCATCGAGCGAGCCCGAGCAGCCATGACCCATCTGGCCCCGGTGATCCATCAGTCGCATGACCTGCTGCCGGTCCGGCCGCCGGAGACCGTGTCGATGCGGACACGGGACGGCGCGCGGCTGGATGCGGACCTCTACCGGCCCGATGCCGCCGGCACATGGCCGGTGCTGCTGCTGCGCGTCGCCTGCGGGCGGCGCACCGCGCTGACCAGCCATTACGCCCATCCGCGCTGGTACGCGGCGCGCGGCTATGTGGTGGTGGTGCAGGACGTGCGCGGCTGCGGCACCTCGGACGGCCGTTTCCGCCCCTTCGAGGCGGAGCGGGAGGACGGGGCCGACGCCGTGGCCTGGGCGGCCTCGCTGCCGGGGTCTTCCGGCGTGGTGGCGATGTATGGCTGCGGCTATGCCGGGATGGCGCAGTGGTTGGCATTGGCGGAGCGGCCGGCGGCCCTGCGCGCGGTGGCTCCCGCCTTCGCCGGCTGGGACGTCTTCTCCGACTGGGCCTATGAGGGCGGAGCCTTCCGGCTGGCCGACGCCATGGGCTGGGCTCTGCGGGCCGCGGCCGAGGCCGCGCGGCGGGTGGAGGACGGCACCGGCCACCGCATCCTGTCCGATTCGGCGCGCAGCCTGCCCATCGACGACGAGATCCCGTCGCGGCCGCAGGCTCTGCGCGACTATGCGCGCTATTCCCATTACGACGACTGGCTGACCAACCCGGTGCCCGGTCAGGCCTGGGCCGCGCTGTCGCCCAAGGCGATGCTGACGGACATGCCGGCCGACGTCGCCGTGCTGCAACTTGGCGGCTGGTACGACCCGCGGCTGGCCGGCACGCTGGATGCCCACGACCGGCTTGCGGCGCGCGTCAGGGCGCCGGTGCGGCTGGTGGTCGGCCCCTGGAGCGCCGACGGACCCGCCGCGGCGCCGGGGGAGGCGCCCACGCTCGACACGCTGCAGCTCGCCTGGTTCGACCGGGTGCTGAAAGGGCAGGGCTCCGACCGCGGCGGCCCGGTGCGCCTGCATGACGTGGAGACCGGGCGTTGGCACGACCTGCCCACCCTGCCTGCGGCGGAGGCGGTTCTGCATCTGGCCAGCGAGGGTCTCGCCAACCGGCAGGGTGGCCGGCTGGGGCCGGAGATGCCCGATTTCGAGGCACTCGACGTGGTGGTGCACGATCCGCGCACGCCGGTGCCGACGGTCGGCGGCCATGCGGTGCCGGCCGCCGCCGGCCGCTTCGACCGCGCCGCCGTCGACCGCCGGCCGGATGTGGCGACCTACACCAGCCTGCCGCTGGACGAGCCGCTGTTGCTGGCCGGTCGGGTCGCGCTGGATCTGTGGGTGGAGGCCGACGCCCCGTCCTTCGACGTCAGCGCCGTGCTGTCGGTGGTGCGCCCCGACGGGCAGGTGCTGCCGCTGACCCAGGGCCATGCGCGGGTGGAGCCGGGCGATCCGACCCGGCCGCTGACCATCGCCATGCGGGCGGCCTGCGCGACGCTGGCGCCGGGATCGGCGCTGCGCCTCAGCCTCGCCGGCTCCTGCTTCCCCGCCTATCCGGTCAATCCCGGCACCGGGGCGGAGCCGGGCGAGACCCGCCGGGTCGATGCGCTGCCGATCACGCTGCTGATCCATAGCGGACCCGACCGGCCGTCGCGCCTGCGCCTGCCGACCTGAAAAGCGTCAGGGAAGATCGCCGGGCTCGTCCTGGTCGGCCTTGCCCGCCGCTTCCAGGCAGAAATCCAGGCTCTGGGACAGGAAGCGCATCATCAGGTCGCGGAAGGGCGTCTTGTCGCCGACCGACCAGGCCCGTTCGACGAGGTCGAGATAGAGGCCGCGGTCCTCCGCCAGGACCACCACCGGCGGGTAGCCGGCGCGGTTCAGGATCAGGTTGCACAGCAGCAGCGCCGTCGCCCGGTTGCCGGCGTGGAAGGGGCGGATGGCGCTCAGCTTGTGATGCGCTTCGAAAGCGGTGTCGGGACCGGCGTCCGACTTGCGCATCCAGGTCGACAGTGCCGACATCGACACGCGCAGCTTGGCCGGATCGGGCGCCGTTTCCGCCGGATCGTCCTTCGGCGGGCCGTTGCGGTACTTTCCGGCCTCGTCCTCGATCCCGCGATACAGCACGCTGTGGAAGGCGGAGACCGTGCGTTCGGTCACGGCACCCGCCGGATCGAAGGACAGCCGCGCCATCAACTCCAGCGCCGCGCGATGGTTCAGCACGAAGCGCTGCTCCTCCACCGCGCGGTGGCGCAGGATGCTGCCGCGCTCCAGGATCGCCTTGACGTCGGCGGGCTTGACCGGCACCTCCTCCAGCCCGGCGGCGGCGACGGTGAGGTCCAGCTCGAAGCGGTCGGCGATGCCGTGCACGACCTCCTGCGGCAGGGGGCGCGCCGCGTCCAGCGCCCGTTTCTTCTCCGCGATCTCGTCGAGCAGGGCCATCGGTCACTCTGGGGCTGGTGGCGGGGAAGGGGCGGTCAGGAGGATGTGGTCAGTAGGGCGTCTGGCGCATCATGCCGCGCCCCCTGCGGGGATTTGCCGCTTGGACGGGCACGGTTGCCGGTTTTAGGATCCCTGTCAAGATGTCCACAATCCAGCCATGGCCGGCCGCAATCGCCTGAATATGGGCGGAAGGCGCTTGATTTCGCGGGATGCGAGGGGGGAGGTCGCTGCGATGACCTATGTCGCCTGGGACGAATCCATGAGCGTCGGCGTGCCCGTGCTCGACGAAGAGCATCGGCGGCTCCTCGACCTGTTCAACGGCCTGCTGGAAAGCGGCATCACCCCCGCCAACCGGGAGGAGCTGTCCAGCCTGCTCGCCAGTCTCCAGGACTATGTCGCCGTCCATTTCGCGCGGGAGGAGGCGATGATGGAGCGTTGCGGCTATCCCGAGATGGACGGCCACCTCGCCGCCCACCGCTATTTCGCCGACGAGGTGGAGAAGCTGGCCCGCGACTTCGACGGCGACAACCCGACCATGCTGCGCGTCGACCTGATCCTTCTGCTGAAGGACTGGTTCGTGGAGCACATCCAGCAGACGGACAGCCTCTACAAGCCCTATGTGGGGGAGAAGGTGTAGGCGAAAGCTCCCTCTCCCGCGTTGGAGAAATAACGGGAACTCAGCCTCATCCCCGCGAAGGCGCTATGGCATGCACACATTTCGCATCTGCGAATGAACGGCTGCCCTCGATAGCGAATAGCCCTTCTCCCCTTGCGGGAGAAGGGTTGGGATGAGGGGTGCGATCGGCTGGAAGCCGGTGGAAATCAGATTTGCACCCCTCACCCCAACCCCTCTCCTGCGAGGGGAGAGGGGCTTTCTTCCACGTCAAGCTGCACGCCGTTATGACGGCCGAGAAAATTCTCCGTTTTTAGGGCATTCAACCCGCTACTTCGCCGCGGCCTTCCGGTCGGCCAGCCCCTCGTCCAGCTTGGCCTGGATGGCGGACTTGTCGGTGTCCTCGTCGGCGTTGCGCAGCGCGCGCGTCCATTGGAACCGGGCCTCGTTGCGGCGGCCGGCGCGCCAATAGGCGTCGCCGAGATGGTCGTTGATCGTGGGGTCGCCGGGCTTCAGCTCCACGGCACGTTCCAGCTTGGTGACCGCGCCCTCGAAATCGCCCAGCTTGTAGAGAGCCCAGCCCAGGCTGTCGACGATGTAGCCGTCGCGCGGGCGCAACTCCACCGCGCGCTCCACCATCGCCCTGGCCTTGTCCAGATGCTCTCCCCGGTCGATCCAGCTGTAGCCGAGGAAGTTCAGCAGCGACGCCTCGTCGGGCCGCAGCTTCAGCGCGGTCTGCAGGTCGGCTTCCGCCAGCGGCCACTGCTTCGTCTTCTCGTAGCTCATGGCGCGGGCGTAGAGCAGCGGCCAATGCCGTTCCTGCGGCGCGCCGATCCGATCCAGCGCGGTGGTGTAGGCGGAGATAGCCTCGTCGTAGCGCTTGGCGTAGCGGTAGATGTCGCCCAGCCGGGTCACCGCATCGGTCCGCTCCGGCCGTTCGGCGGATAGGGCCTTGAGCACCGCGACGGCGTCGTCGTTGCGCTCCATGCGGGCGAGGCTGTCGGCTTCGCGCATGCGGGCGGTCCAGCCCAGCAGAGGATCCTTCGCCAGCCGCCGGTAGGCGGTCAGTGCCTCCTCATGATGGCCGCGGGAGGCCGCGATGTCGCCGATCAGCAGATGGGCCAGCGCCAGATCGTCGCGCAGATGCAGCGCGATGCGGCCGAACAGCAGTGCCGGCTCGTCGGCATTCTCGTGATGCAGCGCGCTGCCCAGGTCGAACAGGGCCTCGGCAAGGCCGGAACGGGCGTCGGGCACCGGGCGGGCGTCGGACGGTGCCTTCGCCATCGCGTCCAGCGCCGGTTCCACCAGCAGACCGTCGGGGTTGTTGGCCTGGAAGGTCTCGTAGAGCTTGCGCGCCTCGTCCTTCTTGCCGGTGCGCATCATGAAGTTGCCGACGATCTGCACCACCCGCAGCGGCGCCTCGGTGTCCGTCACCTTGACGTAGCGGGCGGCGGCATCCTCGCTGCGCCCGGCGAGGTCGAGGATCAGGGCGGCGTGCAGGTTGTAGAGCGCGCCGAAGCCCTGGACGGCGGCCAGCGGCTCCAGCGCGGCCAGCGCCTCGTCGGTCTTGCCGCGGGATGTCGCCAGCCAGGCGCGGGTCAGCGGGGTGATGAAGCGGCCCAGCCCATCGGCCGGCAGGCGCGCGGCATAGCCATCGGCCTCGTCCAGCCTGCCCTTGGCGAGCGCATCGGCGGCCAGCAGGGTCAGCGCCATCTGCGGCTCGCCCTGCTCGCCCAGCAGGCGGCCGGCATAGCCGATGGCGTCGTCGACCCGCCCCTCGCCCAACCGCAGCAGGAAGGTGCGGCGCAGCAGGGCCTGATCGTCCGGGTCGGCGGCCAGGGCCTGGGCGGTGAAGCGCGCCGCCGCCGTCCAGTCGTCCTGGTGCTGGGCGTAGCGGCCGGCCAGATAGCTGCCGGTGGCGGAGCCGGCGGTCTCGCCGGGCGGGCTGGCGGCGAAGGCCGGGGCCAGCGTGGCGCCTGCAAATACGCCACCGGCCAGCAGGGCGGCCAGGGAGATCGGCAGCAACCGGCGTCGGAAACTCGTCATGCTCTCGTCACCTCGTTTTCCGAGTCGGTATCCCATCACTTCCGGCAGGGCGCGGGCAAGTGACTTTCGTGTCCTCTCTCCTTCTCCCCCCTGGGGAGAAGGTCGGGATGAGGGGGTTCGGCGTAGCCGAAAAATCCCAAGATGCGGTCCCCCCCTCACCCTAACCCTCTCCCCGGGGGGGAGAGGGGACTGGGGCCCAATCCCGCCGCACCTGCTCGATCCGTCCGGCGCGCAGGATGTCGGTGGCGTGGGCGTCCATATGGGCGCGCAACGGCTCCGGCATGCCCGGCGACAGCGTGGCGCCCTCCACCGACCAGCGGGCCATCCAGGACAGGGTGCGCAGCCAGGTGAGACGCCGCAGCGGCTTCAGCCAGGGCCGCACCTCGTCGGCGAGATCGCCGGGAACCGCCATCGCCCAGTCCTCGACGAAGGCATCGACGTCGGCCGGCGCCAGCTCCGCATTCACCGCCGGATCCCATTTGGTGGAGGTGTAGAGGCTGGCATGGGCAAGGTCGCTGGCGGGGTGGCCGTATTGCAGCTTCTCCAGGTCGGTGAACCAGGCCTTGCCGCAGCCGTCGATCAGGAAATTGCCGGGATGCACGTCCACCCCGACCGCGGTCAGCGGCATCGGCGTCTCCGGCGGCGGGGCGAGGTCGCCGGCTCTGGCGGCGGCAAGCTCCGCCGCGATCAGGGCGCGGGCGTCGGCGTCCAGCGCGGCGCGGTCGAACCACTCCGCCTGCCGCTCCACCTGGGCCAGCAGCGCGGCGACCGGATCGGGCGGTGCGGGCAGCGGCTCATAGAAGTCCGGCGGGGCCATGCGGTGGATCGCCGCCAGCGCGCGGGCGATGGCCGGCATGTCGCCGGGCAGGACGGGGGTGCGGCCCTCCACCTCGCCGACCACCAGCGCGCCCAGCGGCAGCCCCTCGCCCGGCGAAAGCAGGCCGGCGAAGCGCGGGGTATGGCCCGACGGCTCTGCCCGCCGGAAGGCGGCGACCTGCCGGTCCAGCGCGGTCCAGGCATCGAGGCCCAGCTGGCTCCAGCGCGGGATGCGGGCGACCAGCCTGCGGCCGCGCAGCCGCACATGGTCGTGGGCGACGCCCTTCAGCGGCATCGGCTCCAGCGCGTCGGGGGAGAGGTCGGCAAGGCGCGGCAGCTGGATCAGGGCGGCGTGCAGTGCCTCCATCGAGAAGCCGGCCAATCCGCTCGTGCCAGTTCCGCCCGTGCCGGTTCCATTCATGCCAACTCCGCTCACGCCATATGCTCGCGCAGGCGGGGCATCAGTTCCACCAGGTTGCAGGGGCGGTGGCGGTTGTCGAGCTGCCAGACCAGGATGTCGTCCCAGGCGTCGCGGCAGGCGCTGGGCGAACCCGGCAGGGCGAAGATGTAGGTGCCGTTGGCGACGCCGCCGGTCGCCCGGCTCTGGATGGTGGAGGTGCCGACCTTGGCATAGCTGAGGTAACGGAACAGCTCGCCGAAGCCGGGGATCGCCTTTTCATAGAGCGCCTCGACCGCCTCCGGCGTCACGTCGCGGCCGGTGACCCCGGTGCCGCCGGTGGTCAGGACCACGTCGATCTGCGGATCGGCGATATGGGCCTGGACCTGGGCGCGGATCGCCGCGATGTCGTCGCGAACGATGGTCCGGGCGGCGAGCCTGTGGCCGGCCCCGGCGATCCGCTCCGCCAGCGCGTCGCCGGACCGGTCGTCGGCTGCGCTGCGGGTGTCGGACACCGTGATCACCGCGATGTTCACGGGAAGGAAGGGGCGGCTCTCGTCGATCTTCGGCATGGCGGCAGGCATGTCCTCGTGTCGGGCCGGAGCCCGGCAAGGGCGCACCGGCGGTCAGGGTATCGGGCTGGCCTCCTCCCGCTCCGCCACCGTCTCCACCCGGGCCGGAACGGCCGGGGCGTCCGCCTCCGGCTTCTCGGCCGGGACCGCCGGCTTCACCGCCGGCAGCGGGTCCGGCTGGGCCGCGACCTGGGTCGCGATTTGGGCCGTGCGGGCCTCCACCGGGATGTAGGCCGGCCATTTCCCGTCGGCGACGGCGTCGAGCGAGGCGGTCTCCTGGCCCAGCCGAAGCTGGTAGATCCAGAAATTCGCCATCACCTTCTCCACATAGTCGCGCGTCTCGCCGAAGGGAAGGCTTTCGATGAACAGCAGGGGGTCGGTGATGTCGCTCAGCTCCCGCCGCCAGCGCGCCAGCGTGCCCGGCCCGGCATTGTAGGCGGCGGCGGCCAGGAACAGGTTGCCGTCGATTTCCGGCATGCCCAGCAGTTCGGTCAGGTAGCGCTGGCCCAGCTCCATGTTGCGGGAGGGATCGAACAGGGCGTCGCGGTTGGCGTCCTCGCTGCCGATGTCGGCGTGGCGTTCGCGGACATGCTGGGCGGTGCTGGGCAGGATCTGCATCAGCCCGGTCGCCCCGGCGGAGCTGACCAGCCGCGGATCGAAGCGCGATTCCTGGCGCATCACCGCGAAGACCAGCGCCCGGTCCACGGCGAAGCCGTCGCGCGGCGCCCAGTGGGGCAGGGGATAGAGGGCGGCGGCATAGGGCGCGCCGTCCGGTCCGGCCAATGCATTGCCCAGCCGCAGCGACAGGGTCGCCACCCCGGCGCGGTCGGCCAGCGCCACCATCGCCTGTTCGACCAGCGGGTCGCCCTGGGGGTGGATGCGCTGCAGTTCCATGCCCGCCAGTTCGCGCTGTCCCACCTGCAGCAGGGCGATGGCGCGGGATCCTGCCGGCTTGGCCGCCATCGCCGCCAGCGTCCGCCCGCTCAGCTCAGGCGCCTGCCAGCGCACGTCATGCAGCGTGCCCAGGGTGCGGAGCGCGATCAGGCCATAGAAGGTATGGGGATAGCGGGCGGCGGCGGCCAGATGCTCCGCCGCCTCCTTCTCCTTGCCGGGCTTGCGGGCCAGCGCGCGGGCCGCCCAATAGTCGGCGGCGGCCGCCTTCCAGGGGGAACGCGGACCGGCGGCGGCCATGCCCTGGAAATGGCGGGCGGCGCGGTCGATCTGCTTCAGCCGCCAAGCGGACAGCCCGGCGATCCAATGCGCTTCCGGCAGCATGTCGCCCGACCGGGCGGCGCTGGCCGAGGCGAGCGTCAGCGCCTGCGCCGTCTCGCCCGAGAAATAGAGGGATGCCGCGATGCGGGCGCGGGCGGCGTCATACTGAACGGTGTCCAGCTTGCCGCCGAACTCGTCCTGGTTCAGCAGGGTCAGCGCATGGCCGGCGCGGCCGGAGCGCAGCAGCTCCTCCACCCGCGCCACGGCGGCACGGTCGCTGCGGGCGCGCGACACGGTGCGGCTGCGCGGGGCGATGGTGACGCCGTCCTCCTCGTCCTCCTCGTTCGCGGCGACGGTACGCAGCCCGCCCAGCCGTTCCAGCGAGCCGACGAGGCGCACGCGCTCCTCCCCCCGCGGGGGCTTCGGCGCCCGCTGGCCGGCGGGCTGGCGCTTCTGGGCCAGGCTGTGCACCCGCTCTGCTCCGGCGAGGTCGCCGTAATCCTGCATCCAGCGGGCGAGTTCCTCATAGCCGGCGCGGCGGTCGGGATGGAGATAGCGCTGGCGCAGGACATAGCCGATCAGCCGGCGGTCCTTCAGCTTCGCCATCTCGGCGTCGGCGCCATCCCAGTCCGCCCGCTCCTGCAGCGCGAAGATGCGGCGGTAGCGGCCGGCATCCTCCTCGTCCAACTGGACGGCGCGGGCCTCGTCGTCGCTGGCGAGCAGCAGCGGGGAACCGGTCGGGCCGGTGGAGGCATCGGCCGCCGCAGTTCCGGCAACCGGGTCGCCGGGAACGGACGGGTCGGGCAGCCCCATAACCGGGTCGCCAATGGCCGGGTCGCCAATGACCGGATTGCCGGTCGGCTCGCCGAAATCGGAGGTATCGGGGTCAGGCACGGAATCGGGGCCGGGCGGGACGACGGCGTGACCGTCCGGCGCGTGGATGATGAGGGCGGCGCAAGCGGGCCGGAACCCGACCGTACCGTCGGGTCCCAGGGTGTAAGCCACCACAAGACCCAGCACCCCCAGAAGGTTCCGCCGCAGCGGGACCGCATTCGCGGCCCGGTATGCTGCACTGCAAAAAATCCGGAGCATTTTTCCGAAATAGCGCAGTTGTTCGAGAACCGCAAGCAACGGATTCGCGCGGAATGTGTCGGTCTCGGTATTCGCCAGTCCCTACAACGGCTTAAGGGGTGTGGGAAAAAGGCCTTAGCCCATTGGGAAGGTGCCTTTGGGTATGGGCGGATTACATTTGTGTCATACAACCTGCCCGGTCATACGATCGATTTCGGCCGGGCTGCGGCAGAGATTTTTATCTTAGGAGTACTTGATCTCTTCTTCGTCGATCTTTTGCCGCAGCGCAAGCATGTCCCGCCACGCTTCCCGCTTCGCGATAGGGTTGCGCAAAAGGTAGGCCGGATGGAGCATCGGCATCAGCGGCACGGGCGTGCCGGTTCCCTCATAGGAGCGCCACTGCCCGCGCAGGCGGGTGATTCCCTCCGCCCGATTCAGCAGGGTCTTGGCCGACACGCCGCCCAGCGCCACCAGCAGCCTCGGCCGCACCAGTTCGACATGGCGTTCCAGGAAGGGCAGGCAAGCGGCGATTTCCGCCTGGGTCGGGCTGCGGTTGCCGGGCGGGCGCCAGGGCAGGATGTTGGTGATGTAGACCTTGCCGCGGTCGAGGCCGATCTGCGCCAGCATGCGGTCCAGCAGCTTGCCGCTGACCCCGACGAAGGGCTTGCCCTGCCGGTCCTCGTCCTCGCCCGGCGCCTCGCCGATCAGCATGACCGGAGCCTGCGGATTGCCGTCGGCGAAGACGGTGTTCATCGCGGTGGCCTTCAGCGGGCAACCGTCGAAGGCGCGCAGGGCCGCTTCCAGCGCGTCCAGGCTCTGCGCCTCGTGTGCGCGGGCGCGGGCCTGGATGCCGGCCTCGCTGGCGCCCAGCGGCTGGTCGGGCGACGGGGAGAGGGCGGCCGGGCGCATGGCCGCGGGGGCGGGTGCCCGAGTCGATGCCGGACCGGTCGGTGCCGGACCCCGCGCCATGGCTGCACCCATTCCGGCGCCCGCGGGCATGGCGCGCGCCGCCGGCCGGGCGGAGAAGGCGGCCCAGTCGATCGGCTCGTCGCCGATGGCCTCGTCGCAGCCGATATCGGCATGCCAGCGCAGAGCGTCGAGGATGTCGCATACGTCAATCATCGTTTGACCTTACCACAGATCGTGTGGTCTTACATGTCCAGATACCCAATTTGGGTGCGGTGCAAAGCGTGCTACAAGCACGCGCCCGCAAAACACCATAGGGCGTCCCGAGGGAAACAGTACCAAAACAAGACGGTGGGGGAGTGTGGTGATGGAACGCGAACCGCGCGAGGTCATGGAATACGATGTTCTGATCGTCGGCGCCGGCCCATCGGGCCTGAGCGCGGCGATCCGCCTGCGGCAGCGCGCGGTCGAGACCGGGCAGGAACTCAGCGTCTGCGTGATCGAGAAGGGGTCGGAGGTCGGCGCCCACCTGCTGTCCGGCGCCGTCTTCGAGCCGCATGCGCTGCAGGAGCTGATCCCCGACTGGAAGGAAAAGGGCGCCCCCCTCACCACCCCGGCCCGCGAGGACCATTTCCTCTTCCTGACGGAAACGAAGGCCTATAAGTCGCCCTTCGCCCCGCCGCAGATGAACAACCACGGCAACTACATCATCAGCCTGGGCAATCTGGCCCGCTGGATGGCGACCCAGGCGGAAGAGCTGGGGGTGGAGATTTACCCCGGCTTCGCCGCGGCCGAGGTGCTGTATGACGACAACGGTGCGGTGAAGGGCGTCGCCACCGGCGACATGGGCATCGGCAAGGACGGCGAGAAGACCGGCAACTACACGCCCGGCATGGAGCTGCACGCCAAGCAGACCATCTTCGCCGAGGGCTGCCGCGGCTCGCTGACCAAGACCCTGTTCGAGCGGTTCGATCTGCGCCGCGACTGCCAGCCGCAGACCTACGGCATCGGCATCAAGGAGCTGTGGGAGGTCGATCCGTCGCAGTCCAAGCCGGGCCTGATCGTCCACACCATCGGCTGGCCGATGGACCCCAAGACCTATGGCGGGTCGTGGCTGTATCACATGGAAGGGAACCTGGTGTCGGTCGGCTTCGTCGTCGGCCTCGACTACTGGAACCCGCACATGAGCCCGTTCGAGGAGTTCCAGCGCTACAAGACCCATCCGGCGATCCGCCCGACCTTCGAAGGCGGCCGGCGTTTGTCCTATGGCGCCCGCGCCCTGTCGGAAGGCGGTTTCCAGTCGATCCCGAAGCTGACCTTCCCCGGTGGCCTCCTCATCGGCGACGGCGCCGGCTTCCTGAACGTGCCGAAGATCAAGGGCAACCACACCGCCATGAAGTCGGGCATGGTCGCGGCCGAGGCGGTGTTCGATTACCTCACCGGCGACAATGACAACGGCCCCGAGGTCGTCGCCTATCCGGAGCGGTTGAAGCAGTCCTGGGTTTGGCCGGAGCTGTACGCGGTGCGCAACATCCGTCCCGGCTTCCAGAAGGGCCTGTGGGCCGGTCTGGCGAACGCCGCCTACGAGACGGCGCTGAAGGGCAAGTCGCCCTGGACGCTGAAGCACCACGCCGACCACACCACCCTGGTGAAGGCCAGCGAGGCGCCGAAGATCGCCTACCCCAAGCCGGACGGCAAGGTCAGCTTCGACCGCCTGTCCTCGGTCTACCTCTCCAACACCAACCACGAGGAAGACCAGCCGCCGCACCTGACGCTGAAGGACAAGTCGGTCCCGATCAGCGTCAATCTGGCGCTCTACGACGCGCCGGAGCAGCGCTATTGCCCGGCCGGCGTCTATGAGATCGTCCGCAACGACGATGGCAGCGACCCGCGGCTGCAGATCAACGCGCAGAATTGCGTCCACTGCAAGACCTGCGACATCAAGGACCCCACCCAGAACATCAACTGGGTCGTGCCGGAAGGCGGCGGGGGGCCGAACTATCCGGGCGGGATGTAAGGGGGCCGGGGCATTTGCCCCCTCCCTAACCCTCCCCCGCCCTCGGCCGGCCAAAGGCCGGTCCGATCGCGGGAGAGGGAACTGCCGCTTTCTTCCCCTCCACCGCCGTAGGCGGGGGAGGGAGGGGCCCACGCGCAAGCGTGGGAGGGAGGGGGCAGGCTGCCGCCCGTTGGGTGTCGGTTGCGCCGCCGGCCACTCCTATCTATAACGCAAGCAGTAACCTCTCTGCGACGGCGCGATGATCGTTTCCTGTCCGACCTGTTCAACGCGCTACACCCTGTCCGACGAGTCGCTCGGCATCGACGGCCGTAAGGTGCGGTGTGCCCGCTGCGGCCACACATGGTGGCAGATGCCGGAACGGGCGGACCCCGATCCGGTGGTTCCCGACGCGCTGACGGAAATCCGTCCGGCGAAACCGGCGAAGTCCGCCGAGAAGGCGGCCGGAAAGAGCAAAACCAAGCCACCGAAGGCTCCGCGTGCCAAGCCGGCGCGCAGCACGGTGATCGGTTTCGCCCTGCTGGGGGCGCTCGTCGCCGGGACCGTGGCCGGCGGCTATTTCGGCCGCGACGCCATCGTCCGCAGCTGGCCGCCCGCGGCCCTCTTCTACGAGACCATCGGGATACAGGCCGAGCCGCCGGGCTTCGGGCTGGAGCTGCGCAACATCCGCTCCGAACAGAAGCTGGAGGGCGGGAAGACCGTCCTGCTGCTGGACGGCGAGATCGCCAACACCACCGATGTCGAGCGCGCGCTGCCGCCGTTGCGCGCCATTACCTTCGGCGCCGAGCACAAGCCGCTGCAGAGCTGGACCATCGAACCGTCTGCGCCCGTGCTGGCGCCGGGCGAGGTGGTGAGCTTCCACCACAGCCAGCCGGACCCCGGACCGGTGACCGAGGTGACCATCACCTTCGGCGGCCCGCCGCCGGGGCTGGATGCGCCGGCCACCGAAAAGCCGGCCGAAAAGCCTGCCGAGAAAGCTCCCGAGAAGCCCGCCGCAGCAAAGGCCGCAGCTTCGGCCAAGCCCTCCGGTCACTGACCGGGCGCGTCACCGCTCCGGAATGCCGTACTTCCGCAGCTTGTTGGCGATCATGGTGTGCGAGGTGTTCAGCCGCGCCGCCAGCTTGCGGCTGGAGGGGAAGCGCGGATAGAGCCGGCGCAGCAGCGACCGTTCGAAGCCGTCCACCGCCTCCTCCCAGCTTTCGGCATCCTCTGCCGGCACCTCTGCCGACTGCATGCCGGCCCCGGCCAGCTCCAGATTCGCGGCATCCAGCGTGCCGCCGTCGCTCATGGTCACGGCGCGGAAGATGACGTTCTCCAACTGGCGGACATTGCCGGGCCAGCGGTTGGCGAGCAGTGCCGCCGCTGCCGCCGGGGTAAGCCGGCCGGGCGGACGGCGGGCCTGCGCCGCGGCGCGGGCGATGAAATGGCGGGCCAGCAGCAGGATGTCCTGTCCGCGCTCCCGCAACGGCGGCACGCTCAGCGTCAGCACGTTCAGGCGATAGAACAGATCTTCGCGGAAACTGTGGTCGGTAACCATCGCCTCCAGCGAGCGATGGGTGGCGCTGATGACGCGGACGTCCACCTTCTGCTCGCGCTCGCCGCCCACCCGGCGGAAGCTGCCGTCATTGAGGAAGCGCAGCAGCTTGGCCTGGAGATAGGCCGACATCTCGCCGATCTCGTCGAGGAAGACGGTGCCGCCATGGGCCAGTTCCAGCAGGCCGGGCTTGCCGCCACGCTGCGCCCCGGTGAAGGAGCCGGGGGCGTAGCCGAACAGCTCGCTCTCCGCCAGATTTTCCGGTACGGCGGCGCAGTTCAGCGCCAGGAACGGCTTGTCACGGCGCGGGCTGGCGCGGTGGCAGGCATGGGCGATCAGCTCCTTGCCGGTGCCGGTCTCGCCCAGGATCAGCAGCGGCGCCTCCATCGCGGCGACGCGGGCGGCGCGCGCCTTCAGCGCCCGCACCGGCGGCGATTCGCCGAGGATGCGGTCAAAGCCGCCTTCGTCGAAATTCTGGATCGCATTGAGACGCTCGCCCAGCCGCGACGGGGTGAACAGGGTGATGACGGCGCCCGCCGCCTCGACATCGACGATGGGCGTCACCTCCAGCAGGAAGGGCTGGCCGTTCAGCGTCACCTCGCGACCCGACATGCGGAAGCCGCCGTCGGCCAGTTCACGCGTCAGACCGGGTTCGCCGAACAGGTCGCCGAGGTCGGGGCCGGCCAGCCGCGATTCCGGCAACCCGGCGACCTGCGCGGCGGCGGCGCTCGCCACCACGACGCGGGCCTCACGGTCAACCGCCAGAACCGGATCGGGCAGGGCGGCGAGCAGGGCGTCCAGATGCAGGCGCCGCCGCGTGCCGGGCAGCATGTCGATGGCGGCCACCGCCTGCACGCCGGCAATGCGTCGCAGCGCGTCCGACAGGGCGGGCAGTGCCGCCGGATCGAGGCCGGGGGCGTCGATGTGGATCAGCGGCGGATCGACCTCGACGCCGACGACGTTGAGCCGGCGCAGCGCCAGCACGGCGAGGATCTCATGGGCGATGCCGACACGGTCGGTGAAGGTGACTTCGATGCGCATGGGGGTGGGGGCTTCTGGAATGGCAGACTCTTGCCCCCACCCCAACCCTCCCCCGCTGGGCGGGGGAGGGGGCAGGTGCTTAGCCGGGAGAGCGGCGGCAGTTCCCTCTCCCGCCCAGCGG
Source organism: Azospirillum lipoferum 4B (assembly GCF_000283655.1). NCBI lineage: Bacteria > Pseudomonadati > Pseudomonadota > Alphaproteobacteria > Rhodospirillales > Azospirillaceae > Azospirillum > Azospirillum lipoferum. The sequence continues at coordinate 254,536 of NC_016624.1, read as the reverse complement.
GGGAGGGTTAGGGTGGGGGCATCCGGCAACCACTGTACACAATTCATTACACCGTATCAAAATCTTTACACCACTCCAACCCCCTGATCCTCAACACACCTCCTCCCCTCAATCCCCTTCCCCTGTAAACATCTGCATACACCCACCACCCCACCACTCCTCCCGCACCGCAGCAAATCCGCCATTTCCGCCATTGGCACGCCCTTTGCGAACCAATGACCCCAAGTGAAGTCATCCATCCCCTTGGGAGCCAGTCTCATGCGCGTGATCGTTCTGGGCAGCGGCGTCATCGGTGTCACCACCGCCTATTATCTGGCGCGCGCCGGGCATGAGGTGACCGTCATCGACCGTCAGGCCGGCCCGGCGCTGGAGACCAGCTACGCCAACGCGGGCGAGGTGTCGCCGGGCTATTCCGCTCCCTGGGCGGCGCCGGGGCTGATGCTGAAGGCCGCCAAATGGATGCTGATGAAGCATTCGCCGCTGGTGATCCGGCCGAAGCTGGACCCGGCCATGTGGTCCTGGTGCCTGAAGCTGCTGGCCAACGCCAACGAGGCGAGCTACCAGCTGAACAAGAGCCGCATGGTCCGCGTCGCCGAATACAGCCGCGACTGCCTGAAGGCTCTGCGCGCCGAGACCGGCATCACCTATGACGAGCGCACCCAGGGCACGCTGCAGGTCTTCCGCACCCAGAAGCAGATGGACGCCGCCGGTTACGACATGGCGGTGCTGGAGCGCTACGGCGTTCCCTTCAGCCTGTTCGACCGCGACGGCCTGACCTCGGTCGAGCCGGCTCTGGCCCATGTGAAGGACAAGCTGGTCGGCGCGCTGCACCTGCCGGGCGACGAGACCGGCGACTGCTTCCAGTTCACCAACAAGCTGGCCGCCTATGCCGCCAAGCGCGGGGTGGAGTTCCGCTATGGCGTCTCCATCCGCGGGCTGGAGAACGACGGGCGCAAGATCACCGGCGTGCAGACCGACCAGGGCACGCTGACCGCCGACAGCTACATCGTCGCCATGGGCAGCTATTCGCCGAAGCTGGTGAAGCCGCTGGGCATCGACCTGCCGGTCTATCCGGTGAAGGGCTATTCGCTGACCCTGCCGATCACCGACGCCGCCCATGCCCCGGAATCGACGGTGATGGACGAGACGCACAAGATCGCCGTCACCCGCCTGGGCGACCGCATCCGCGTCGGCGGCACGGCGGAGCTGTCCGGCTTCGACCTGAGCTTGCGCGAAAGCCGCCGCGGGCCGCTGGACCATGTGGTCAGCGACCTGTTCCCGAAGGGCGGCGACCTGTCGAAGGCGGAGTTCTGGACCGGCCTGCGCCCGAACACCCCGGACGGCACGCCGATCCTGGGGCCGACCGACATCCGCAACCTGTATCTCAACACCGGCCACGGCACGTTGGGCTGGACGATGTCCGCCGGCTCGGCCCGCGTGCTGGCCGACGTGGTCAGCGGCCGTCGGACCGAGATCGACATGGAAGGCCTCAGCGTCGAGCGCTACGGCCGCAAGCCGTCGGTGGCGGTGTCGCGCCCGGCGGCGGTGCGTCCGGCCTGACCTGAATACGGCACCCGCACCGCGCGGCGGACGCGGGTCATCGCCAGCTCGAGCAGGGCGGCGTCGGCGATTTCGGCCCCATCCAGCCGATGTCGCCCGCGCCGCCCTTCGCATTTCTCCACCCGGTGGCCAAGGCGCCTGAGATGCAGGATCGCCTCGTAGAGCCGGGTTGCCGGCTCGTTTGCCGGGCGGGCGGTCATGGCTGGACCACCAGGACGACCAGCCGCTTCGGGCCATGGACGCCGTAGGCCAGCGTCTGTTCGATGTCGGCGGTCTTGCTGGGACCGGAGATCAGCAGCGCGTTGGTCGGCATGCCGTCCGCCCAGCGCTGCTCGCGCATGGTCTGCAGGAAGGTGTCATAGAGGGCGTCGGTGCGCAGCAGCGCGATGTGGATGTGCGGGATCAGCGAGAGGGTGCGCGGTTCGTCCGCCGTGGGCCACAGGATCAGGCTGCCGGTCTCGGCGATGGCGCCGCGGGTGGTGGTCAGGCTGGCGTCGATGGAGCCGAACAGCTGGGGCTTGAGGTCTTCGAGCGGGCGGTCGTAGGGGATGAGGGTGGGGGTCGCGATTTCTCCCTCCCATCCCTCGACCAGCCGCTTTCCCGCCTCCGTCGCCGGCGCGTAGAGCAGCGAGCCCACGCCCTCCCGCGCCAGGAACTCGCGCAGCACCGCCGGCCAATCGGCCTCGGTCGCCTCGATGAACTCCGTGTGCACCGCCTCCATCAGGCGGCGGATGCGGGGCAGGCGCTCCTCGGGCGGCCAGTGCTTCGCCTCGATCGGCGCGAAATCCGACGGGGGCGGGGTCAGCGGGTGGGCGTCGCGGGTGGTGCGCAGCTTCGTCAGGATCGAGTTGCGGGCGTCAGACATCGGGAATCCCCTTGGCGCGGGCGAGGTCGTGCAGGGTGCGGCCGGCGAAGCGCGGCTTGGTGCGGACGTTCGTCCACTCCTTCAGTATGGGCAGCGACGAGGGCGTCGCATTGCCGAGTTTGCCCATCGCCGCGGTCGCGATGCGGTAGGCGGGGGGGGAGGCGTTCATCGCCGCCCAGCCGCTCCACACCATCGCTTCCGCCCGGCTGGCCTTGGCGCCGCCGTCCTTCACCGCACCGCCGGGCTTCACCGCCTCCACCCGCAGCCGGCCCATGATCTCGACGATGGGGATCTTCACCGGGCAGATCTCGACGCAGGCGTTGCACATGGTGCAGGCGTGGGGCATGGCTCCGCGCTTGGCCAAGCCCTCGATCTGCGGCACCAGGATCTTGCCGATGGGGCCGGGATAGGGCGCCTCATAGGCATGGCCGCCGACCTTGGTGTAGACCGGGCAATGGTTCATGCAGGCGCCGCAGCGGATGCAGCGCAGGGTGTCGCGCAGTTCCGGGTCGGCGTAGATGCCGGAGCGGCCATTGTCGAGGATGACCAGATGCACCTCGCGCGGGCCGTCCTTCTCGCCAGGCTTGCGCGGGCCGGAGATCATGTTGACGTAGGTGGTGATCGGCTGGCCGGTGGCGGAGCGCGGCAGCAGGCTGATGACCGGCGGCACGTCCTCCAGCTTTTCAACCACCTTCTCCAGCCCCATGAAGGCGATGTGGACCGGGGGCACCGTAGTGCACATGCGGCCGTTGCCCTCATTCTCGATCAGGCAGAGGGTGCCGGTCTCCGCCACCGCGGCGTTGACGCCGGACATGCCGACATCGGCGGCCTGGAACTTGGCGCGCAGCACCCGGCGGGCGAGGTCGGTCAGATAGGCCGCATCCTCGCGGCTTTCGGCGTCCTTGATCTTGCGCTTGAACAGATGGGCGATCTGTTTGGTGTTCAAATGGATCGCCGGCATGATGATGTGCGACGGCATGGTGCCGTCGAGCTGCACGATGTATTCGCCGAGGTCGCTTTCCAGCACCTCGATGCCGTCCTTTTCCAGAACGGCGTTCAGGTGCATCTCCTCCGTCACCATCGACTTGCCCTTGACCACCAGCTTGGCGTTCACCTTGTGCAGGATGTCGAGCGCGATGGCGTTGGCCTCATCCGTCGTGGCGGCCCAGTGGACGGTGATGCCGTTGCGGGTGCAGTTCTCCTCCAGCTTTTCCAGCAGTTCCGGCAGTTTGGAGAGCGCGCGCAGCCGGACCGAGGCGGCGAGCGCCCGCACGGCATGCCATTCGCCCGCGTCCGCGAATTGCGCGGCGCGCTTGGTCATCAGCCCGTCCATGGCGCGGCGGAAATTGCCGCGCAGCTGCGGGTCGGCCAGCGCCGCGCGCGAGGCGGCGGCGAAATCCGGTGCGTTACCGTCCATGGATGCGCTCCTTCAGGAACTGGGCGATGTGCTGGCCGCGCGCGGCCTTGGCGCCGGCCTCCAGCGCGCCGGAGATGTTCAGCAGGCAGCCGCAGTCGCCCGACACCACGCGGGCGGCGCCGGTGCTCTCGATGTCCGCCACCTTGTCGCCGACCATCGCGGCGGAGATCTCCGGATGGCGCACGGCGAAGGTGCCGCCGAAGCCGCAGCATTCCTTCTCCCGCTTCAGCTCCACCAGCTCGACATTGGCAAGCTGGCGCAGCAGGGCCTTCGGCTCCTCCACCACGCCCATTTCGCGCTGGGCATGGCAGGAGGCGTGCCAGGTGACGCGCAGCGGCTCGCCCTTGTCGGTGAGCTGGACGTCGAGGACATGGACCAGGAACTGCGTCAGCTCCCAGACGCGGGCCGCGACCTGTACCGCCTTGGCCTCGTCCGGTTCGCCGCGGAACAGGTCGGGCCAGTGCTTCTTCATCATGCCGGCGCAGGAGCCCGACGGCACGACGATGGGGTCGTCTCCGGGGAACAGGTCCAGCTGGGCACGGGCGACCTTCAGCGACTCGGCGCGATAGCCGGAGTTGTAGGCGGGCTGGCCGCAGCAGCTTTGGCCCTGGGGAAAGACGACGGTCAGGCCCTGGGACTGCAACAGCTCGATCCCCGCCATGCCGGCGTCGGGGAAGAACAGGTCGACGAGGCAGGTGCCGAAGTAATAGACGCGGGTGGGTTTGGGGGGCTGGTGGTCCATGGGCGTTTCCTCGCTGGGCGTCTTTTTATGGCTTGGTGTCGGTGCCCCCTCCCTAACCCTCCCCCGCTTTGCGGGAGAGGGAACTCCGCCGCCTTGGCACTTAACTCCCTCTCCCGCCGAAGGCGGGGGAGGGTTGGGGAGGGGGCAACCGGTGCTTTCAGAAATCATCGCTCAAAAAGCCACCTCCGCCACCCGCGCCGCCGTCGCACCCACCTTCGCCGTCGCGCAGGCGTCGACCAGATAGACGATCGACCGGTAGGGCACGCCCGCCTTGTCGGACAGGCCGATCTCGCAGGTGCGGCTGGTGGAATAGCCCGACGCGCAGCCTTCCGGCACCGCGGCCGGCAGGTGACGCAGGGCGTGGGCGTTCAGTTCTGGCGTGGTGAAGCCCTTGTCGCCGGCGAAGCCGCAGCAGCCGACGTCGGGCGGCACCACCACCGTCTCGGCACAGGCCTTCGCCACCGCGGTCAAGGCGCCGTCCAGACCCATGCGGCGGGTGGAGCAGGTCAGGTGCAGCATCACCGGCTCGGCCGTCTTCGCGATGTCCAGGCGGGGCAGGGCGAACTCGCTCAGGAATTCCGCCACGTCGAGGATGCGCAGGCCCGCGTCGGTCAGCCGCTTCCTGAGACGCAGGGCGCAGGGGCTGGTGTCCATCACCACCGGATACCGGCCGCCCCGGCTCGCCTTCGACAGCGCCGCCAGCATGGCGTCGGCCTTGGCGTCGGCGGCCCCGGTCAGCCCCTTGCTCTCCAGCGGCATGCCGCAGCACTGGCCGTCCGCCTCCTCCGGATAGAGGATGCGGAAGCCGGCCTTGCGCATCACCGACTCGACAACCTGGGGCAGCGGGCGTTGCTGCGGATCGCCGGCGGCGGGGCCCATGCTGCGGCTGACGCAGCTGGGGGCGTAGACCACCGTCGGCAGGTCGTCGGCGGTGGCGGTGGCGATGTCGGGGCGCGGCGTGAAGCTTGCGGCGGTCGGCATGCTGTGGGGCAGGGCCGGCAGGTTGCCGCCGGTCAGGATGCGGGCCGCTGCCTGGGTAACGCCATGCCCAACCGTGCGTCGGGCGAGGTCGGCCAGCCGCAGCCCGGTGCGGGCGAGGCCCAGCGTACCCTCCATATGGTCGGCGACGAGAGCCCCGGCCTTGCGGGCCACCGCGCCGCGCCGCTCGCCGCGCAGGGACTTGACCAGCAGCCCGGTCTCGATCCCCACCGGGCAGGCGGTGGCGCAGAGGCCGCAGGCGGCGCAGGTGTCGATGCCCTGGTAATCGTAGGCGGCGCTGATCTCGGCCAGACGGGGGGCGTCGTCGCCGGCGGCCACCAGCCGCGCCATCTCGCGCCGGCCGACGATGCGCTGGCGCGGCGACAGGGTCAGCCGGTGGGACGGGCAGGTCGGCTCGCAGAAGCCGCATTCGATGCAGGTGTCGACCAGCGGATCGGCGGGGGGCAGCGGCTTCAGGTTCTTCAGATGGGCTTCGGGGTCGCCGTTCAGGATGACGCCGGGGTTCAGCAGCCCGTCGGGGTCGAAGAGGTCCTTGATCTCCTTCATCAACCCATAGGCCTGCGGTCCCCATTCCATCTCGACGAAGGGGGCCATGTTGCGGCCGGTGCCGTGCTCCGCCTTCAGCGAGCCGTCATAGCGGGTGACCACCAGAACCGCGACATCGTCCATGAAGCGGCGGTAGCGGTCGATCTCCTCCTGGGTGTCGAAGGCCTGGGTGAAGACGAAGTGCAGGTTCCCTTCCAGCGCGTGGCCGAAGATGATCGCCTCGTGATAGCCGTGGCGGAGGAACAGCGCCTGCAGCTCGCGCGTCGCCTCGGCCAGCCGGGGCAGGGGGAAGGCGACATCCTCGATGATGACGGTGGTGCCGGTCTGGCGGATGGCGCCGACCGCCGGGAACAGGCCCTTGCGGATCTTCCAGAAGCCTTCGCAGGCCTTGGCGTCGGTGGTGAAGCGGGTGTCGCCGATGGTGATGCAGTCGGCCAGCACCGCGGCGATCTCCGCCACATTGGCCTCCAGCGCCGCGGCACTCTCGGCGCGGGTTTCCACCAGCACCGCCGCCACGTCGGCGCCGAAGCCACGGATCTGCGGCGGCATGCCCGGCTTGTCCTGGATGGAGCGGAGCGAGGCGCGGTCCATCAGCTCCGCCGCATCGACCGGAGCCGCCTTCAGCAAGGACACGGCGTGGCAGGCCTCGCCGATGTCGGGGAAGAACAGCAGGGCGCTGGCCTTGTGCGGATGCTCCGGCACCGTGCGCAGCGTGATGGCGGAGATGAAGCCCAGCGTCCCCTCCGACCCGATCATCAGGTGCTGGAGGATGTCGACAGGGTCCTCATAGTCGACCAGCGCGTTCAGGCTGTAGCCGGTGGTGTTCTTGATGCGGAACTTGTCGCGGATGCGGCCTGCCAGCGCCGCGTCGGCGCGGGTGCGGGATCCCAGATCCGCCAGCCGGTCGAGCAGCGCTGCGTGGCTGTCACGGAAACGGCTGCGGCTGGCCGGGTCGGCGGTGTCCAGAACCGTGCCGTCGGCCAGCACCAGCCGCATCGACTCCAGCGTGCGGTAGCTGTTCTGCGCGGTGCCGCAGCACATGCCGCTGGCATTGTTGGCGGCAATGCCGCCGATCTTGGCGGTGGCGATGGAAGCCGGGTCGGGACCGATCTTCCGCCCCAGCGGGGCGAGCCGCCGGTTCGCCTCCGCCCCGATCACGCCGGGCTGCAGGGTGACGGTGGCCGCGGCGGCGCCGATGCTGCATCCCCGCCAGCCGTCGCCCAGCACCACCAGGACGCTGTCGCTGACCGCCTGCCCCGACAGGCTGGTGCCGGCGGCGCGGAAGGTCACCGGCACCTTGTGGCCGCGGGTGATGCGCAGCAGTTGCACCACCTCCTCCTCCGTCTCCACCAGCGCCACGATCTTCGGAATCAGCCGGTAGAAGCTGGCGTCGGTGCCGTAGGTCAGCGTGCGCAGCGGATCGGTGACCAGCCGCGCATCGGGAATGACGGCCTGAAGCTCGGCCAGCACGCGGTCGTATGGGGCGGCCAAGGGGCTGGCCAAGGAGGCGGGCGGCATCGGCGGCTGCTCCTGCAGAGGGGATGCAGAGGGGATGGCGTGGCGACGGCGTCCTCCCCGCGGCAGGGGCGTTCCCTTGCGGACCGGCGGCTGCGGACATCACTCTTCCATGCGGCAAAGCTTGGATAAAAGATTTTACCAGATTGTGCAATGGCTGAATCGTTTGCCAAGCGATCCGCTTCGGTAGGCGATGATGTCCGCAGTGGGCCGGGTGTCCAACATCCTGTTCCGGATGGCCGCACTGGACGTATCTTCCGTCCACCGGTAGAAGGGGACCGGGAGCTGCAGCGAGGGACCGCCCATCCAATGCAGGGGACGATCAAACCGGCCAAGCTGGCCGACGCCATTGCCGAGCATCTGGAACGGCTGATCCTGGAAGGCGCGCTTCGCCCGGGCGAAAAGCTGCTGGCCGAACGCGAGTTGGCGGTGAAGCTGGACGTGTCGCGCCCGTCGCTGCGCGATGCCATCGCCAAGCTTGAGGAGCGCGGCCTGCTGGTCACCGGGCGCGGCGGCACCCATGTCGCGACCTTCCTGTCGCAGATCGCCGACCCGCTGATGACGCTGATGCGCAACAAGCCTGACGCGTCCTTCGACTATCTGGAGTTCCGCCGCTCCATCGAGGCGGCGGCGGCCGGGCTGGCGGCACAGCGGGCGACCGACCTCGACCGCGACGGCATTCGCGCCATCATCGCCCGCATGCAGGCCGCCCACGGCAAGGACGACAGCTCGGAGGAGGCGGAGGCCGACGCCGACCTGCATCTGGCGGTCTACGAGGCGGCGCACAACGTCGTCATGCTGCACATCATGCGGACCCTGTCCGACCTGCTGCGCAACGACGTGTTCTACAACCGCGCCGACCTCTATTCCCGGCCGGGGGTGCGCGAGCTTCTGCTGCAGCAGCATCTGGCCATCGCCGATGCGGTGCTGGCCGGCGACGCGGATGCTGCGAGCGCGGCGGCCGACGCCCATGTGGAGTTCACGCTGCAGACCCTGCGCGAGATCAGGGACCATAATGCCCGCGTCCAGGTCTCGCTGCGGCGGATCGGGCGCACCGACCTGATCGACAGCGGGGCGTAAGCGGAAAATCCGGAATCGCGGCAGGCAGAAGTTCTCCGTCGAAGGTCATATGCCGGTGGGCTCGCCCCGACTGGCGGCAGGGCTTTCGCCGGGTTACACTGCGGACGAACATTCCTTCGCCACCGATTGCCCGAGTGTTGCGCCCGTGTCCTCCGCCAAGAAGCACCGCATCCTGCTGATCGAGGATACGGTCCCGCTCGCCAAGCTGTATATCGAGTTCCTGCGCGCGGACGCCCATGAGGTGGTGCATTGCACCCGCGGGCGCGAGGCGCTGGACGCTGCGGCGGCATCGCCGCCCGACGCGGTGATCCTGGATCTGAAACTGCCGGACATGGACGGGCTGGAGGTGCTGCAGGCTCTGCAAGCCCGCGACCCGAGCGTGTCGGTGGTCATCATCACCGCCCACGGCTCCATCGATCTGGCGGTGGAGGCGATGAAGCTGGGCGCCTTCGACTTCATCGTGAAGCCCTTCAACGCCGACCGGCTGAACCTGACCCTGCGCAACGCGCTGGAGCGGCGGACGCTGGCGCGTATGGTGGAAGGATACCGCAAGGACCTCGACCGCGGGCGCTTCCACGGTTTCATCGGCAGCTCGTCCGAGATGCAGGCGGTCTACCGCACCATCGAAAGCGTGGCGGCCAGCCGCGCCAACGTCTTCATCACCGGAGAGAGCGGGACCGGCAAGGAGGTGGCGGCCCAGGCCATCCACCGCGCCAGCCCGCGCCGCGACCGCGCCTTCATCGCGCTGAACTGCGCCGCCATTCCGAAGGAACTGCTGGAATCGGAGATTTTCGGCCATGTGAAGGGCGCCTTCACCGGGGCGGCGGGCGACCGGCCGGGGGCGGCGCTGCTGGCCGACGGCGGCACGCTGTTCCTGGACGAGATCTGCGAAATGCCGGTGGAACTGCAGAGCAAGCTGCTGCGCTTCGTCCAGACCGGCACCATCAGTCCGGTGGGAAGCGGCCGGGAGGAGCGGGTGGACGTGCGGTTCGTCGCCGCCACCAACCGCGATCCGCTGGCCGAGGTGCAGGCCGGCCGGTTCCGTGAGGATCTCTATTACCGGCTGCACGTCATCCCGCTCGCCTTGCCGCCGCTGCGCGACCGCGGCGACGACGTGATCGAGATCGCCCGCTCCCTGCTGATCGATTATGCGCGGGAGGAGGGGAAGTCCCTGACCGCCTTCGCTCCCGAGGTGGAGGCGCGGCTGCGCGCCCATGACTGGCCGGGCAACGTCCGGCAGCTTCAGAATGTCCTCCGCAACGTCGTCGTGCTGAATGACGGACCGCAGGTGGTGCTGGAGATGCTGCCGCCCCTGACCGGGGCCGGCGGGATCGGCGCCGACGCCGCTGCCGGCGCCGGCGCTCCGGCTGACGGCAGGCAGGACGAGGACGCCGCCGCCGTCCTTCCGCTGTGGCAGGTGGAGAAGGAGATGATCCTGAAGGCCCTGCGGCTGAGCGGCGACGACGTGCCGCGCGCCGCCCTGATGCTGGAGATCAGTCCGTCCACCATCTACCGCAAGCTGCAGCAGTGGCGCGCCGCCGACGGGGCTGCCGCCCAGGGGAATGCCGCGTGAGCCCGTGTGCGGCTGGCGAGGTTCCGGCGGCGCTCCCCCCTGACGAGGAGCGGCGGCTGGCGGTTCTGGAGTCCTACTGCGTCCTCGACACCCCGGCGGAGTCCGGCTTCGACAACATCACCCGGCTTGCCCAGCATTTCTTCGGCACCCGCATCGCGCTGGTGTCGCTGATCGACCGGAACCGCCAGTGGTTCAAGAGCCGCATCGGGCTGGACGTCGAGGAGACGCACCGCGACCTTGCCTTCTGCGCCCATGCCATCCTCAATGACGGCGTCCTGGTGGTGCCGGACGCGACGAACGACCCGCGCTTCGCCGGCAATCCGCTGGTCACCGGGGAACCCAACATCCGCTTCTATGCCGGCGCGCCGCTGGTGGCGGACGGCTTCAAGCTGGGCACCCTGTGCGTGATCGACGATACCCCTCGCGGCGGGTTCGACGCGCGGGAGGCGGAAACCCTGACCCAGCTCGCCCGGCTGGTGGTGGACGAGCTGGAGCTTCGCCGCGAGGTGACCCGGCGCCAGCAGGCGGAAGCCGAATTGCGCGACCGCTCCCGGCTGTTGAACCTGGCCGAGGAGATCGGCCAATTCGGGCATTGGTACATCGACTTCGTCACCGACACCCGCCGCTGGTCGGACGAGGTCTACCGCATCATGGGCCTGAGCCCGCAGGACGGCCCGCCGACCGTCGACATGTCGCGCGGCGCCTACCACCCCGACGACCTGCCGACTCTCGCCGCCCTGGTTCAGCGGGCGCGGACGACCGGCGAGGGCTTCTCCGTCGAGGCGCGGGTCATCCGCCCGGACGGCACGCTGCGCCACGTCTTCATCCGCGGCATGGCCGAATGGGGGACCGCCGGCCGGCCGATCGGGCTGCTGGGCGTGGTCCAGGACATCACCGACGCCAAGCGGGAAGAGGCGGAACTGCGGTCGAACCGCGAACTGCTGGACCTCACCGTCCAGGCGACGCGGGACGGCATCTGGGATTGGGCTCTCGACACCGGCGCCATCTGGTTCTCCCCGACCTGGAAGGAACAGCTCGGCTACCGCGACGACGAGCTGGAGAACAGCCTGGACATGTGGGCCGGCCTGATCTTCGAGGAGGACCGGATCGCCGCCCTGGAGACGGTGCGGGCCTACAATGCCGGCCTGATCCCGAAATTCGAGGCCGTGCAGCGCTTCCGCCACAAGCAGGGCCACACCGTCTACATCCTGAGCCGTGCCATCCACATCCGCGATGCCGAGGGGCGGGTGGTGCGCATGGTCGGTGCCCACACCGACATCACGCGCGACAAGATGACGGAGGAGGAGCTCCGTCTCGCCAAGCAGACCCTGGACGACGCCATCGAGGCGGTGCCGGAAGGGCTGGCCTATTTCGACGCCGACGACCGGCTGATCCTGTGCAACCAGCGCTATCGTGACGCGCATCCGCTGACCGCCCCGCTGCTGACGCCCGGCCGCCCCTTCGAGGAGATCCTGCGCACGGCGATCGCCAACGGCGAATTCGCGGCCAACCCGGACGGCCCGAGCGACGAGGCGTGGATCCAGGCGGAACTGGCGCAGCACCGCAATCCCGGCCCGCCTTTCGAGCGGGAGCTGCCCGACGGCCGCTGGATCCTGGTGGCGGAGAACCGCACCAGCAGCGGGGCGCTGGTGTGCACCCGCACCGACATCACCGAACGCAAGCGCTTCGAGGCGGAGCTGCAGCGTCAGGCGGCCGACATGTGCGCGCTGGCCGAAGGGCTGGACGCCGCCCGCGAGGAGGCCGACGCCCTGCGTGCCCGGGCGGAGGCGGCGACCCAGGCGAAGTCGGAATTCCTGGCGGCGATGAGCCACGAGATCCGCACCCCGATGAACGGCATCATGGGCATGACGGAGCTGCTGTTCGACACGCCCCTGACGGCGGAGCAGCACCAGTTCGCCCAGGCCATCCGCAGCTCCTCCAACGCGCTGCTGACCATCATCAACGACATCCTCGACATCTCGAAGCTGGAGGCCGGCCGCGTCACCATCGAAACGCTACCCTTCGACCCCGCCGATCTGGTGGAGGGGGTGGTGGAACTGCTGACCCCCCGCGCCCACGAGAAGGGGATCGAGATCGGCTTCTACATCGACCCGTTCCTGCGCCGCACCCTGCTGGGCGACCCGACGCGAATCCGGCAGATCCTGGTCAATCTGGTGGGCAACGCGGTGAAGTTCACCGACCAGGGGTCCGTCGCCGTGGAGCTGGAGGCGCTGGACGCCACCGAGGGGCATCTGGTTCTGCGCATGACGGTGACCGACACCGGCATCGGCATTCCGGCAGAGGCGCTGCCCTCCCTGTTCAACAAGTTCCAGCAGGTGGACGGGTCGATCACCCGCAAGTTCGGCGGAACCGGGCTGGGGCTGGCGATCTGCCGCCAGCTGTCGGAACTGATGGGCGGCAGCATCGCGGTGGAAAGCAGCCTGGGCGCCGGCAGCCGGTTCGTGGTCGATCTGCCGCTGGCCATGCTCGACGAGGCGCTGCCGCCGGCCGAACAGCCGTTGGCCGGGCGCCGCGCATTGGTGGTGGACGATCTGGCGGTGAACCGCCGGGTGCTGGCGGCGATGCTCGACAGCCTGGGTGCCCGGCCGACGGCGGTGGACAACGGCCCCGATGCGCTGGAGGCGCTGACGCGCGCAGCGGTCGGCGGCAGGCCCTTCGACGTGGTGCTGGTGGACCAGACCATGCCGGGCATGGGCGGCGACGCCCTGCTGGCGGCCATTGCCGGCAATCCGATGCTGGGCGGTACAAGACGCGTGCTGATCGCCGGGCTGGGACCGGCGGCGCGGGCCGACTGCGGACCGGTCCAGGGGTTGGCCCATGCCATCCTCAACCGCCCATTGCGCCAGAGTGCGCTTGTCGGCTGCCTGACCGGCCTGTTCCAGGCGGCTGTACCGCCGTCCTCGGCGGACAGGCAGGCCGCCGAAGGGCAGCCTGCCGACCGCAGCGAGGAGCCGGCGCGCAGCGGCCGCATCCTGCTGGCGGAGGACAACCGCACCAACCAGCTGTTCGCCACCACCCTGCTGCGCAAGCTGGGCTACACCGTCGAGGTGGCGGAGGATGGGGAGCAGGCGATGGCGGCGGCCTGCCGCGGCGGCATCGATCTGGTGCTGATGGACGTGCAGATGCCGGGCATGGACGGGCTGGAGGCCGCGCAGGCGATCCGTGCACGCGGCGGGCGGTTCGCCGGCCTGCCGATCATCGCCCTCACCGCCGACGCCATGCCGGGCACGCGCGAGCTGTGTCTGCGTGCGGGCATGAGCGACTATCTGACCAAGCCGATCAGCCGCGCCGGGCTGCTGGCGGCGCTGGACCGCTGGATGGCGGAGGCCGGGGCCGATGGCGCGCATGCGGCGGCGGATGCCGATGGTGCCGGCGGCAATGGTGGGGATGCCGACGGCGATGGCGGCGATGGCGGCGAGGTCCTGGACGAGGCGGTGCTGGCCGATCTGGTCGAGACTGTGGGTGCCGACAATCTGGCGCTGATCGTCGACAGCTTCCTCGACGACGTATCCCGCCGGCTGGAGCGGCTGTCGGCGATGGAGCGGACGGCCCCGGCCGGCACCCTCGATATGCGGGCGCTGGCGGGGGAGGCGCACGACCTGTCCAGCCTTGCCGGCAGTTTCGGCGGGATGGCGGTCATGCATCTCGCCTGGCGGATGGAGGTGATCTGCCGCAACGGCGACACCGTGCAGGCCGGCCAGCTCCTGCCGGTGCTGCTGCGCGAAGCCGCCCGTCTGGAGCGTTCCTTGCGCGAGCGCACCGGAGTGGAGCAGCCGGCGGCCTGAGCCTTGCCCCGGAACGCCGCCGGCCGGGACGGCGTCAGCCGGTGCCGGGCTGGGTCGAGCCGTCGGTGTCCTCGGCCCGTTCGCGCAGTTCCTTCGACGACATGCCGGCCGGGGTGGCGTCCTGCAGGGTGCCGTCGCCGGGCGTCTTGGTCATGTCCTCGCGCGGGGAGCGTTCGCCCGCCGGGGTGCCGTCGTGGGTGTCGGAACCGGATTTGCCCGCTGCGGGTTGGTCCGATTGGGATTTGTCAGGGTGGGGCATTCCTTCGGAGGGGATGCGCGTTTGGGGCGTGTCGGTCATGATGTCCTCTGCTATCTTCCGGCAGAGTCAACGACAGCGGGCGGGTGCGGGTTCCGATCCTGACCGATCCTTCGAAGACCGGGAGAAGACGGCGCGGCGCCGACAGGGTGCCAGAGCGCGCGAAGAACGGGCCAACCACCAAGGTCCGGCTGCGGAGACCGTGCCCGGCCGGACAGCAAGGAGTGCGATAAGGTCATGGAATCGAGCAAGCATACCCCGCACGGCGATGTGACCCAGGTCGGCACCGTCACGCTGACCGACGATGCCACCGGCAAGACGCTGAAGCTGCCGCTGCTGGGCGGGTCCACCGGCCCCAACGTGATCGACATCCGCAAGCTCTATGCCGAGACCGGCTATTTCACCTACGATCCCGGCTTCACCTCCACCGCCGCCTGCGATTCGGCCATCACCTACATCGACGGCGACGAGGGCGTCCTGCTGCACCGCGGCTATGCCATCGCCGACCTTGCCGAGAACTGCGACTTCCTGGAGGTCTGCCACCTGCTGCTGAACGGCGAACTGCCGAACCCGCAGCAGAAGGCCGATTTCGAGCGCACCATCACCTATCACACGATGGTGCATGAGCAGCTGGCCAAGTTCTACAGCGGCTTCCGCCGCGATGCCCACCCGATGGCGATCATGTGCGGCGTCGTCGGCGCCCTGTCGGCCTTCTATCACGACTCCACCGACATCTTCGATCCGGTCCAGCGCAAGATCGCCGCGCACCGCCTGATCGCCAAGATGCCGACGATGGCCGCCATGGCCCACAAATACACGGTCGGCGAACCGTTCATGTATCCGCGCAACGACCTGACCTATGCGGAAAACTTCCTCTACATGACCTTCGGCACGCCGTGCGAGGAATGGACGGTCGATCCGGTCCTGTCGGAGGCGATGGACAAGATCTTCATCCTGCACGCCGACCACGAGCAGAACGCCTCGACCTCCACCGTCCGGCTCGCCGGCTCGTCCCACGCCAACCCGTTCGCCTGCATCGCGTCGGGCATCGCGGCGCTGTGGGGTCCGGCCCATGGCGGCGCCAACGAGGCGGTGCTGAAGATGCTGGAGGAGATCGGTTCGGTCGACCGCATCCCCGAATTCGTCCGCCGCGCCAAGGACAAGAACGACAGCTTCCGCCTGATGGGCTTCGGCCACCGCGTCTACAAGAACTACGACCCGCGCGCCAAGATCATGCGCGAGACCTGCTATCAGGTCCTCGACCGCCTGGGCATCCATGACGAGCCGCATCTGGCCATCGCCATGGAGCTGGAGAGGATCGCCCTGTCGGACGAGTATTTCATCGAAAAGAAGCTCTATCCGAACGTGGACTTCTACTCGGGCATCATCCTGAAGGCGATGGGCTTCCCGACCAGCATGTTCACCGTGCTGTTCGCGCTGGCCCGCACCGTCGGCTGGATCAGCCAGTGGAAGGAGATGATCGAGGACCCGGCCCAGAAGATCGGCCGCCCCCGCCAGCTCTTCACCGGCCACGCCGCCCGTCCCTTCGTGCCGCTGGACAAGCGTTGAGTTCAGCAGCCTATCCCCGCCTTGGATCCCCTCTCCCCCCCGGGGAGAGGGTTAGGGTGAGGGGGGACCGCCGCGGGACCTTTGCAAGCGATCTGATACGCCTCCCCCTCACCCCGACCCTCTCCCCGCTTTCAGCGGACCTATGGTCCGCCTGCCGCGTCAGCGCAAACTTCGTTTGCGCGAGAGCGGGGGGGAGAGGGGGAATCGTGCGCGTCCCGTGACCCAGCCCCTGCAACTCGGCCTGTCGGTCGCCATCGTGGCGGTGGCCGGCGGGACGCCGCGCGTCGTGACGGTGCGCAGCGGCTTCTCCGTGCCGGAAGACCACCGGCGCGGCGACGAGCCGTTGCCGCATCGCGACGCCCTGCCCGGCGCGCCCTTCGAGCCCGACCGTTTCCGCACCCTGCAGGAGGGCGTGCGCGCGGTGGCGGAAGGGCTGTCGGGTCTCGCGCTGCGCTATGTCGAGCAGCTCTATACCTTCGGCGACCGCCATCGCGATCCGCATGAGCTGTTCGGCGGCCCGCGGTCGGTCGTGGTCGGCTATCTCGCCCTGGTCCGCGACGGCCCGCTGGGCGGCGACGCCTCGGCCGAATGGCGCGACCTCTACGACCATTTCCCGTGGGAGGACTGGCGCGACCGCCGCCCGCCGCTGCTGGACGGCGTGATCGCCCCGGCGCTCGGCGGCTGGATCGCGTCGGCGCCCGACGAGGAGACACGCCTGCGCCGGGCCGAGCGTGCCCAGATGGCCTTCGGCCTGGACGGCGCGGACTGGGACATGGAACGGGTGCTGGAACGCTTCGAACTGCTCTACGAAGCCGGGCTGGTGGTGGAGGCCTTCCGCGACCGCGACCTCGCCGCGCGGATCGATTCGTCGGTCGGTGTCGGCGGGCCGATGCCGCGGGCGCTGGGACGGCCGATGGCGCGCGACGGCCGGCGCATCCTGGCCACCGCGCTGGAACGGCTGCGCGGCAAGCTGCGCTACCGCCCCATCGTCTTCGAACTGCTGCCGCCGACCTTCACCCTGCACCAGCTGCAGCTGGTGGTGGAGGCGCTGTCCGGCGAGCGGGTGCACAAGCAGAATTTCCGGCGCCTGATGATCTCCGGCGGCTTCGTCGAGCCGACCGGGCAGTATGAAAGCCAGACCGGCGGCCGTCCGGCGGAGTTGTACCGCTTCCGCCGCCAGGCCATCCACGAACGCACCAGCGCCGGTGCCATCCCGTCCGCGGACGGATAAGGGTAAAATCCATCGGAAACTTCGACGCGCGGCATTGGGCGCAGTTGTCAACGGGCGGCTGCAAGCGGATACTGCCGGGACGGTTTCAAACCCGGAATGTCCATACCCGGAAAGTCCAAGAAGGCCGATGTCGCACCGCATCCTGATCGCCGACGACCATCCGCTGATGCGCACCGCCTTGACCCAGACCATCGGGCAGGCGATCCCCGGCGCCGTGATCCTCGAAGCATCGCGGTTCGACCAGATCAAGCCCGTGCTGGACACCGGGGAGCCGCCGGACATCATCCTGCTCGACCTGCACATGCCCGGCATGAGCGGCCTGATCGGCCTGATGATGCTGCGCTCCGAACATCCGGCGATTCCGGTGATCGTGGTGTCGGCGTCCGAGGATCCGGTGACGATCCAGCGCGCCATCGATTACGGCGCCTCCGGCTTCGTGCCGAAATCCGCCCCCAACACCCAGATCGTCGAGGCGATCCACGCCGTTCTCGATGGTGAGCTGTGGCTGCCGGAGATCAACGGCGGTCCCGAGACCGACGCCCCCGATCCCGCCCAGCGCGCCGCCACCCTGACCCCCCAGCAGCTCCGCGTCCTGGCCGGCATCGCCGAGGGCAAGCTGAACAAACAGATCGCCTATGAGATGAACGTCGCCGAGACGACGGTGAAGGCCCACGTCACGACGATCCTACGCAAACTGGGCGTGCTGACGAGGACGCAGGCCGCGGTGCTGGCGAGCCAGTTGGCACTGTCGTCCGCGCCGCCGCCGCCGGTGGAGTAGGCAACCCCTGCCCCCTCCCTATCCCTCCCCCGCCCTCGGCCGGTCGAAGACCGGTCCGATCGCGGGAGAGGGGACAGGAGCTTTGTCGGCGTGCGGCGGCAGTCCCCTCTCCCGCGTGAGCTACGGGATGCACACATTTCGCATTTGCGAAAAGACGTGCAGCTTGGCATTGAGGACAGCCCCTCTCCCCTCGCGGGAGAGGGGTTGGGGTGAGGGGCGGAAACTTGATTGCCACGGGCTTTCAGCCGGTCGCACCCCTCATCCCAACCCTTCTCCCGCAAGGGGAGAAGGGATTTTCACTACCGGTGGTTGCTGCTATTTCGCAGAGGCGAGATGTGTGAATGCCATAGTCCGCGTGAGCGGGGGAGGGATAGGGAGGGGGCACAGCGCGTCAGTCGCCCGCCAGCCGCTGCCCTTCCGCCAGCAACTGCCCCAGCAGTGCCCGTAGCGCTCCCGGACGCACCGGCTTGTAGAGCAGGCGGCAGCCCGCCGCTTCGATGTCCTCGCGCACGGCGGCGTCGCGGTCGGCGGTGACCACGGCGGCGGGGAGGTCGCTGCCCAGCGCGGCGCGCAGGGTCGCCAAGGCCTCCACCCCCGTCAGGCTGCGGTCCAGGTGGTAGTCGGTCAGGATCACGTCGGGCGTGCGCCCGCCCAGCTTCGCCAGGGCGAGGTCGGGGGCCGCCGCCGTGACGACGCGGCAGGACCAGCTCGACAACAGATCCTCGGTGGCGCGGGCGATGGCGGGCTCGTTCTCCAGGCAGAGCACCAGGACGCCGCTCAGGTCGCGGCCGCGCGGGCGGACCACCACGGCGCGGGCGGCGACCGGCTCGTCGGTCAGCGGAACCAGGACGGAAAAGGCGCTGCCGCGCCCGACCTTGGAGCGCACCTGCACCGTGTGGCCGAGGATTCCTGCCAGACGCTCGACGATGGCGAGGCCGAGTCCCAGCCCCTTGCCGCGGTCGTCGGCGTCGTTGTCGAGCTGCCGGAACTCCATGAAGATTTCCGGCACCTTGTGCTCGGGGATGCCGGGGCCGGTGTCCCACACCTCGATGGACAGGAAATTCCCGCGGCGGCGGCAGCCCAGCAGGATGCGGCCGGTCCGGGTATAGCGCACGGCGTTGGCGAGGTAGTTCTGCAGGATGCGCCGCAGCAGCGTCGGGTCGCTGTGCACGATGGCCGAACACTCCACCACGCGCAGGGCCAGCCCGTGGCGGCTCGCCAGCACGGTGAACTCCTCGCCCAGCGGCTTCAGCAGATCCTCGATGCGCATCGGCACCGGGTTCGGCTTCACCACGCCGCTGTCGATCTTGGAGACGTCCAGCAGGTCGCCCAGGATCTGCTCCACCGACCGCAAGGAGGTGTCGATCTGGCGGATGGCGCTGTCGCCGTTGCGTTCGGCCAGCGCGGAAAGGAACAGGCGGGCGGCGTGCAGCGGCTGCAGCAGGTCGTGGCTGGCGGCGGCGAGGAAGCGGGTTTTGCCGCGGTTGGCGCGCTCGGCCTCCGCCTTGGCTTCCGATAGGGCGTGGGTGCGCTCGGCGATGCGGCGCTCCAGCGTTTCGTTGGCTTCGCGCAGGGCGGCGGCGGCGCGGTGGCGTTCGGTGACGTCGGTGTAGACGGCGACGAAGCCGCCCCCGCCGGGCTTCGGCCCCGGCATCGGGTTGGTGGCGATCTCCAGCACCGTGCCGTCGGGACGCACCCGCTCGTAGACGTCCGGCTTGTTGCGGCGGCGCGGGTCGGACCGGCGCTCCAGCAGGGTTTCGATCTCGCCGTTGCGGCCGTATTCGCCGCGCCGCGCGATCAGCCCGACGATCTCCTGCAGCGAGGTGCCGACCTGGACGAAGCCGTCGGGCAGGTCCAGCAGGACCAGGAACTGGTTGTTCCAGGTGGCGACGCGCCAATCCTCGTCGAACACGGCGATGCCCTGCGGCACATTCTCCACGGTGGCGCGCAGCAGCTCATGCTGCTTCAGGATGGCGCGCGACGCCTCGTCGATGATCGACCGCGCGTCGGTGCGCGACAGCCGGCGGTCGGACAAGAGCCCGGCCACCACCACGCGGGCGGAGGCGGAGCCGACGGCGCCGGCGAGCAGCCGCTCGGTCAGCTGGATCGCCTCGCCGTCGGTGCGGGTCAGCAGTGCGGTCGGCAGGTCGCCGTCCTCCACCCCGGTGAAGCGGCAGAAGGCGGCATCGGCGCGGGCCTGCCCGACATAGCGGACGGCGAGGTCGTGCAGGTCGGCCAGCGTGGCGCCGCGCGGCCCGGTGGCTTCTCCGTCGGCGGAGCGGCGCAGGCTGATGAAGCGCGCGGCCTGCTGGCGCTCCAGCGTCGACGGCCGGGTCAGCAGCGAGACCAGCACGAACAGCAGGATGTTCGGCCCCAGGCTCCACAGCGCGGCGTTGGTCAGCGGGTCGATGCCGGCGATGCCGGCCAGCGCCACCGGGCTGAGGCCGGTCAGGCCGAACGGCCCCTCGCGCAGGGCGCTGGAGGCCAGCCAGCCTGCGTCGGCGAAGGACGGCAGCAGCATGGTGTAGGCCCAGCCGAGGAAGCCGGCGCAGATGCCGGCGAAGGCGCCGGCGCGGCTGGCGCGGCTCCAGATCAGGCCGCCGAGCAGGGCGGGGGCGAACTGCGCCACCGCGGTGAAGCTCATCATGCCGATGGTCGCCAGCGGAAAGGCCGGGCCGATCAGCCGGTAGCAGCCGTAGGACAGCAGGACCAGCACGATCACCGCCGACCGGCGGATCAGCAGCAGAATCCCCGCCGGATCGTCGCGCAGCCGCCGGTCGTCGGGGCGCAGCGCCATCAGCAGCGGCACGGCGACGTCGTTGCAGATCATGGTGCTGAGCGCCACCATCTCCACCAGGATCATGCTGGTGGCCGCCGACAGGCCGCCGATGAAGGCGGCCAGCGCCAGCCACGGCCAGCCCTGGCTCAAGGGGATGGAGACCATGAAGGTGTCGGCATTGGTCGTGCCGTCCGGGAACAGCATCAGCCCGGCCAGCGCCACCGGCAGCACGAACAGGTTGATGGCGACCAGATAGGCGGGGAACAGCTTGGCCGACGACCGCACGTCGCCGCCATGGGTGTTCTCCACCACCGCGACGTGGAACTGGCGCGGCAGGCACAGGATCGCCAATGCCGACAGCAGGCAGGCCACCCACCAGTCCGCGCCGATGCTGTCCAGCCGGATCAGGTCGAGGAAGCCGGGATGATTCGCCGCCGCTTCGAAGAAGGTGGCCGGGTCGCCGAAGACCGAATAGGCGATGGCGCCGCCCACCGCCAGCGCCGCCGCCAGCTTCACCACCGACTCCGCGGCGATGGCCATCATCAGGCCGCGGTGGTGTTCGTTGGCCGACACGCTGCGCACGCCGAACAGGATGGCGAAGGCCGCCATCAGCAAGGCCGCCATCAACGCGGTGCCGCCCGGCATCTGGTTGAGGTCGGTCCCCAGCGACGCCCCGGCCAGAATCTCGAAGCTGACGCTGATCGCCTTCAATTGCAGGGCGATGTAGGGCAGCAGCCCGATCACCGCGGCGACGGTGACGAGGGCGGCGAGGCTGCGGCTCTTGCCGTAGCGGGCCGACAGGAAGTCGGAGATGGAGACGACATTCTCCGACTTCGCCACCCGCACGATGCGGGCCAGAACCGGCCAGCCCAATCCGATCATCAGGATCGGCCCGATATAGATCGGCAGGAAATAGAAGCCCCCGGTGGCCGCCCGCCCAACCGCGCCGTAGAAGGTCCAGGAGGTGCAGTAGACCCCGAAGCTCAGCGCATAGAGCCAGGGCGTGCGCCGTTCGGTGCCCTGGTCGCCGGTGCGGTCGCCGTACCACGCGATGGCGAACAGCGACAGCAGATAGGCCATCGATGCGACGAGGATGAACCAGCTTTCCATGGGGCTTTTCGCATCCCGTTTTGGACTTCTTCTCCCTATGGCGGTGGAGGCTATCACAAAATTGCGCAAACGGGCGGAGGGAAACCCTCCGCCCGTCCGTTCCGCCGCCCGTCGATCAGCCGGGTTGCGTCCTTGCTCAATCGTGCTGGTAGATGTCCACGTCCTTTGTTTCGCGGACGAACAGCAGGCCGATCACCAGGGTCGCGGCGGCGATGATGATCGGGTACCAGAGGCCGGAGTAGATGTCGCCGGTGGCTGCCACGATGGCGAAGGAGGTGGTCGGCAGGAAGCCGCCGAACCAGCCGTTGCCGATGTGGTAGGGCAGCGACATCGAGGTGTAGCGGATGCGGGTCGGGAACATCTCCACCAGCATCGCGGCGATCGGGCCGTAGACCATGGTCACATAGATGACCAGGATGGTCAGCAGGGCGATGACCATCACCGTATCGATGCGGGCCGGATCGGCCTTCGGCGGATAGTTGGCGGTCTTCAGCGCGTCGGTCAGGCCCTTGTCGAAGGCGGCGCCGGCGGCCTTGGTGTCGGTCGGCGCATGCGAGGCGGTCGGGCCGTGGCTGAGCGATACGGTGGTGCTGGCCTGCGGAGCCGCGGTGTAGCTGGGGATGACCGTGCTGCCGACCTTGATCGACGCGACGGTGCCGGCCGGGGCCGCTTCGTTGGTGTAGGGGATGCCGCGCCGGACCAGTGCGCTCTTGGCGATGTCGCAGGAACTGGTGAACTGGCTGGTGCCGACCGGGTTGAACTGGAACGAGCATTCGTTCGGATCGGCGACGACGACGACCGGCGAGGTCGCGATGGCTTCCTCCAGCGCCGGGTTGGCATAGTGGGTGATGGCCTTGAACAGCGGGAAGTAGGTCAGGCAGGCCAGCAGCAGACCGGCCATGATGATCGGCTTGCGGCCGATCTTGTCGGCCAGCGTGCCGAAGACCACGAAGAAGGGCGTGCCGATCAGCAGGGCCGCGGCGATCATCAGGTTGGCCGCCTGGGCATCGACCTTCAGCGTCTGGGTCAGGAAGAACAGGGCGTAGAACTGGCCCGTGTACCACACCACCGCCTGGCCGGCGACGAGGCCGAACAGGGCGAGCAGCACGATCTTCAGGTTCTTCCATTCACCGAAGGACTCGGTCAGCGGCGCCTTGGAGTGCTTGCCCTCCTCCTTCATCTTCTTGAAGGCGGGCGATTCGTTCAGCATCAGACGGATCCACACCGAGATGCCGAGCAGCACGATGGAGATCAGGAACGGGATGCGCCAGCCCCAGGCGTTGAAATCCTCGGGCGACATCGACACGCGGCAGCCCAGGATGACCAGCAGCGACAGGAACAGGCCGAGAGTCGCGGTGGTCTGGATCCAGGAGGTGTAGTTGCCGCGGCGGCCGTGCGGCGCATGTTCGGCCACATAGGTCGCGGCGCCGCCATACTCGCCGCCCAGCGCCAGGCCCTGCAGCAGGCGCAGGATGATCAGGATGATCGGCGCGGCGATGCCGATGGAGGCGTAGTTGGGCAGGATGCCGACGATGAAGGTCGACACGCCCATGATCAGGATGGTGACCAGGAAGGTGTATTTGCGGCCGATCATGTCGCCGAGACGGCCGAAGACCAGGGCGCCGAAGGGCCGGACGGCGAAGCCGGCGGCAAAGGCCATCAGCGCGAAGATGAAGGCGGCGGTCGGGTTGACGCCGGAAAAGAACTGCGCAGCGATGACCGCGCTGAGCGAGCCGTAGAGATAGAAGTCGTACCACTCGAAAACGGTCCCGAGCGAGGACGCGAAGATCACCTTCTTCTCCTCGCCCGTCATCGGTCGGACGGCATCGTCCGACGAAGCCGCATAGGCCATGGTCTTCACCCTCCCAAGTGAATAGTCATGCATTACGGTTGGTTTTGACTGCCCAGTGCATTCCGGTCATATGAACTGATGACCGAGCCCGAGCCTTGGTTTCTGACCGATAGTGTGCCTAGCAAATTATCCGCGTCACCCCCGACCATGGTCGGGGGTATCGGCCATTGCGGGACTGGGTCAAAATAATATTTTTGGATCGGAGCCATGCCTCCACCGGGGCGCAATCCCGACCTCAAGCCCCCTGTCGGAACAGCATCACTGGAACACTGGCGCGTACAGCAGGCCGCCCTGGGTCCAGGGCCGGTTCGGTCCGCGGTCCAGCTTGAATGGCGACCGGCTGCCCAGGTTGCGTTCGAAGATCTCGCCGTAATTCCCGACCTGCATCACGACCTGATAGGCCCAGTCCGGACGCAGCCCCGCCTTTGCCGCGACCTCCGGCAGGCCGGACAGCAGGCGCCGCACCTCGCTGCCGCCGGTGATCCGCTGAAAATTGGCGTTGGCGCCGGTGACGCCGGCATCCTCGGCCAGGAACAGCGCATAGATGGTCCAGCGCACCGCCGCCATCCACATGCGGTCGGCGTTCGGCGTCAGCGGCGCCAGCGGCTCGCGTGACGGGAGAGGGGCGTCGACGATCTCCAACGCCTCCTTCCGCGACTCCAGCATATGCAGCGCGGTGGTCAGCAAAGCCCGGTCGGCGCTGAGCGCCGCGCAGTCGCGGCTGAGGAATGCCTCCAGCGCATCGGGCCAGCCGGGGAAGCTCCGCAGCTTCCAAGGCCGCTTTCCGACGGCGACCAGGGCCTCCAGCTCGGCCTGGGTGGTGGTTCCGGCGGGCACGCAGATCGTCAGCTCCGTTCCGTCCAACGCCGACCGGCCGTCGGCCAGCAGCCAAGCGGCGATCCCCTGCACATCGTGGAAGACCGGCGGGCCGAAATCGACGGCGTAGGTCGCATCGCGGGTCAGCGTCCAGGAGGTCTGGGCGAAGGACACGTCGACCTCGCCGGTGGCGACGGCGTCGAATTCCTGCGGCTTGGACAGGCGGCGGATTTCCACGGCGTCGGCCTTGCCCAGGACGGCGGCGGCCAGCGCCCGGCACAGATCGACCATGAAGCCGACCGGCCGCCCGTTGTCGTCGTTGGCGGCGAAGCCGGGATTGAAGGACACGCCGCAGCGAACCACCCCCCGCCGCTCGATCTCCGCCAGGACCGGGCGGTCGCCGTTCGGCACGGGCTGCACGCCGGGCTGCGCCGCGGCGGTTCCGCCGCCCGCCGGGACGAGCGCCAGAATCAGTCCCAGCGCGGCGGCAACAGGCTTCAGCCCCATCCTTCTCCCCTTATCCTACGGCGCCGCTATGATACGCTGCCCACGGCACCGCGCAAACGATTGGGGGTGGTGTCGGTGTCGGGGCTGGGCGTCTGGACGGGACGGGCGGGATTGGGAATGACAGGCGGCAGCAGGGCGGAGGCCGGCAGGTCCGAAGCCGGCAAGGCGGGGGTGGTGAGGATCGGCGTCGGCACGCGTCTGTTCGGCGCGCTCGCCTTCAACGGTCTGGTTGCCTTCCTGATCGGGCTTGGCGCCTACATCGCCTTCGACGGCCTGCATGCCGGCATCACCAAGGTGACCTCGGAGCAGTTTCCCGCCGTCGTCGCCTCCGCCAAGCTGGAGCGCCAGCATCAGCGGATCATGCGGACCCTGGAACAACTGGCCCTGTCAGACGATAATTTTGGTCGCGAAACGATCAAGCAGGGGCTGGCCGACCAGCTGGACGGCTATGACCGGCTGCTGGCGGAGATGGAATCGTCCGACGCCCGACAGGCAAGGCGGATCGCCGGGCTGAAGCAGCAGCGCGACGAGATCCTGCGGCTGCGCGACGCCATCGACCGCGGCGTGACCGCCCGCGTCGCTGCCCGCCGCGCCTTGGCCGACCGGACCCGCGACGTGCGGCGGATGGCCGACGCCCTGGCGGAACCGGGACTGCGCGGGGTCGAGGATGTGGGCGTGCAGCGCTGGCTGGCGATGGCCGAGCGGCTGTTGTTCCTGATCGCCTCGGTCCATCAGGCGGAGAACAGCTTCGCCCTGGCCCGGCTGGCCGACGGCGCGGCGGCGCAGGTGGAGAGCCTTGCCTCTTCGGTGCCGCAAGGGCTTGCGGACGGGGTATCGGACCGGCTGACCCGGCTGGCCGAGGGCATGCGCGCGGTGGTGGAGGGCGACCGTTCCGTCTTCCGCCAGCGGCAGGCGGAATTGCAGGCGTCGGAGGCGCTGAACGGGCTGGTCGACCGCGCCAATCAGGTTTCGCTGGTCAACACCGGCCTCAACACCGGCATCTTCGTCGAGCAGACCAAGGCGGCGGAGGAAAGCCGCCAGCAGGTGATCGAGGTGTCCACCACCTACACCCGCCTGTTCTTCGCCTCGGTCGGGGTGGTGGTGCTGGGGATGGTGCTGTCGGTGCTGTATGTCCGGCGCAAGGTGCTGGCCCGGCTGTGGGCGGTCAGCGAGGCGATCCGCGACCGCACCGGGGGCGGCAGGGCGGAGGTGCCGGCGACCGGTGCCGACGAGATCGGCGAACTGGCCCGCGCGCTGCGCTTCTACATCCAGGAGACCGAGGACAAGAGCGAGGCGCTGCGCCGCAACGAGCAATGGCTGCGCACGGTGCTGGAGGCGGCACCGGTCCCGCTGGTGATCTCCGGCCGCGCCGACGGCCAGATCCGCTTCGTTAACCGCCGCGCCGCCGACCTGTTCGAGGTCGCCGATGCCGGCGAGTTGCTGGGCCGGCCGGCCGCCTCCGTCTGGTACGTCCCGGCGGTGCGCGAGGAGTTCGTCCGCGACGTCTTCGCCAGCGGTCTGGCGCTCGATGTCGAAACGGAGCTGGTGACCCGCACCGGCCGCCGGCTGTGGGGCCTGCTGTCCGGCATCGCCTTCGAGTTCCAGGGGGAGGAGGTGCTGCTGAGTTCGGTGGTCGACATCACCCGCCGCCGCGAGGCGGAGGAGTTGCTGCGCCGGACCCAGGCCTTCCTGGACGCCGTGATCGACAATGTGCCGAGCGTGCTCTATGTGCTGGAGGGCGATACCGGCCGGGTCGTGCTGTGGAACCGGGCGGCGGAGGATTGCTTCGGCACCCGCCGCGCCGACATCGAGGACCGTACCCTGACCGCGGTGCTGGGGCACGAGACCGGGCGGGCGCTGGCCGGCGGCGTTCCCGGCTCCATGCGGTCGTTGGGCGTGGAGGAGCTGGTGCTGGCCCGCAACGGCGAGAGTGCGGTCTTCGCCCTGCAGCGCCATCCCTTCGAATGGTCGGGCGACGGCCGCTGCCGAATCATCTGCGTCGCCAACGACATCACCGCCTCGCGCCGGGCGCGGGAGGAACTGCGGC
Source organism: Azospirillum lipoferum 4B (assembly GCF_000283655.1). NCBI lineage: Bacteria > Pseudomonadati > Pseudomonadota > Alphaproteobacteria > Rhodospirillales > Azospirillaceae > Azospirillum > Azospirillum lipoferum. Next base: position 227,488 of record NC_016624.1, on the reverse strand, counting down.
AGGCCAAGGAGCGGGCGGAACGCGCCGACGCCGCCAAGACCGAATTCCTCGCCACCGTCAGCCACGAGATGCGCACGCCGCTGAACGGCATCCTCGGCCTGTGCAGGCTGCTGTTGACCGGGCAGCTGCATGCGGGCGAGCGGCGCTATGCCATGTCGATCATGCGTTGCGGCCATGGGCTGCTCGATCAGGTCAACGACATCCTCGACCTGCGCAAGATCGAGGACGGCAAGCTCGACCTCGACCCCGCTCCCTGCGCGCTGCTGCCGGTGCTGGAAGAGGTCGTTGCGACAGTGGAAGGACTGGCGAACGAGAAGGGGATCGACCTCGACCTCGACATCGCGCCGGAGGTGCCGGAACTTGTGGTGATCGACCGGCAGCGGCTGCGCCAGATCCTGGTGAACCTCGTCGGCAACGCGGTGAAGTTCACGGAACGCGGCGGGGTGGAGTTGCGCGTCGATATCGAACCGGGGCCGGAACGTTCCGGTTCCGGAGAGATGCTGCGTCTGGCAGTGCGCGACACCGGCATCGGCGTGCCGCCGGAACGCCGCGCCGCCATCTTCGAGAAGCTGGAACAGGCCGATCCCACCATCGCCCGGCGCTTCGGCGGCAGCGGGCTGGGGCTCGCCATCGTGCGGCACCTGCTGGACGCCATGCAGGGCAGCATCCGGGTCGACAGCGCGGTCGGGCTGGGTAGCGTCTTCACCGTCACCATTCCCCTGCAGCGGGTGGAGGAAAGCGCCCTGCCGGAGCAGCGGCCCGGTCGGCTCCTGCCGATCAGCCGGGTGCGGTCGCTGGCCCTGCTGCTGGTGGAGGACGACGCGATCAACCGCGAGGTGGCGCTGGGCCTGCTGTCCGATGCCGGCCATCGCATCACCGTCGCCGAAACGGGAGAGAAGGCGCTGGAACTGGCGGGCCGGCGGCGTTACGACGCCGTGCTTCTGGACATCCGCCTGCCCGACATCGACGGGCCGGAGGTGGCGCGCCGCATCCGCGCCTTCCCGGATGCCGACCGGGCGGCGGTGCCGATCGTCGCGGTGACCGCCAACGTCTTCGCCGCCGACCGCGCCCGCTATCTCGACGCCGGCATCGACGCGGTGATCGAAAAGCCGATCTTCCCGGAGCGGCTGATGCACCTGCTGTCCAACGCCGTCGCTTCGCGCGGGGAGGGCGCCGGCGATGGCGAGGACCCCGGCTGCGACCGGGCGGCGGTCGCGAACCCCGCCCGTCCGCTGGTCGTGGAGGAGGATGTGAGCGACGAGATCCTGGAGCGTTATATCCGGTCCCTCGGCCCGGCGCGCTTCGCCACCATCCGCGGGTTGCTGCTGGACTCCGCGCAGGAAGGGCTGCCCCGCCTAACCGCCGCCGAGACTCCCGACGACGAGATCGAGGACATCGCCCACCGTCTGGCCGGCGCCGCCAGCCATTTCGGCCTGACCCGCTTCGTCGGGCTGATGCGCGCGGTGGAAGACGGCATGCGCGAAGGCCGCCGCGTCGAGGCCCAGGAGCTTGCCGCGACGGCGGAATCGGTGTTCAGCCGCGGGCTCGCCGCGATGGACGCGGTGCAGGGAATGCTGCAGGGGGCGTAAGGCGTCCCTACACGATCGACAGCATCGCCGCCGCCGGTGCGTCCAGCGCGTCGGCCAGCGCGCGCAGGCCGCGGGCGGCCTCGTCGCGGCTGCGGGGCATGCACAAGCCCACCCGCACCGCATGGGGGGCGCTGGCGCGACCGACGGCGAAAGCATCGGCGCCGGTGACGATCACACCGCGGCGCCGGGCCTCGCCGATGAAATCCTCGCGCCGCCAGGGCTCGGGCAGGACCAGCCACAGATGCTGTGCCGCCGAACTGCCATAGACGGTGCCGGCCGGCAGGATGGAGCGGGCAAGCCGCTGGCGGGCCAGATCCTCCTCCCGCTGGGTGGCGACGATGCGGTCGGCGGTGCCGTCCTGAATCCAGCGCGCCACCACCTCCGCCGGCAGGGCGGGGGCGGAATATTGCAGGGCGCGGATCGCGGTCTCGACGCGGGATCGCAGCTCCGCCGGCGCGACGACGAAGCCCAGCCGCAGCCCGGCGGCAAGGCTCTTGGACACGCTCGACACATAGAGCGTGATGTCGGGCGCGATGGTCTGGATCGGCCGGGCGTCCGGCACCATGAAGCCGAACACGTCGTCCTCGATCAGGATCACGCCATAGCGGCGGGCGATCTCGGCGATTTCGCGGCGGCGGGCGGCGGGCATCACCACCGCGGTCGGATTCTGCAGGGTCGGCACCAGATAGACCGCCTTCGGTCCCAGCCGGCGACAGGCGCTGTCGAAGGCGTCGGGCACCAGCCCATGCTCGTCGATGGCGACCCCTTCCAGGTGATAGCCCTGGGTAGCCGCCAGCGCCTTGGTGCCGATGTTGGTCAGCCGCTCCGCCAGGATAACGTCGCCGGGGCGGGCGACGGCGGCCAGCGCCACCGCCAGCGCGTTCTGCGCACCGGTGGTCAGCAGCACCGAGTCGGCCGTCGCCTGCACCCGGTGCTGTCGTTCCAGCCAGGCGGCGGCGGCGGTGCGGTGGTCGGGCAGACCGGCATGCGGGCCGTATCCGATCAGCGCTGCCGCCCGGCCGGAGGTGCCGATGGCGACAAGCGTCTGGCCGAAGGCCTGCACCGCGACTGCATGTTCGGGATGGACCGTCGTCATGTTGACGATGGCGGAGCCGGAGCCCGTCTCCCCGGCGGATGTTTCTCCGGCCGGCGGCCATCCGAGCGGCAGCGGTGTCGCCGGCGGACGCTGGCCCTGCACGAAGGTTCCGCGCCCCACCTCGCCGCCGATCAGGCCGCGCTTTTCCGCTTCCGTATAGGCGCGCGTCACCGTGCCCACCGTCACGCCGAGACGGAAGGCGAGGTCGCGGTGGGTGGGCAGGCGGGTGCCGACCGCCAGCGCGCCCTCGGCGATGTCGTCGGCCAGGGCGTCGGCGATGACGCGATAGAGCGGGCCGGCGCGGCCCTCCAGGTTCGGGGTCCAATTTGTCATGAGGACAAATGTGGCATTGTCCCCTCAATCTGGCAAGTTCGGCGCGATTGTCACCATCCGCCGACTCTTGGCAGGCCGCACAATCAGGCGAAACGGCCGATGAGGCTCGGTGTGCTCCACCTTGTATCCGGTTGGCGGAACCGATAGCTTCGGTATGAGGGGCCGGCAGACAATCCGCGGGCCATCGGACTCCGTCACGGGGGACAATGAACACCATCGCGGTGGTCGACGACGATCCCATCACCCGCGAGACCCTGAAGGCCTATCTGGAAGGCGAGGGGTATCGGGTGATGCTGGCGCGCGACGGCGATCAGCTGTCGGCGCTGCTGGCGCGCGGGCGGATCGACCTGCTGCTGCTGGACATTCGGCTTCCCGGCAAGGACGGGCTGGCGGTGACGCGGGAACTGCGGGCCACCTCCAACATCGGCATCATCCTGATCACCGGCCGCTCCGACCGGATGGACCGGCTGATCGGGCTGGAGCTGGGCGCCGACGACTACATCACCAAGCCTTTCGAACCGCGCGAGATCCTGGCCCGCACCCGCAGCCTCCTGCGCCGCATCGCCAAGCCGACGCGGCCGGCCGGCGGACGGGTGAAGCGGTTCGACGGATGGGAGCTGCATCTGGACAAGCGCCGCCTGCGCGACCCCGGCGGCGAGGATGCGCGGCTGACCTCGGCCGAATTCGAACTGCTGGCGGCCTTCGTCGAGAATCCGGGGCGGGTGCTGAGCCGCGACGATCTGCTGGACCTGACGCTGCGCGGCGACTCGGTGCCCTACGACCGCTCAATCGACCGGCTGGTCCGCCGCCTGCGCCGGGTGGTGGAACCCGATCCCGCCGACCCGATCCGAATCGTCACCGTCCACGGCATGGGGTACATGTTCCAGGCCGTCGTTGACTGATCGCCCCCGTCTGCGCCCGGTTCAGGATTGGGCCGGCGAGGCCCGGCGTTGCGGACGGGCCGCCGCCGCGGCGGCTTCCTCCTCCGGCTTGCCGGGCTTGCGGAACGTGCTGAGTTCGGAAATGCGGTTGACCGTCAGCCCGTTCAGGCGGCAGCCGGCGACCTCCACGATCTCGAAGCCGGCCTGTCGGGGGTAGCGGGCGGCCACCCGGTCGCGCGCATCACGCTCGCCGTCGGCGACCAGCAGGAAGCGGCGGATGCCTGTCCAGCCGCGATAGCCGCGCTGGTCGGCGAAGCTGACCGCGGTCGGCTGAAAGCGCACCGCGACCTCCCAGAAGCGGCCGGGGCGCGGCTCGTTCCGGTCGAACACGAAGTAGCGCTGCATCGGGGCGCCCTTCTTCTGGTCCAACTCCAGGATGGCGGCCTGCATGTCGATTTCCGCCTTCTGTACGCGCTTTTCCATGTCCGCCTGATGCTGGGCGAGTTGAGCATAGTCGGTGGCGATGTCCGCCACCTCCTTGGTCACGTCGTCCACCTTATCCTTCAGCTTGGACATGGCGATCCGCGTCAGGGTCAGCTGACGGCGCCAATAGCGGTTGGACAGGACGGTCAGCACCATCAGGCCAAGCGCGAAATACAGCATCATGCCGGTCATCGGGCCATTCCCATCATGCCACTGCCCATCATGCTGCGGTCGCCTCGGCCTCGGCCTCGGGATCGGGGGCCAGCGCCAGCGGCACCACTGGCGAACAGATCAGCCCGTTGCGCTGGGAAAAGCTGGTCCGAACCGTGCCGTGGGCCTGTTCGGCCGATGGCGCGGTGATGTGCGCGACGTTGCGGTATTCCCAGATCTGGCGGGAGAAGACGATGTCCTTGCGGTCCAGTTCGTTGAAATTGGGACCGACCGCCAGCTGTGCCCAAAAGACGTCGCCGTCGGAGTCCAGGTCGCCCAGTTCGTGCACCAGTTCGATCTTGGAGAATTCCAGAGCCCGCAACTCCGTCATGGCCTTCTGGCGCCGGCCGTTGAATTCGGTCAGGCGGGCCTGCAGGGTGGTGAGGTCGACGCGCTTGCGCTCCGTCTTCTGGCGCCATTCGGCCAGCGCGGCGCGCTTCTTGTCGTATTGTCGCTGGTTCATCGCTTCGCGCGCCTTTTCGGCGCTGACCCGGCCGACATCGACCACGATCGACAGACCGAGCGCGGCGGCGCTGGTGATCAGAAGCAGCATCCCCAGGAACTCGGCCGAAATGACCATTCGCCCTCCGCCAGCCGCACCCAATGCCCGCGCCGTTTCGACGACGCATGGTGCCATGGACGTCCGAGGGCGGCGATGCCCTCGCGACAACCCGCCGCACGGAGCCGATCATACCATCGCGCTCTGTTCCAAGGTTGTAATTTTTAGCTCAATTGGGGGTAAACCCGCCTTTTTTGGGAGGGTTTATGACCGGGCGCCCATCAGGCAAAGGAATCCGGCGCCCGGTCATAGTTCTGCGGGTCAGCCGGACTTTTCCGAAGGTACGAAAGTCATGGCGACACCGTTCATGCAATAGCGCTTCCCTGTCGGCTGCGGCCCGTCATCGAAGACATGGCCGAGATGGCCTTTGCAGGCGGCGCAGTGAACCTCGGTCCGCGGATAGGCCAGCTTGTAGTCGGTGGAGGTCTCTACCGCTCCCGGAATCGGCTCCCAAAAGCTGGGCCAGCCCGACCCGCTCTCGTATTTGGTGTCGCTGGCATAGAGGGGCTGCCCGCAGCCGGCGCAGCGGTAGACTCCCGGGCGCTTCTCGTCGTTCAGCGGGCTGGTGCCGGGATACTCGGTCGCATGTTCGCGCAGAACCTTGAACTGGTTGGGCGACAAGTCCCGCTTCCAGTCCTGTTCGCTCTTGGCCGTGTTGGTCTTGTCCGATTCGGGCATGCCGCCGGTCTCCGCTGGTGGTGGTCGGTGTTCCAGACCCACTATATTGGTCGGGCTTGCCCCCGGCCCAAGCGGGGAGGGAGGGCGATCACGCGGCTGTGATGACGGCGGTCCTATGGCGGACGGGATCGGTGGAACCGGATGGAACGGATCTGAGGCTGCAACAAAAGAATCTTGCCGATCCGGCGAAGGTTCGACGGGAGATGCCTTCCGAAATCGAATCGGTTTCGGTAACATCCCGATTGCCAACAGTCCGGGACAGCGTGTCCGGGACGGCAATGCCGGGGCATAGACGCGCCGCATGACGGATGAACGCTACCTTCGGGCGGTTCGCGACGCGCTGGTGCGGCACCAGCAATGGCTGCTGCGCGACCCGGCCGGACGGGGGCGCCGCGCCAACCTCAGCTTTTACGATTTGGCCGGGCTGGGCCTCAACCGCGTCAACCTGTCGGGCGCCAAGCTGACGGGCGCCAGCCTGGCGCGGGCGCGGATGGTCGGCACCGTGCTGTCGAAGGCCGATCTCTACGGCGCCGACCTGTCGAAGGCCGACCTGACCGGTGCGCAGCTGCAGGGCGCCGATCTGCGCGGGGCCAGGGTCGACGGCGCGAAGCTGCAGAACGCCAACCTGCAGGGGGCCGACCTGCGCCGCGGCATGGTTCTGGACGCCGGCGAATTCCGCGCCGCCGGCAACAGCGACGGCACCACGACCTTCGTCGGCTGCAGCCTGACCCAGGCGGTCCTGACCGGTTGCCGGATGGCGCAGTGCGATTTCAGCGGCAGCGACCTGTCGGGCGCCGACCTCAGCGGCAGCGACCTCAGCGGCGCCATCCTGATCGGGGCGGACCTGACGGGGGCGAGCATGCGCAAAGCGACGCTGGACGGCGTGCTGATGTGCGGCGCCCGCCTGAACGAGGAACTGCGGGTGGCGCTGGAACGTCACGGCGTCGATGTGGACGGCACCGGGCTGACCACCACCGCGGCGCGGATGTCCGACCTGATCGCCGGGCACCAGATTTGGGTGGAGAAGCTGGGCAAGGGTGGGGAGCGCATCGAGCTGCAGCGCATCGACCTGCGCGGCTACAATTTCGCCAACCAGCTGCTGTGCGGGGCGGTGATGCGCTTCAGCGGTCTGCGCGGGGCTGATTTCTCCGGCGCCAAGCTGATGATGGCGGACCTGTCCTACAGCGACCTGCGCGATGCCGATTTCACCAGCGCCGACCTGTCCGGCTGCAACCTGGAAGGCGCCAATCTGGCCGGCGCGAAGCTGTGGCGGGCCAAGTTCCGCAAGGTGGATCTCAGCGGCGATGGCAGCCGCCTGTGGCCGACCAGCTTTGCCAAGGCGCGGCTGACCGGTGCCGACCTGCGCGACGCCAGCCTTGCCGGTGTGGTGCTGCGCGGCACCGATCTGACCGCGATCAAGACCAGTTTCGCCACGCTGAAGGGGGCCGACCTGTCCGCCGCCCTCGGATGGCAGCCTTGCGAGGCGCCGGCCTGACCCTGCCCTGATTTCAGAGCGACTGCCGGTTCAACTGCCGTCCGCTACGGGAATGCGCCCGGCGACGATGGCGCGGCGGGCCGCCTCCGCCGTTTCCAGCATGGCGGGGGTCAGAAGCTCCCGGTTGTTTTCGTCCATAGCGTAATCGACGGCGCCCTCCGCCAGTCCCAGCGCCACCGTGCCGGCGCTCCACCGCCCCTGGAGTGCGGCCTGGAAGCTCGATTCCACCGCCAGATCGACCCGCTTCAGCATCGAGGTGAGGATGGAGCCGGGATAGAGATAGTTCTGGTTGCTGTCGACGCCGATGGCCAGCCGGCGCGCCTCGCTCGCCGCGGCGAAGATGCCGAAATTCGATACGCCCGCCCCGGCGAAGACCACGTCGGCCCCGCGCTGGAACTGGCTGCGCGCCACCTCCGCCCCGGCGGTGGGGTCGTTGAAGGCAGCGGGCGTGGTGCCGACGAAGTTCACCACCACCCGGATGTCGCCGCGGGCATGGCGCGCACCCTGTTCGAAGCCGGCGATGAATTTGCGGATCAGCGGGATGTCCAGCGCGCCGATGAAGCCGACGGTCCCGCTCTTCGACGCCAGCGCCGCCAGCACGCCGACCAGGAAGGCGCCCTCCTGCTCCTTGAAGGTGACACAGCGGATGTTCGGCGCCTCGGCCACCGCATCGACCAGGGTGAAGCGCACCGCCGGGTGCGCCGGGGCCAGCCGGGCCAGCGGCGTCGCGTAGTAGAAGCCGATGGCGACCAGATCGGTCACGCCCCGCCGCAACAGCGAAGCCACGCCCTGGTCGAACTGCGCCGGATTGGACGGCAGGTATTCGATCGCCGGAATGCCGCTGGCCGCCTTGAACCGCTCCGCCCCGGCGAAGGCGCCTTCGTTGAAGCTCTTGTCGAATTTCTGGCCCGCCGCATAGATCAGCCCCGGCCGGATGTCCGCCGCCTGAGATTGCTGCGGCAGCAGGACCAGGGCGGTCCCCGCGGCGACGCAGGACAGGACCGACCGGCGGTTGGGGTGCGGCATGACTCTGCCTCCGGCTGGGTGGAAAACCCGGTGTGCGGACTCAATTTTAGACACGGGCTCGTCGCCGGAACCAGAATTTTGTCGCTCCGCAAACCGGCGAAAGCCCGGATTGTCGCGGCTTCGGTCCATCGCGCGCCGGTCAAGGCAGCCATGACAAGACAGGACTTTGCGCAAGGCGGGTGACGGATCAGCTTAGAGGCTGCGGACTCCCTCCGGCCGATTCCCCAATTCCTTCTTATTCGGATCTCCAGATGCTCGCGCGCCTTGCCGCCGTCCGTTCCCGTTTGCCTGCCGAAAGCCCCTTCTTCATCGCGGCGCTCGGCGTGCTGATGTCGTTCGGTCCGATGGGCACCGACATGTATCTGCCCGGCATGCCGGAGATCGGGCGCGATCTGCACGCGCCGCAGGATCAGGTGCAGTGGACGCTGTCGGCGTTCTTCCTGGGCTTCGGCGTCGGGCAGCTGCTGTGGGGGGCGTTGAGCGACCGGTTCGGCCGGCGCATTCCGGTGGCGACCGGCATCCTGCTCTATGCCGTGGGCTGCGTCGGCTGCTCGCTGACCACCGATATCGGCCATCTGGCGGCCTGGCGCTTCGTGCAGGCGGTGGGGGCCTGCGCCGGGCCGGTGCTGGTCCGTGCCATGATCCGCGACGTGTTCGAGCGCGACCGCGCCGCCAGCGTGCTGTCGATGATGATGCTGGTGATGGGCGCCGCCCCGATCATCGCGCCGCTGATCGGCGGCCAGATCCTTGTCTGGGCGAACTGGCGCTGGATCTTCTGGGCGCAGGCGGCCTTCGGCGTCATCGCCATGCTGGCGCTCGCCTCCCTGCCGGAAACCCACCCTGAATCGCGGCGCACCAGCCTGCGCCCGATGGTGCTGGCGGAGTCCTACCGCAAGCTGCTGACCAACCGCCGCTATCTCGGCTATGCCGTTGGATCGTCCTTCATCTATGCGGGGATGTTCGCCTTCATTTCCGGCTCGCCCTTCGTCTATATCGAACTGTTCGGGGTGCAGCCGGAGAATTACGGTTTCCTGTTCGGGCTGAACATCGTCGGCATGATCATCGTCAACACGCTGAACAGCCGCGCGGTGATGCGCTTCGGGTCCGACGCGATGCTGCGGACCGGCGTCTGGCTGTCGGCGGCGAGCGGCATCCTGCTGGTCGCCACGGTGGCCGGCGGCTGGGGTGGTTTGTGGGGGCTGGTCGGCTGCCTGTTCCTGTTCATGTCGCTGACCGGATTCTGCTTCGCCAACTCCATGGCCGGGGCGCTGCAGTCCTTCCCGCAGATGGCCGGCACGGCGTCGGCGCTCGCGGGCATGCTGCAGTTCAGCATCGGCGCGGCGTCGGGTTGGGCGGTCGGGCTGATGGCCAACGGCACCGCCTTGCCGATGGCGGCGGTGATCGGCGGCGCGGCCCTGGTCAGCCTCGCGCTGAACCTGTGGCTGATCCGGCCCGTCCGTCGCCGGCAGCATGGCGAACAGTAAAACAGGATATCTTTGTTGAATATCGGAATGTGTCGCTTGGGGGTGTTGTGAATTGAGTTTCCCGTCCGGGCGGGCTAGCCTTGTCCGGAAAAGGGAGACCGCAATGCCGACGACCAGCCGTTCCAACACCACCCTTCCCATCGCCCGCCGCCGGCTGCTGGTCGGCGCTGCCGCATTGGGCGCCGTCGCCGCCGGTGCCGTCGTGTCGCTGCCGGCCTTCGCCGCGACGACCCTGCGTGTCGGCTATATCCCGATCATCCCGATGACCCAGCTCTATGTGCTGACGGGGGAGGGATGGGCGAAGGATGCCGGGCTGACCCTGCAGACCACCGGCTTCCAGTCGGGTCCGGCGATGATCCAGGCGCTGGCGTCGGGGACGCTGGATGTCGCCTATGTCGGCATCGGCCCGGCGATGATCGCGCGGTCGAAGGGGGTGAAGCTGAAGGTCGTCGCCGCCAACGTCATCGATCAGGTGGCGCTGATCGGCGGCGGCCCGCTGGCCAAGGCGATGGCCGGCGCATCCAACCCGGCGGAGGGGATCAAGGCCTTCCGCGCGGCCAGCGGCCGGCGGCCCAAGATCGGCTCGCTGCCGGCCGGTTCGGTGCCCGACACGGTGCTGCGCTATTGGATGGCGGAAGTCGCCCATATCGGCGCGGACGAGGTCGAGATCGTCGGCATGGGCGAACAGCCCCTGCAGCAGGCGCTGCTGACCGGCGCCATCGACGGCGCCTCGATCCTGGAGCCGATCCTGACGCTGGTTCAGTCGCGCCTGCAGGATGCCGCCATCATCGCGAAGGCCGGCACCATGTTCCCCAAGCAGCCGGGTGCGGTCCTGGCGGTAACGGAGGACGCCATCGCCAACAACCGCGCCGCCGTCGCCGATCTGGTCAAGCTGCACATCCGCGCCACCGCCTTCGCCAAGTCCAATCCCGACCGCACGGCGGAACTGGTGACGGAGATCATCGGCAAGGGGCTGGTGGAGCGCGACGTGATGCGGGCGGCGCTGACCTCCGACGCGACGACCTTCGTCGACGACCCTCGGGTGATTCTGGACTCCACCAAGCGGATGCAGGCCTTCCAGCAGACCCTGGGCCAGATCACCGAGCCGGTCGACGTGGACGCGCTGTTCGACCTGTCCTTCCACGACGCCGCTGTGGGGAAGTGACCGCCATGACCTCCCAGCCCGATGTGCCCCTGCGACTGGTCATCCACGCCCCCACCCCGGCGGCGCTGGAGCGGGCGCGGAACAATGCCCGCAACCTGCTGAAGGCGCGGCCGGACGCCGAAGTCCGCATCGTGGTCAATGCCGGTGCGGTTGCGGCGGCGCTGGACGGCCCGGATGCGGAGACCGACCGGCTTCTGCGCGTCTGCGGCAACACGCTGGCGAAGACCGGCCGGTCGGCGCAAGGGCTGACGGTTGTCCCCGCCAGCGTCCTCGACATCGCCGAGGCGCAGGCGGAGGGCTGGGGTTATATGCGGGCCTGAGCCGCGTCTACCCCGGTGGTCAGCCGACTCCCCAGCCGCCGGTGTCGGGGAAGGGAACGGCGGGCGGCGGGACTGCGGCGGCGGGATCGGCGACGATGCCGCGTGGCAGGGCCGGGGCGTCGGGCGGGGTGGGGCGCAGGCGGGTCGGCTTGACCCACCAGCCCGGCTCCGCTGCGGCGATGGCCTTCGCCGCGGCCTCCGCCTGCTGCGCCGTGCCATAGAGGCCGAAGCAGGTGGCGCCGCTTCCCGACAGGCGGGGCAGCAGGCAGCCGGCGCTGCGCTCCAGCGCCGCCAGCACGTCGGCGATCACCGGGGCGACCGTCAGGGCCGGGGCGGTGAGGTCGTTGTGCCGTTCCAGCAGCAGCGCGGTGAGATCGGCCGCATCCGCCGGCTTGCGGGTGAAGCGGGCGGGGGCGGAGAATGGGGCGCCGCCCTGCGCCCTTGCGGCGGCCATCGCCTTGAACACCGCCGGCGTCGGCACCGGCAGGTTCGGGTTGACCAGAACCACATGGGTTTCCGGCAACTCCGGCGCCTCGTCCAGCACGTCGCCGATGCCGCCGAAATAGCAGCTGCGCCCGGCGACGCAGACCGGCACGTCGGCGCCCAGCCCGGCGGCCACCGCGAACAGTGCCGGATCGTCGGTGGGAACCCCCCACAGGCGGGCCAGCGCCCGCAGGCAGGCGGCGGCGTCGGCCGACCCGCCGCCGATGCCGGATGCGACCGGCAGCGCCTTGGTCAGCGCGATCATCGCGTCGGCCTGGCGTCCCAGCCGGGCGGCCAGCGCATGGGCGGCGCGGATCACCAGATTGTCGGCCGGGTTCTCGCCCATCAGCACCGGGCCGAAGGGGCCGGCGATGGCCAGCCGCGGCCCGGCCGGCGGCAGGTCGGCACCGCGCAGCGCCACCCGCGCGGCGCCCGTGGTCAGGGTGATGACGTCGCCAAGCTCGGCGAAGGCGACGAGGCTGTCCAGCTCGTGATAGCCGTCGGCGCACCGGCCGGTGACGTGCAGGTACAGGTTCAGCTTGGCCGGGGCGGCCTCGACGATGGGAATGCCGGTCATTAGCTCCAATCCGCTGGCGGGCGCGCGACGACGCGCCCTGTGTCGCACCCTTGCCCCCGCAGCGGCAAGGGGTTGCGTCACAGCTGCGCCAGCAGATCCTTCAGCAGGGTCTCGCCCATCGGCCAGGGGCCGTGGCCGCTGTCGTCGTTGATGTGTCCGACCTCGCCCGCATCGATGAAGTCGGCGCCCCACAGGGCGGCGAAGCCGCAAGCGCGGGCGGCGGCGCAGTAGGGATCGTTGCGGCTGCCGACCGTCACCGCCGGGAAGGGCAGCGGATCGGTCGGCACCGGCGCGAAGCGGCGGACAACCGCCGGCACGCGATCCGGCGATTCGACATCGGGCGGGGCGACGAGCAGCGCCGCCGCCACCTTGTCCGCGGCGTCGGAACCCGCCGCCCAGCGCGCGACCAGGATGCAGGCCAGGCTGTGCGCGACCAGCACCACCGGGCCCGGTGCGGCGAGGGCTGCGGCACGGACCGCGGCATCGAGCCGTTCGACCCACCGCTCCGGCTCCGGTGCGTCCCAGTCGCCGAGGTCGACGCGGTTCAGCGCCGGCAGCCGGGCTTCCAGCCAGCTCTGCCAATGCCCCGGACCGGAATTGCCCAGGCCGGGAAGAACCAGAACGGTCGGCTGCGTCATTCTTTCAACTCTGCGTTTGTAAATGTTGCGTGTAGTGTCGGAAGATAACCAAAAATACGGCAGATGCTCTCCGCCCGGTGGGCAGGGCAGGGCCGGGAAGCACCAACCGAACATAGGGGAGAAGCGCCTTGGACATCAGCGCTACCATCGCACAGGATCTCTGCGATGCCATCGGCCGTGAGCTGGACGCCGTCGTGTCCTTCATCGGCAAGGCCGGCACCGTCGCCGCCTCCACCGCGCGGGAGCGGATCGGCACCGGTCACCCGGCCGCGGCCGACATCGTCGCGCGGCGGCTCGACGAACGCGCCGTCAGCCGCGAGGAGGCGGCCAAGTCGGGCGGGGCGATGCGCGAGGGATACGCCATCGCCATCGACCTGGACGGCGAGCGGGTGGGGGCGCTGGCCGTCGCCGGACCGGCCGATCAGGCCCGCCGTTTCGCCCGCCTCGCCCGCCATTGGGCGGTGGCGACCCTGCGGGCCGAGACGGCGGAGACCCGCCGCGTCGCCCTGATGCGCGACCTGTCCGACCGGGTGGAGCGCGAGGTCGGCGGGCTGGCCGCCGATCTGGCCGACGCCGGGCGCCGGTTGGAGACGGCGATCGCCTCCGTCCGCACCGCCGGGACCGAGGGGCTGCGCCAGACCGCCGGCGCGGCCGATGCGGCGCGTGCCGTCGACGGATCGGTCGGCGCCATCGCCGGCATGCTCGACCGGCTGGCCTCCACCTCCGACCAGATCTCCGGCGACACCAGCAAGGCGCGGGAAATCAGCCTTGCGGCGGCGTCCGACAGCGACCGCGCCACCACCGTCATGAACTCCCTGCGCTCGGCGGCGGAGCAGATCGCCAGCGTGGTGAAGCTGATCAACGCCATCGCCAGCCAGACCAACCTGCTGGCGCTCAACGCCACCATCGAGGCGGCCCGCGCGGGCGAGGCCGGGCGCGGCTTCGCCGTCGTCGCCAACGAGGTGAAGGCGCTGTCGCGCCAGACCGCCGACGCGACCAAGCAGATCGCCGATCAGGTCGCCAACCTGCAGAAGGAAACCGCTGCGGTGGACGAGGCGCTGGGCCGCATCCATTTCACCATCGGCTCGATCCAGACGATCAACGGCACCGTCGCCGCCGCCATCGACGAGCAGGCGACGCTGACCGCCGAGGTTGCGCGCTCGCTCGACCGCTCCCGCCAGGATGCCATGGCGGCGGAACAGCGGATCGGCGACGCCGAACAGACGCTGGGCGGGGTGACGCGCACGCTGGACGAGCTGGCGACGCTGAGCCAGACCATCGCGGCGCGGGCGGGAAGCCTGGGCAGCGGGCTGGGCAGCCGGTTGTCCGATGCGCTGCGTCAGGTCCGCGGGTAGGGCTGCTGCCCGTCCACGGCATCGCCGCCGGGGCCGGTGATGATGCGGGCGCTGCCGCTTCGCGCGGCGGGGGCCGCACCGCCCGGCAGGGGCACGATCAGCCGGCGCTTCACCGGCTGCTGCGCCGCCCGGCGCGACACGCCGGCGAAGATCTGCTTCGACGCCTCGATCATCGTCACCCCGGCGAAGGCCTTGAACCAGCGCACGCCGACCTCTTCCCAGGCCGGCGCCGTCTTCTGCAGGAAATGCGAGCGCAGCGGCGGGATGAACAGGGCGTGGCGGGTGCGTTCCGGCACGAACATGGTGTCGCGCAGCACCTGCTTCAGCTGCGAGGCGGAATAGGGGAAGCCGTGGCCGAAGGGCGTCCAGTCGGCGCGCGCCCACAGGCCGCGGCGGTTCGGCACCACCGCCAGCACCCGGCCGCCGCCGGCCAGCACGCGCCAGATCTCGCGCATCATCGGCCGCAGCTGTTCCGTGCCCTCCAGCCCATGGACCAGCAGGACGCGGTCGATTGTGTTGTCGCCGAAGGGCAGATCCGCCTCGTCGCCCAGCGCCACCATGCCCGGCCCTTCCGCCGGCCAGAAGCTGACGCCCTGGCTGGCCGGCATCACGGCGACCACCCGGTCCGCCTCGCCCATGAAGGGACGCAGGTACGGGGTGGTATAGCCGACGCCCAGCACGATCTGGTCGCGCACGTCCGGCCAGATTGTGCGGATGCGGCGGCGGATCATCCGCTGGGCCGTCCTGCCCAATCCGGACTCGTAGAACTCCCTCAGATCGACGATATCTGTGTACATGGTATCCCAAGCGTAACACGGGTTTCGTATCGCAACAGCAGGGAGTCCGCTGCCGTGGAGGTCATTCTCGTTCCGGCTTTCGCCGACAATTACATCTATGTGCTGCGCGACGCGGCATCCGGCAAGGTCGGCGTTGTCGATCCCGGCGACGCCTCCCCGGTGCAGGCCGAGCTGGAGCGGCGCGGCTGGACCCTGACCCACATCTTCCTGACCCACCACCACAACGACCATATCGGCGGCGTGGCGGAGTTGAAGGCCCGCCACCGCGCCACCGTGATCGGCGCCCGCGCCGACGCCCACCGCATTCCCGACCTCGACGTGGCGCTCGGCGACGGCGACCGCACGGTGTTCGGGGAGCAGACCGCCCGCGTCATCGCCGTTCCCGGCCACACCAGCGGCCACATCGCCTTCTGGTTCGAGGCGGCGGAGACGCTGTTCAGCGGCGACACCCTGTTCTCGCTCGGCTGCGGCCGCCTGTTCGAGGGCACGCCCGCCCAGATGTGGGAGTCGCTGCAAGCCCTGCGGTCGCTGACCGATTCGACCCGAATCTATTGCGGCCACGAATACACCCAGTCCAACGGCCGCTTCGCCCTGACCGTCGACCCGGACAATTCCGCCCTGCAACAGCGCATGGAGGAGGTCGCGGCCTTGCGTGAGCGGAACCAGCCGACCATCCCCACCACCATCGGGCTTGAACGCCGGACCAACCCCTTCCTGCGCGCCGACGACCCCGGCGTGCAATCCGCCATCGGCCTGTCCGGCGCCCCGGCGGTGGAGGTCTTCACCGAACTCCGCCACCGCAAGGACCATTTCCGCGGGTAGGAGCCGTCGCCCGGCCGCGGCGCCCGGTCAGAACTGCTTCAGCAGGCGGTCGATGTAGTTGCGTTCCTCCTGCGGGCGGCCGTACTGGCCGGAGCGGCGGCGGAGCTCGTCGAGGATTTCGCGGGCGCGCTGCAGTTCCGACTGTTCCGGGATCTTCACGTCGTTGGAATCCTGCATGCCGTAACCGGACGGGCGGCGGCCCAGCGGGTCGCGGCCGCGGCCGTTCTGGCGCGGCATCTGGCCTTGCTGGCCCATCATGGCCGGTCCCTGGCCCATCATCATCTGCTGGGCCATCTGTTCGGCCATGCCCTGCATTCCCTGCTGGAGCTGTTCCATCGCCTCGGTCTGCGACGGCACGGCGGCGCCGGGGGCGCCCCGCTGCAGGGCCTGGGCGGCATCGCGCATGGCGCGTTCGGCGCGGCCCAGCGGCTGGGGGATCTCGCCACCCTGCTGCTCGCCCATGCGGCGCATCAACTCGCCAAGCTGGCGGCGCAGAGCCTCCTGCTGTTCGGCCTGCTTCTGCAGGGTCGGGCTGCCCGGGTTCTGTTGGTTGTTCTGTTGGCCATTCTGCTGGCCGTTCTGGTTGCGGCGCTGGTTGGGCTGGCGGTTGCGCGGCTGGTCGCCCTGCTGTTGCTGGTCCATCGACTCCTGCGACTGGCGGAAGCTCTGGTCCAGAAGCTGCTGTTGCTGCTGCGCCAGCTTCTGCAGCTGCTGCATCATCTCCCAGTTCTGGTTCTGCTGCTGGCCGTTCTGCTGGTTCATCTGGGCCATGGCGCCGGAGCGCATGTTCTCCAGCATCTGCTGCAGCTGGGACAGCATCTGGCGCGCGGCGTCGCGCGATCCCGTCTGCGCCATCTCGCGCATCTGGTCGAGCATCTGCTGCAAGTCGTTGCGGTCCGTCATCTGGTCGGCCATTTCCGGCGGGACCATGGGCAGCTGCTCGCCGCGCTGCAGCGCTTCCATCATCCGCTGTTCCATGGCGTCCAGGAACTTGTCGAGCGCCGCCTGCAACTCGTCCATCAGGCGGTTCAGCTCCTCGTCCGACGCATTCTTGTCCAGCGCTTCGGACAGCCGCTTCTCGGCGTCGCGCAGGTCCTTCTCGGCCAGCGACAGGCCGCCGTCCTCGATGCGCAGCGCGGTTTCCCACATCAGCTGTTGCAGCGGGGGGATCGCCTCGGCGCTCTCGTCCAGCATCAGCCGGGCGATGGCGGTGCGCATCGACAGGAAGGCGACGATGTCGTCGCCATAGGTGCCGGGCCGGGCGGAGATCTCGGCCAGCGCGCGGGCGACCTGCACGCGCGATGCCTGCGGGTTGCGGGTCAGGATCTTGCGCTGGTTCACGATGGCGCGGGCGACCGGGTGGTTGAAGGTCCGTTCCGGCAGGGTGATGGCCGCGTCCTCCGACCGGCCGGTCTGGCCGGCGCCGTCGGCGGCGGTCAGGCGCACGGTCACCGGCATGCCGGCCCAGGGGTGAGCGGTCAGGTCCTGGAAGGCGGTGCTGTGCGCCTCCTTCGGGCGGAGTCCGGGCAGCGACAGCGCAAGCTCCAGCATCTCGTCGCTGTCCGCCTTCTCCTTCGCCGCTTTCCTGTCGGTGTCGGTCTTCAAGGCGTCGGTCTTCAAGGTGTCGGTAACGGGCGGAGCGGCGGGGGCGAGGCGGATTTGCGCCTTCACCTCGGTCAGGCCGTAATCGTCGCGGGCGGCATAATCCAGCTTCAGCGTGCCGCGCTCCGCGGCGGATGGCGGGCTGGCATGGGCGATGATGGGGGCGCGGTCAGGCACCACCTGGATCGGCCAGGATCCCAGCGTGCGGCCGCCCTGGGTGACGGAGATGCGGGTGCCGCCGGTCACCGGCCGCTGCACCTGGAAATTGGTGGAATCCACCGCCTCGAACGGGCCGGTCTGGTCGCCGGCCTCCAGGCTGGGGGTGCCGCTGCCGCCGGTGACGCGGGCCAGCACGAGGCTTCCCTGCGGAACCTGGACCGGTTGGTCGGCCGGTTGCTGGCCGGCGCCCTGTGCGGTGGCGGCCGGCGTCGGGATGGCCGGTGTCGGGGCGGTGGCGGCGGTGGAGCCGGATTTCAGGAAGACCGGCGGCAGGCCGGTATACTCGGGCGGGTTGATCCAGAGATCGAGCGTTGCCGTCGCCGTGGCGGTGCCGCCGTCCAGCCGCGGGGTCAGGGCGGCCGCCACCCGCGGCCGCCAGTCGCCCCAGGCGGCGGCCCCGGCCACCACCAGCGTCAGGATCACAAGGGCGCGCAAGGCATAGCGGTCGTGCGACGGCACCTCGGTCCCCGGCCAGGCGACGCGCAGTTTACGCATTGCAGCGCGGGCGCGCTCCTGGTGCAGGCGCCACAAGGCCTGGGCCATCGGGTCGTTGCCGGCCGGGCGGTCGCGCAGGGTGTGCAGCGGACGGTGGTCCAGGCCGCTGTCGCGCTCCAGCCGCCGCCGCGCCTCATCCTCGGCCGGGGCGCGGAAGCGCCG
This sequence comes from Azospirillum lipoferum 4B, assembly GCF_000283655.1. Classification (NCBI taxonomy): domain Bacteria; kingdom Pseudomonadati; phylum Pseudomonadota; class Alphaproteobacteria; order Rhodospirillales; family Azospirillaceae; genus Azospirillum; species Azospirillum lipoferum. The sequence continues at coordinate 209,019 of NC_016624.1, read as the reverse complement.
GACGCCGACGACCAGCGACAGCAGGAAGGCCGCGGCGAGCGCCAGCAGCGCCAGTGCATGCAGCCAGCCCGGCAACAGGATCAGCAGATTCAGCAGGGCCAGCGCCAGGAAGGCGCCCAGCACGGACAGCGGCGCCCACAGCGCCGGCCCCAGCCGTTCCCACAACAGCGCCGCGCGCGCCTGGGCCAGCCGGAATCGCGGCTCTCTCACGCCGTCACCCCCCCGAATGCCATCGGCAGGCCGGCTCTCGCCGCGTCGCTCGTTCTGCTTCATGCCGCCCCCTCCGCGCCGAAATGCAGCCGGTCCGCCGCCGCCCACCGATACTGCTGCGCACGCCAATCATATAGGCGCCGCCGATGGATTTTGCCCACCGGCGCGATGGTACAGCCCATCATTGCGCAATGGCGAAACTATGGCGCGAAAAATCAGTGCCGGAACAGGCGCTTGGGCGGTCAGTCGCCGTCGCCGGGCGGCAGCGGCTGCGTCGGGGTGGCGCGGCGCCGGGTTTCGCGATGCAGGATGTACAGGCCGCTCGCCATCACCACCGCGGCGCCGACCACCATGGTTCCGGTCGGCACCTCCCCCCACATCAGCCAGCCGAAGCCGACCGCCAGCAGAAGCGAGGTGTAGTTCAGCGGCGCCACCACCGCGGCCGGCGCCAGCGAATAGGCCCGCGTCAGCGCCAGCTGCCCGCAGCCGCCCAGCAGGCCGGTCGCCACCAGCAGAAGCCAGTCCATCGGGTCCGGCGTGACCCAGGAAAAGGGCAGGGTCAGCCCCAGCAGGACGGTGGTCAGCAGGGTGAAATAGAAGACGATGGTGTTCGGCGGTTCCGTCCGGCTCAGCTGGCGGATGGCGATCATCGCCAGCGCGTTGGTCAGCGCGCCGGCCAGCGCGATGATGGCGCCCAGGTTCAGCACGTCGCCGCTGGGCCGCAAGATGATCAGCACGCCGGCGAATCCCACCAGCACCGCGCTCCAGCGGTGGATGCCGACCTTCTCGCTGAGCAGCGGCACGGAGAGGGCGGTGAGGAACAGCGGGGCGGCGAAGTTCAGCGCGATGGCGTCGCCCAGCGGCAACAGGTGGAACGACCAGAACATGGCGACCATGGTGGTCAGCCCGATCAGCGACCGCCCAATATGGCCCCAGGGATGACGGGTGTACAGCGTGGACGCGAAACCCTTGCCCAGATGGATCGACAGGCAGACCGGGATCAGCGCGAACAGGCTGCGGAAGAACATCACCTCGGTCACCGGGAAGCGGTCCATCAGGAGCTTCGCCAGCACGTTCATCAGCGAGAAGAACAGCACCGACGCCAGCATCGAACCGATGCCGAGCGGGGTATTGTCGATGCGCCTATGCGGTTTGGAGAGGGCTTGCGGCGGGACTGTCACGGTGCCCCGAGCCTACCAAGGGAAACCGCCCGCGTCACGGTGTCGCGACGCGGGCGGTCATGTCCAAGGGGTATGGCCGCGTTGCGAAAACCCGCCCGGCCCACCGTCTAACCGGCTGAGGAGCTTAAACTTTGAACAGACCGGAGATCTCGGCTTCGGCACGCAGCCAGTGCTCCTGCTCGCAGCCTTCCGGACGGCCTTCCTCTTCCCAGATCTGATAGGCGCGTTCCTGGATCATCCGGTTGCGCTGGCCGCTCAGCAGGCCCTCGGCGATGTTCATGTTCAGGCGGGCCAGCGAGACCAGCTTGCTCGTCTCGATGGCGCCCTGGGTCGCCAGCATGGTGGTGGAGACGACATACTGCGCCAGATTGCGCAGATTGGCCTTCACCTCCGGCTCCACCGGGCAGTCGTCGTTCAAGAGGACGGTCTTGATCGCGATCCACAGCTTCAGGTTCTGGTCCAGCGCGATGCTGACCTTGTCGGGCGAATCCGAATCCAGAAGGCTGCCGGCCGCCTGCAGCAGGACGATGCTGTCCTGTTCAACCGAAGCGAAGTTGGTCCGCAGGATGGTGTCGGCCCAGCTTTCCACCGGCGCTTCGAACACGGGCGCGGCAGCGGCGGGAGCGGTTGCGGGAGCAGCGGAGGCGGCGGTCTTGCGCTTGGTGGCCATGGTGGGTTCCCCGGGGAGCGTTCGGTCCGCGTCCACTTGAGCCAACCATGTTTAAAATGCAGTTAAGACGCTACCGCCGCGCGCGTTTTCCCACCGCCAGACGCCGCGACACGATGTCCTGCCGCGCCGGCAGGGTCAGGGGCCGCCGAAAGGCAAGCGGTAATAAAAGCCGAAGACATTGTTGGTGCCGGCCGCCGGATCGCCTGCCCCCGCATCGTTGACGATGCGGCTGTAGCCCAGGCTGAAGCGGGAATTGTTGTCGAATCGATATCCCAGTTCCAACTGCGAGCGGAACTCGGTGGTGGGGGCGCCCTCCCGCCGCAGGGTGGGCAGGGTGCCGGCGCCGACGCTGGGCGTGAAGACGAAGGAGCCGAGCGGGACGTCGATCAGCACGCCGCCCATGATGCCGGCCAGCCCGCCGGAAATACCGGCGCTTCCCGTGCCGGTAAGCCCGCCGGCAAGCCCGGTCACGGCGCCGCGCGGGGTCAGGCTGCTTCCGGTGCCCGGCCCGATCCAGGGCTGCACGCTGGCGAAGCCTTCGATCTGCGGGATCAGCGAGGCGCCGATCCGCATCTTGCTGTTGAGGATTGTGAGGCTGCTGTCGGCCGGCGGCTGCAGGCTGTAGGCGAGGCCGCCCAGCGCCCAATTGCCGAAACGCCCGTCGGCGTCGATGGTATGTGCCGCTGCCGGTCCGGCGAGGATGAAGACCAGCGCACCGGCGATCAGGCCGGCCCGCACCGCTGCGGGTGTGCTGTGCGTCAGGTGGCTGAACTGGCGGTTCACGGGCACCCTCCGGTGACGCGTCGGCTCTGGCAAGCGCGTTTTACCAAGTGTTCTCGGCCAAGCATTCTCGGCCAAGCATTCTCGACCATGCGGTCCGGCCACTATAACGATGGGGCGTGGCCGTCGTCCCATGGTGTATCGGCACTACCCCTAGGATGTCGTGATTGGCATCGGTGTTTCAACCACGAAAGCAGGAGCGGGGCGGGCCCCTGTCCTGTTACCATCACGTCATGACCGCGCACCCCATCGATCGGCGCCCGAGCCCGCCGCAGGGCCTTGGCCGGCAGGAGGAGGCAATCGCCTTCCTGGGCGATCCGCGCGCGCATGACGGGCAGGCGGTGGAGCGGATCGACACCCATGCCGCCCTGGTCTTCCTGGCCGGCGACCGCGCGCTGAAGCTGAAGCGCGCGGTGCGCTATCCCTATCTCGATTACTCGACGGTGGAGAAGCGCCACGCCGCCTGTCTGGCGGAACTGGCGATCAACCGCCGCACCGCGCCTGCGCTCTATCGGGACGTGGTGGCACTCCGCCGCGGCGCCGACGGACAGCTGTTCCTGGATGCCGGCGAGGGCGAAGGCGAGGCGGTCGATTGGCTGGTGTCGATGACGCGCTTCCCCGACGACGCGCTGTTCGACCGCATGGCGGAGCGGCACCGGCTGCCCCCCGACCTGATGCGTCGGCTGGCCGAACGGATCGCCGCCTTCCATCGCGAGGCCGCCCCCCGGCCGGATGGCGGCGGCGCGGAGGCGATGCGGGCGGTCGCAGACGGCAATCTGGAGGATCTGCGCACCGCCCCCGACCTGTTCGCGGAAGCCCTGGTGGCGCGGCTGGCGGAGCGCAGCGCGGCGGCGCTCGACCGGCTGGCGCCGCTGCTGGAGGAGAGGCGGCGGAGCGGCTTCGTCCGGCACGGGCATGGCGACCTGCATCTGCGCAACATCGTCCTGCTGGACGGCGAGCCGACCCTGTTCGACGCCATCGAGTTCGACGAGGCGCTGGCGGTCGCCGACGTCTTCTATGACCTCGCCTTCCTGCTGATGGACCTCGATCACCGCGGGCTGCGGCGGCTCGGCAATCTGGTGCTGAACCGTTATCTGGAGGAGACGGAGGATTACGGCGGGCTGGCGGCGCTGCCGCTGTTCCTCTCGCTCCGCGCCGCGGTGCGGGCCAAGGTGCTGGCCGCCGCGCTGCGGCTGGGTGGCACCGCTTCCGGTCTGGCGGAGGAGGCGCGGCGGTATCTGGACCACGCGCTGGCGGCGCTCGACCCGGCACCGGCGCGGCTGGTGGCTGTCGGCGGCCTGTCCGGCACCGGCAAGACGCGGCTTGCCGAGGGACTCGCCCCCGGCCTGGGGCCGGCGCCCGGTGCGGTGGTCCTGCGCACGGACGTGCTGCGCAAGCGGCTGTGCGGCGTGGCCGACACCGACCGGCTGCCGGAGGACGGCTATGCCCCGGCCGTGACGGAGCGGGTCTATGCCGAGTTGTACCGGAGGGCCGCCGCCGTGTTGGCCGCCGGGCATGCGGTGGTGGTCGATGCGGTCAGCGCCCGGCCGGAGGAGCGCCGCCGCCTCGCCATGGTGGCCGCCGATTCCGGCGTGCGATTCGACGGGATTTGGCTGGACGCTCCGCTGACCGCGCGGGCGGAGCGTGTGGCCAATCGTCGCAACGACGCCTCCGACGCCACCGCCGAGGTGGTGGAACGGCAGGAAAGCTATGATTTGGGTACAATCGATTGGACGCGCCTGGATGCTGGCAGGGTTGCAGCGGATGTGCTGGACGAGGCCCGTGCAAGCTTGGCCTAATTCCAGGACGGACAACATGTTAAGGGCCGAACGCTGAAGGTCGACGGCTCCGCCCCGGGCCGTGGACCGCTAACGTGGACCGTTACGACCATACCGTTATGATGATGGGGCGAACGACGGCACGGTGAATGCCCCGCCGCACCGGCGGGCAGATCGGCGCCGTCCGGGAAGGGCCGCTCGAACCGGTCCGGGAGGAGTCCATGACCTACAAGACCATCCTTGTGCCGCTGTGCGGCAGTGACAACGATCCGGTGGCCCTGAAAGGTGCGGTCGCGGTTGCGAAGGATTTCGACGCGCATCTCGTCGCCCTGTTCGTCCGCCTCGACCCGCGCGATGCCGTGCCGATGCTGGGCGAGGGCATGTCCGGCGCCATGGTGGACGAGATCATGCGCGCGGCGGAGACGGAATCGAACAACCACCGCGCCGCCGCCCGTCGGCATTTCGACACGGTGATCGCCGAAGCCGGGATCGAGCTGCGCGACGTCCCCGGCGGGATCGAGGCGCCGTCCGCCGCCTGGCGCGAGGTCGTCGGGCGGGTTGAGGATGTGGTGCCGGCCGAAGGCCGCCTGTCCGACCTGATCGTCTGCGCCCACACCTCCATCGAGGCCGACACCCAGGGCTACACCACCATGGAAACCGCGCTGCTGGGCTCCGCCCGGCCGGTGCTGCTGGTGCCGAAGGACCTGCCGGCGGAGATCGGCCGCACCGTCGCCGTCGCCTGGAATGGCAAGCCGGAGGCGACCCGCGCCGTCGCCGCGGCGCTGCCCTTCCTGCGCAGCGCCGAACGCGCAATCGTGCTGACCGCCGAGACCTCGGTGACGGAGGCTGCGACAGGACGCCGCATAACCGATTATCTCGCTTGGCAAGGTGTTAACCCTGAGTTAACTATATTGCATCCGGGATCGGAACCCGTTGGGGAGACGGTCACCAAGAAAGCCGTGGAGCTGGGCGCCGACCTGCTTGTCATGGGCGGCTATGGCCACAGCCGGATGCGGGAAATGATCCTGGGCGGTGTCACGCGCTACGTGCTGAACCACGCCGGGCTGCCGGTTCTGATGGCTCACTGATCTTTGCCGGTCTTCGGCCGCGCGGCATCCCCGCCGCCCAATCGGGTGGGGATGCCCTGCGGCGATGGCCGTTTCAAGGCGGGCGTTCCAGCCGAACCGATCCGCCCCTGCCCGCAGGGAGGCCCGGCCGTTCCTGGGAGGAACGCGCCATGTTGACGATCAAGGACTGCATCGCGCTGAGCGATCTCACCGAAGCCGAGATCGACGCAATCGCCGAACACGAACATCTGCCGGAAATGGTGGCGGTGGAGATGGGCCATTGCCTTGCCCACTGCCCCGGCGGTCCCGACCGGATCGCCCATATCATCGCCGACGACATCGCGGAGGCCTGTGCCCACGGGCAGGTCGCCCATGCGGTGGAGCTGATGCACACCCTGCGGGAATTCGTGGAAACGCATCCGCAGAGCTGACAGGGCGTTTCCGGAAGTCGGCCCGCAGGTCGGGGGCCGGGGAACGGCGGCCGGGAACAGTCCGGCCGCGGCGGGGTTCTATTGGCAGGTTTTCTCGCGGTTGCCCTTCAGCGATCGCCCCCCGACAATTGCCAAGGACCCCGACGATGGCCAGCAAGACCACCGGTACCCAGGCCGACATCTTCGCCCGCATCAAGACCGATCACGACACCATCCGCAGCCTTCTCGGTCAGGCCGAAAAGGCCAACGGCAGCGGTCGCGCCGTGTTCGAGGAGCTGCAGCGCGAGCTGTGGGCCCACTCCAAGGTCGAGGAGGGCGTGTTCTACGCCTCGCTGAAGAAGGCCAAGGAGGCGAAGTCGGAAACCATCGAGGGGCTGAACGAGCATCACCTGATCAACGGCCTGCTGGACGAGCTGAACGCGATGAAGACCAGCGACAGCGGCTGGAAGGAAAAGCTCCAGGTGCTGGGCGAACTGGTCCGCCACCATCTGGACGAAGAGGAGGAGGAGCTGTTCGAGGAGGCCAGGGACGTCCTGGACGACTCCCGCGCCGCCGAACTCGGCAGCGCCTACGCCGACCGCAAGCAGCACATGATGGCGGGGCTGGCGCCGCTGTAAGGGGCGCTCCCTCTCCCGTTCGGTTGCCGCCGGTTGGTAAATGGCCCATATCTGGACCTTTGTGGAACTGGCCGGCGGTGTCGATGTCAAAGCGTATCTGCGTCAAGCGACTGCTCCCGCAGCGGGCCGGATGGTTCCGCGGTGCCGCGCTGGCGGCGGTCGTCTTCGGGATTTCCGCAGTGACGAGCGTTCCGGCCTCCGCCGCTTCCGCCGCACCGGCAAAGGATTTGGCCCAGAAGACCTGCGCCACGCTCGCGTCCCGCGTGGACGAGGTATCGGGGCGCGGGCCGCTGTTCCTGCGCAGCTACGACAACTCCTATGCCCCCGGCCCCACCTCCGAGCCGGCGCTGTCCAACGCCGCCTTCACCTACGACAACGCGCTGGCGATCATGGCGCTGACCGCCTGCGGCCGGCAGGACAGGGCCTTGCGCATCGGCGAGGCGCTGCTGGACGCGGTGTCGTTCGACCGCGCCGGCTGGAAGGGACGGCTGCGCAACACCTACCGGGCCGGCGCGCAGAAACAGCGGCCGATTCCGCCAAACGGCTGGTGGGATGCCGTCGGCAACCATTGGGGCGAGGACCCCTATCAGGTCGGCACCGCCACCGGCAACGTCGCCTGGGCCGGGCTGGCACTGCTGACGCTGGCGGAGTCGACCGGCGAAACGCGCTTCCGCGACGGCGCGGCGGAACTGGCGCGCTGGGTGGTCGAGCACACCCGCGATCCGCGCGGCCCCGGCGGCTTCAATGGTGGCGTCCAGGGCTTCGACGACGCGCCGCAGCCCCTGACCTGGAAGTCGACGGAGCACAACACCGATCTGGTCGCCCTGTTCGGCTGGCTGGCCAGGGTTTCGGGTGACGATTTCACCGGGCCGGAACGCGAGGCGCGCGCCTTTCTCGACACGCTGTGGACGGCCGGCGGCGACCATTTCCCCATCGGCACCGCGCCGGACGGGGTGACGGTCAGCACCTCCACCTCCGGCCTCGATGCCCAACTCTGGCCGCTGCTGCTGCCGAAGGCACCGGAAGCGTGGCGGGCCGCGCTGTCCTATGCCGAGCGGGCGCATGGCGCCGACGGCGGCTTCGATTTCAACGACGACCGCGACGGCATGTGGGTGGAGGGCACGGCGCAGGCGGCGCTCGCCTACCGCGTCGTCGGCCGCCGCGGCGATGCCGACCGGCTGTACGGCGAATTGCTGAAGGAGATCAGCCCCGGCGGTTATCTCTATGCCACCCGGCCGCAGGTGCTGTCGACCGGCCTAGCGATCGGGCCGGACAGCAAGACCGACGACTTCCTCTATTATCGCCGCCCCCATCTGGGCGCCACCGCCTGGGCGGCACTGGCGGCGCTGGGCTGGAACCCCTTCACGGGAAAGACGGTGCCGTAACGGGCGCCGTCTTGCCCCAGGGCAATCGCATAAGGGGTTGGTCCGCATGCAGAGCCCCTCTCCCCTTGCGGGAGAGGGGTTGGGGTGAGGGGTTGCAAATCAACAATTCCAACGGCCTGCGGCCGCGGCACCCCTCATCCCAACCCTTCTCCCGCAAGGGGAGAAGGGCACTGGGGTGGATGAGTTCAAGATTCCGATCCATATGCGATAGCCGTGCGCCTTCCCCCGGCCGGGTCAGCCGACGCGGATCTGCGACAGGAAACCCTCCACCTCGCGGTGCATCGCCTCCGACTGCTGCGACAGCTCGCGGGCGGCCGACAGGACCTGACCGCCGACGGTTTCCGTCTGGGCGGCGACCTCCGTCAGTTCCGACAGGCTGGCCGACACGCTGGCGGTGGCGTGCGACGCCTGTTGGATGGCGCGGCTGATTTCCTCCGTCGTCGCGTTCTGTTCGGTGATGGCGCTGGAAATGGCGGTGGCGACCTCGTTCATGCGGGCGATGGTGATGCCGATGCCCTGGATCGCCTTCACCGCCGTTCCGGTCACCGTCTGCATTGCCTGGATCTGGGCGGAGATTTCGTCGGTGGCGCGGGCGGTCTGGCTGGCGAGGCTCTTCACCTCGCCGGCGACGACGGCGAAACCCTTGCCGGCCTCGCCGGCACGCGCCGCCTCGATGGTGGCGTTCAGGGCCAGCAGGTTGGTCTGGGCGGCGATGTCGCTGATCAGCGAAACCACCTCGCCGATGCGCTGGGCGGACTGGGCGAGCTCGCCGACCACGGCGTTGGTCTGCTCGGCCTCCCGCATGGCGGCGCCGGCCACGTCGGTGCTCTGGTTCACCTGACGGGCGATCTCGGCGATGGAGGCGTTCATCTCCTCCGTCGCGGCGGCGACCGCCTGGACGTTGGAGGAGGTCTGCTCGGACGCGGCGGCGGAGCTGGTGGCCTGCTGCATCGATTTCTGCGAGATGCCGCTCATGCTGCGGGCGGTGCTTTCCAGCTCCGTGGCCGCGGCGGCGACGCCGCGCAGGATGCCGGAAATGGCGCTGTCGAAGGCGCGCAGCAGCCCTTCGCGCCGGTTGGCCAGGGCAAGAGCCTGTTCGCGCTGGCGGTCGACCTCGGCCTGGACTTCGCGGCCCTTGACCAACTCCAGACGGAAGCCTTCCATCGAGCGGGCCAACTCGCCGATCTCGTCCTTGCGGCCGATGCCCTCGACCGTCTTGTCGAGCGCGCCGCCGGTCATGCGCCGGACCTCCTGCATCAGGGCGCGCAGCGGAAGCACCAGCCCGGCGCGGGAGATCAGGATGGAGACCAGAAGCCCGGCGCCGAGCGCCAGCGCCGCGGCGACCGCCAGCGTGATCTTCATCGTCTCCGCCAGCTTCGTCGCCTCCTGCACCGCAGCCTCGGTGCGTTTCGACACGTCGCTGTTGTAGGCCTTCACCGCATCGGTCAGCGCCATCTGGCCGTCGCGGCTGGCCTTCAGCCCGGCGATTACCATCTGCCGCCCCTCGTCGCCCCCCTTGGCCGCCGCCGCCTTGGCGGTGTCGAGCATCGAGCGGACCTTCGTCTCATAGGCACCGAAGCCGGAGCGGATCGCGTCGACCTTCGCCGTCCGCTCGCGGTCGGTGGGGGAGGACATCCCGGCCAGCCGCTCCTTCATTTCGGCGATGCGTTTGTCCGCCTGCGCCGTGAATTTGTCGGCTTGGGACGGATCGTTGCCCAGCTCATATTCCATCCGGCTCAACGCGATGATGTCGATGCGCATGTCGAAGGCGCTGAGCTGTTCCTTCTGGGTGCGGACCAGATCGCCGATGGCCCGTTCCGTGCGGTCCAGGGCGTAGAATCCGGCGGCGGCGGTCACCACGGAAAAGAGCCCGACCACCGCACCGGCGGCAGCCGTCTTCGTTTGGATTTGCCAGTCGGCCAGCATGTCCTTCACCTCGAATGTGATCTGGGCAGGAAATGGAGACTGGAAAGGGCGGTTGCATGTGCGCCATCCTTCCGAGCACTCGCCGGAAAATTATCCAAGCACAGCATGATTTAAATTTTATAAAAACACTGATCGATGCTGTCCCGGTGCCCCCGCGCCGCGATGAAGTGTTCTTGAGATCGAACGCAATGCTGAGATGTATTTGTTCCGGACTTGCCGCGAGCAAGACTGGACACGGATTCGGCGTGGAGGCCTATCCGTGGAAATGCTCATAGAGCTTTCGCGCCATGGCGGCGCTGATGCCGGGCGTGGCTTCGAGATCCTTCAGCCCGGCGGATGCCACGGCGGTGGCGCTGCCGAAATGGTGGAGCAGTGCCTTCTTGCGGGTCGGACCGATGCCGGGAATGCCGTCGATCCGGGTGTGCGACATCGCCTTCATGCGGCGGGCGCGGTGGCTGTCGATGGCGGTGCGGTGGGCCTCGTCGCGCAGCCTTTGCAGGAAATGCAGCACCGGGTCGTTGGGCGCCAGGGTCAGCGGCGGCTGGCCGGGGCGGAAGAAACGCTCGCGCCCGGCATTGCGCTCCGGCCCCTTGGCGATGGCGACCAGCGGGATATCGGTGATCCGCAGCATCGCCAATTCGTCCTTCACCGCGTTCAATTGGCCGAGTCCGCCGTCGATCAGGACGAGGTCGGGCCACTGGGCAGAATCGGGTCCGGAATCGCGGCCGGCCCCACTGCTGCGGTGGAAACGGCGGGTGAAGGTCTCGCGCAGCATGGCGTAATCGTCGCCGGCGGCCTCGGGATCGCGGATGTAGAAGCGGCGGTAGGCGTTGCGCTGGAACCCCTCCGGCCCGGCCACCACCATGGCGCCGACCGGGAAGGACCCCTGGATGTGCGAGGTGTCGTAGATCTCGATGCGGCGTGGGGTGGCGGGCAGGCCGAAGACGCGCGCCACCCCCTCCAGCAGCGTCGCCTGGGTGGACCGCTCGGCCAGCCGGCGGCCGAGAGCGTCGCGGGCGTTGGTCTGCGCGTGTTCGACCGCACGGCGCTTCGGCCCGCGCTTCGGGCATTCCACGGCAACGCGGTGGCCGGCCGACAGGCTGAGCGCTTCCTCAAGCAACTCTGGTGACCCGATGGGATCGCTCAGCAGCAGCAGGGCCGGCGGCGGGGTGTCGGCATAGAGTTGGGCGGCGAAGGCGGCCAGGATGTCGCCGGGTTCTTCCTCCGCGTCGATGCGGGGGAAGAAGGCGCGGGTGCCCTGATTGCGGCCGCCGCGGAAGAAGAAGGCCTGGACGCAGGCCGCTCCACCCTCGCGGTGCAGGGCCAGCACGTCGGCATCGCCCAGCGTGTCCTCCAGATTGATGTCCTGGCGGCTTTGCAGCGCGCTCAGGGCGCGGATGCGGTCGCGCCAGCGGGCGGCGTCCTCGTATTCCAGCCGGTCGGAGCTGTCGAGCATGTGGCGGGCGAACTCCGCCTGCACCTCGGCGCTGCGGCCGGACAGCACGTCGCGCACGCCCTGCACCTGATCGGCATAGTCCCCCTCGCTGACGCGGCCGACGCAGGGGGCGGAGCAGCGCTTGATCTGGTGTTGCAGGCAGGGGCGGGTGCGCGAGGCGAACACCCCGTCGTCGCAAGTCCGCAGCAGGAAGGCGCGCTGCAGGGCGGCGATGGTCATGCCGACCAGATGCGGCGAGGCATAGGGGCCGAACAGGTCGGAGTCCCGGCGGTTGCCCTTGCCTGTCGTGCCGCGGCGCTCGGCGCTGCCGCGATGCTGTATCAGGCGGGGGAAGTCGTGGCCGCCCCTTTTATTACTTGGGCCAATGACGATGTAGGAAAAGGATCGGTCGTCCTTCACCAGGATGTTGAAGGGCGGCAGCAGGCTGCGGATCAGGTTCGCTTCCAGCAGAAGCGCCTCGGCCTCTGTATGGGTGGTGACGAATTCCATGGAGCGGGTCAGCGCCACCATCCGCCGGGTGCGGTTGGGCAGCCCGTCGGTCCGGGTGTAGCTGGCCACCCGGCGCTTCAGGTTCTTCGCCTTGCCGACATAAAGGACCGACCCGTCGGCCGCCAGCATCCGATAGACGCCGGGCGTGTCCGGCAGGGTCGGCAACTGCGCGCGGATCACCTCCGCTCCGCTGCCGGGCACCCCGTCCATAAGCACTCTCGTTCCCGCGATGATCCGATTCGCTGTTCACCCAAGCAGTAGAACGGAACGGGACCAAGAGACAAGAATCGGACCGGGCTGCCGGCAGGGATCAGCCATGCGGCTTGGGGGCGGCACCGGCGCGGATCAGCCCCCGAACACGGTGTTCAGCTGGGCGCCGACGCGGACGAAGGTGGTGCGTTTCGGCACTTCCTTCAGCCGGGTGGCGCCGATGTAGGTCATCATGCTGCGCACGCCGCCCATGATCTCCTGCATCGTGTTCTCCACCGGGCCGCGGTAGGGGACATCCACCGTCTTGCCTTCCGAGGCGCGGTAGGAGGCGACGCCGCCGGAATATTTGTGCATCGCCGTGTCCGACGACATGCCGTAGAAGGTCATGGCGACGGGCACCCGGTTGCCGTCGCGGTCCTCGTAGCGGATCTCGCCCTCGCATTCGTCATGGCCGGCCAGCATGCCGCCCAGCATGACGAAGTCGGCGCCGGCGCCATAGGCCTTGGAGATGTCGCCCGGCACCGTGCAGCCGCCGTCGCCGCAGACCTGCCCCTTCAGCCCGTGCGCGGCGTCGGCGCATTCGATGATGGCCGACAGCTGGGGATAGCCGACGCCGGTCATCTTGCGGGTGGTGCAGACCGATCCCGGCCCGATGCCGACCTTGACGATGTCGGCGCCGGCCAGCAGCAGCGCCTCCGTCATGTCGCCGGTGACGACGTTGCCGGCCATGATGACGGTGTCCGGATTCTCCTCGCGCAGCCGGGCGATCACCTCGACGAAGCGCTCGGTATAGCCGTTGGCGACGTCCAGGCAGATCTTCCCCACCGGCGCCTTGGCCTTCACCGCCCGGAACTTGTCATGGTCGGCGTCGGCGATGCCCATCGAATAGAAGACGTTCGACTGGACGGCGGATTCCGCCTCCTTCTGGAAGAAGGCGACCAGTTCATCCGCCTTGTAATGCTTGTGCAGGGCGGTCATGGCGCCGAAGCGCGACAGGGCGCGGGCCATGCCCATGCTGCCGGTGACGTCCATGTTGGCGGCGATCAGCGGGAAGCCGGTCCAGTCGCGCTGGGTGTGCAGGAAGGTGAAGGTCCGGTTGACGTCAACATCGTTGCGGCTCTGCAGCGTGCTGCGTTTCGGCCGGATCAGAACATCCTTGAAGTCGAGCTTGAGGTCGCTTTCGATGATCACCGCACACCTACTCTTCTCTGTTTGCCGGGCCAACCGTTTTCATCAGGCCCAACAACACAGAGTGGAGGCGATGCCCCGCTTCGGCAAGCGGCAACGGGGTCGCGGGTGGGGGGCGGCGTTTGAAGCTGTTTCGCCGAATCAGGCGAATTCGCCTCACTCCTCCGCATCCTCGCCGTCACCATTCGCCGGCTCGCTGCCGTCCGCGACATGGACCTGGCAGTCGGCGTTGCCCAGCACCTCCATCAGTTCCGGCGGCGGCAGGCGGTCGGTGAACAGGGCGTCGAGCACGCTGACGTCTGCCATGCGGATCATGGCGTTGCGGCCGAACTTGGTGTGGTCGGTGACCAGGAAGACCCGGCGCGAGCTTTCGATGATGGCGCGGGCAACGCGCACTTCCTGCTCGTCGTAATCCAGCAGGTCGCCTTCGGAATCGATGCCGCTGATGCCGATGATGCCGATGTCGACCTTGTAGCGGCGGATGAACTCCACCGTCGCCTCGCCGATGATTCCGCCGTCGCGCTCGCGCACGAGGCCGCCGGCGATGGAGAGCGCAAAGTTGGTGTTCTTGTGCAGGATGGTGGCGACGTTCAGGTTGTTGGTCAGAACCCGCAGCCGCTTGTGGCCGAGCAGGGCCTGGGCCACCGCCTCCGTCGTCGTGCCGATGTTGAGGAACAGCGAGGCGTCCTCCGGCACATGGCGGGCGACCATCTCGGCGATGCGGCGCTTTTCCTCGGCCATCAGGGTCTGGCGGGTGGAATAGGCGATGTTCTCAACGCTCGACGGCACGGTGACGCCGCCGCGGAAACGCCGGACGGCGGACTGGCCGGCCAGATGTTCGATGTCGCGGCGGATGGTCTGCGGCGTGACGTCGAAATGCTCGGCCAGCCATTGGATCTGCACCATGCCCTTGGCATGGACCAGGGCCACGATTTCCTGCTGGCGGCGTTCGGCGTCCAGGCGCGCATCCATCGGGGGGCTGTCTCCGGTCGTTGAGGGGCTTCAGTGGATCAGATGCGCGGAATGGGTCAAAGCGAAAACCGTCCGTCCCTGCCGTGCAACCCGTGCAAGCCGGCCGATTCCATCGCTCAAGGAGCCTGCGGCACCGTACGCTGGATATTGTTCGCAACACAAGCATGTTTCTTTACGAAAATAAACGCGCATGCTATGAGATGCAGCGGTGGTTTCGCTGCCGCCCCACGCGTCTGCGGGCAATTCAGGGTTTGCCGCGAGTCACCACCGCCAACGCCATTCAGTAACATTGCCGGGATACAAAAAAGAGCCCGGTCCGCTGCCAAGAAGATAACCTATAGGAGAGGAATATGACGCATATGCCTATGCAAGGGGACGGCCGTCCGCGACGGGACGGCCGGGCACGGCTCGGCATTCAGGGGCGTCTGTTCCTGGCCTTCGGCGGGGTGGCTCTGCTGGCCGCCTTCGCCAGCCTGATGGGCTGGTGGTCGCTGACCGAAACCGGGCGGTCGATGGACCAGATCGGCCGCAGCAGCGTGCCGGCCATCGTCCGCTCGCTCAATCTGGCCAAGGACAGCACGGCCATCGCCGCCGATGCGCCCGCGGTGGCCGCCTCGGGCGACGCTGCACAGCTGGAGGAGCGGATGGGCGGCCTGTCCCGGCGGCTGGCGGGCCTGCGCGAGCGCATCGCGGCGATGCGGGGCGATGCGGGCGGCGCTTCCGCCGATGCCGACTCGGTGGCCGGGTTGGTGGAGCGCATGGGGACGGCGCTGGACACGCTGGGCAAGCGCACCGCCGAACGGCTGGCGATGGAGGAGAAGCTCAACGCCCTGGTGGCCGACGCGGTGATGGCGCACGAGGACTTCACCGATCTGGTGGCGCCGCTGCTGGAGGTGTCGACCCTGTCGGTCAACAACGTGGTGGACGATCTGGCGGCGGCGCAGGCGGTCGAAACCGCCACCGGCCTGGGCCGCCGGCTGGCTCAGGAGGAGCTGCCGGTCATCACCCAATTGATGGGCGTGCAGGCCAACGGCAACCTCGCCTTCGGGATGATCGCCGCCGCCTCCAGCGTGCCGCATGGGGCGACGCTCAACAACATCCGGTCAAAGTACAATTGGGCGCTGCTGCGTGTCGACAACGCCATCGGCGCGATGCCCAAGGACAGCCCGGACCGGCCGGCGCTGGTCAAGGCACGCGACGGGCTGGCCGCCTTCGGCAGCGGGGCCGGCAGCGTCTTCCGCCTGCGCGACGAACAGGCGCGCATCACCGCCGACATCGAAAGCGCGCTGGCCGAGACGGTGCGGCTGACCGCCGACCTGAACGGCACCATCGAAGCGGTGGTCGCCCACCAGCAGGACCGCACCGGCGCCGACGTGGCGCGGACGGAAACGGCGATTGCCGGCGCCGTCGCCGTCCAGGGAACCGCCGCCGCGGTGGTGGTGGTCTCCAGCCTGCTGATCGTCTGGTTCTATGTCCGCAACCGGCTGACCCGCCGCCTGATGCGGGTGATCGACGCCATGCGGGCCGTCGCCGGCGGCGACCTGACGGCCGATGCCAGGGTCGGCGGGCGCGACGAGATCGCGGAGATGGCGGGAATCGTCGGTCTCTTCCGTGACAAGAGCGCCGAGATCGCCCGCCTGCAGGAGGAACAGGACGCAATCAAGCAGGCCGCCGATGCCGAGCGGTCGCGCACCATCCAGACCATCACCGCCAGCATCGAGGCCAGCGTGAAGGAGGCCTCGCGCCACATCACCGCCGCCTCGGCCGACATGCGCGCGGCGTCGGAGGGCATGTCCGCCACCGCCGAGCAGACCTGCCGCCGCATGACCGACGTGCGCGCCGCGGTCGCCGACACTGCAACCAACGTGCAGACGGTTGCCGCCACCGCCGGCCAGCTGTCGGCCTCCATCGGCGAGATCACCCGGCGGGTCGGCGATTCCAGCCAGATCGCCCGCAGCGCGGTGGAGGAGGCGCGCAGCACCAACGAACTGATGACGGCGCTGGCCGCCGCTGCGCAGAAGATCGGCGACGTGGTCGGCATGATCAACGCCATCGCCGGCCAGACCAACCTGCTGGCGCTGAATGCCACCATCGAGGCTGCGCGGGCCGGCGACGCCGGCAAGGGCTTCGCCGTGGTGGCGGAGGAAGTGCGCAGCCTTGCCGGCCAGACCGCCAAGGCGACGGAGGAGATCGCCCAGCAGGTCCAGGCGGTGCGGACCACCGCGCAGGGTGCCGTGTCGGCCATCGACGACATCGGCCGCACCATCGGCCGCATCGACGAGATCACCGCCATGGTCGCGGCCGCGGTGGAGGAGCAATCCGCCGCCACCGACGAGATCGCGCGCAGCATCAACCATGCCTCCGAAGCGGTGCAGAGCATCGCCGACACGGTGGTTTCGGTGGACGACGCGGTGAACCGCACCGGCAGTGCCGCCGCCGAGGTGGTGGACGCCACCCGCGCGCTTTCGCAACGTTCCGAAAGCCTGAGCGACGATATCGACCGTCTGCTCGGCCATATTCGGGCGGCATGATCCGCCGGGCGCGCGGGCCGGGCGCGCGGAATGCCGGGTCGGCCTTATTTCCGATAGGAAAACGGCAAGATCCGGCGTAGCCTCCAAAACATGGTCAGCTGAACAAACATTTTCCTTTTCAAACGCGAACGAACATCATATGTTCCGAAACGAAAGCTGCCGGGTTCGCAAGGAACCGGCGCGGTACGGAGAGGAACCCATGGCAAACGCGAGCCCAGCAGGAACGGACGGCCGGCTCGGAGCGACCGATACGGCGGTGACCGATCTGCTGATCGTCGGCGGCGGCGTGAACGGGGCGGGGATCGCCCGCGATGCGGTCGGGCGCGGGATGTCCGTGGTGCTGTGCGAACAGGGCGACCTTGCGGGCGCCACCTCGTCGGCCAGCACCAAGCTGATTCACGGCGGCCTGCGCTATCTCGAATATTACGAGTTCCGCCTGGTGCGCGAAGCGCTGCAGGAGCGGGAGGTGCTGCTGCGTGCGGCCCCCCACATCATCTGGCCGATGCGCTTCGTCCTGCCCCATGACAGCAGCATGCGCCCGGCCTGGATGGTGCGCATCGGTCTGTTCCTTTACGATCATCTGGGAAAGCGCAAGCTGCTGCCGGGCTCGCACGGCGTCGACCTGACCAGCTCGCCGGCGGGAAGGCCGCTGGCGGGCGGCTTCACCAAGGCGTTCGAATATTCGGACTGCTGGGTGGAGGACAGCCGGCTGGTCGTGCTGAACGCGATGGACGCGCAGGCCCGCGGGGCGGAAATCCTGACCCGCACCCGCTGTGACAAGGCGGTCCGCCGCAACGGCCTGTGGGAAGCGACGCTGGTCGACGTGAACACGGGCGCCGCCCGTACCGTCCGCGCCCGCGCGCTGGTCAATGCCGCCGGCCCCTGGGTGCGCGAGATGATCGCCAAGCGCACCGGCGTCACCGTCGACAAGTCGGTTCGTCTGGTCAAGGGCAGCCACATCGTCGTTCACAAGATGTTCGAAGGCGACCACGCCTACATCTTCCAGAACGACGACCGCCGCATCGTCTTCGCCATCCCGTACGAGCGCGACTTCACCCTGATCGGCACCACCGACCTCGATTACTCGGGCGATCCCGGCGCGGTGGCGATCAGCGCGGAGGAAATCACCTACATGTGCCGGGCGGTGTCGCGCTATTTCGCAAAGCCCGTGCGCGAGGCGGACGTGGTGTGGACCTACAGCGGCGTCCGGCCGCTGTTCGACGACGCCAGCGGCAACGCCTCGGCCGTCACCCGCGACTATGTGCTGGAGATGGACGAGCCGGCCGGCGAGGCGCCGATGCTGTCGATCTTCGGCGGCAAGATCACCACCTTCCGCCGGCTGGCGGAGGAGGCGACGGAGAAGCTCGGCAAGGCGCTCGGCAAGGACGGCGTCACCTGGACGGCCGACGTGCCGCTGCCCGGCGGCGACATCGCCAATGCCGATTTCGCCGGCTTCCTGGCCGGTCTGAAGCGCAGCCGGCCCTGGCTGCCCGATGCGCTGGCTTACCGGCTGGCGCGGGCCTACGGCACGCGGGTCGAGCGGCTGCTGGGCGACGCCAAGGCGCTGGGCGACCTGGGCATCGATTTCGGGGGCGGCGTCCATGAGGCCGAACTCGACTATGCCGCGCGGGAGGAGTTCGCCATGACCGGCGACGACTTCCTGTGGCGGCGCTCCAAACTTGGGCTGCACCTGGACGCAAATGTCCGGGAAGCCATCGGTGGCTGGTTCGACCGGCGCCGCGAAGCAACGGCCAACAGGGATACGAGCGGCGATACCGCCACCCTGCGGTCGATGGGAGGATTGCGGTGACACTCACACTGGAAGGCGTGGCGAAGCGCATCGGCGCCGAGCAGCATCTCCACCCCCTGTCGCTGGAGCTGCAACCCGGCAGCTTCAACGTGCTGCTGGGGCGGACGCTGGCCGGCAAGACGACGCTGATGCGGCTGATGGCGGGGCTGGACGCGCCCAATTCTGGCCGCGTGCTGGAGAACGGCAAGGACGTCACCGGCACGTCGGTGCGCCATCGCGACGTGGCGATGGTCTATCAGCAGTTCATCAACTATCCGGCGATGACGGTCTACGAGAACATCGCCTCTCCGCTGCGCCGCCAGGGCAAGGACAAGGCGGAGATCGACGCCAAGGTGCGCCGCACCGCCGCCATGCTGCGGATCGACCCCTTCCTGGAACGGCTTCCGGCCGAACTGTCGGGCGGCCAGCAGCAGCGCTGCGCCATCGCCCGCGCACTGGTGAAGGGCGCCGGCCTGCTTCTGCTGGACGAGCCGCTGGTCAACCTGGACTACAAGCTGCGCGAGGAGCTGCGCGCCGAACTGCGCGACATCTTCGCGGACGGCAAGACCACCGTCGTCTACGCCACCACCGAACCGCAGGAGGCGCTGATCCTCGGCGGTTCCGTGACGGTGCTGCATGAGGGGCGGATGCTGCAGACCGGGCCGACCGGCGACGTGTTCCATGCCCCCATCTCGCTGGACTGCGCCGAGGTGTTCAGCGATCCGCCGATGAATGTGGTGGACGCGATCCTGACCAACGACCGGGTCGCGCTGTCGGACGGCACCAGCCTGCCGCTGTCTGCCCATGACCGCAACCTGCCGGCCGGCCCCTGCAAGGTCGGCATCCGCGCCAACCACCTGACGGTGCTGCGCCGGAACGAGCGGCTGGTGCCGATCACGGGCCGGGTGGAGCTGTCGGAGATCAGCGGGTCGGAGACCTTCATCCATCTGCGCCATGGCGGAACCACGCTGATCGCCCGCGAGGACGGGGTGCACAGCCATCCCATCGGCAGCGAGATCCAGGTCTATGCCGATCCCGACCGCATCTTCGTCTTCTCCACCGCCGGGCAACTGGTGGCGGCACCCAACTGGCGGCGCGGCGCGCTGCGCAACATCGCGTGAGGGGCGGGAGCGATGGCGACCATCCAATTCGACAATCTCGGCCACTCCTATCACCCGCATCCGACCAGGCCTGAGGACTACGCGCTGCGCCGCCTGTCGCAGGAATGGGAGGACGGCAAGGCCTATGCGCTGCTGGGGCCGTCGGGCTGCGGCAAGTCCACGCTGCTGAACATCATCTCCGGCCTGCTGGTGCCCAGCGAGGGGCGGGTGCTGTTCGACGGGCTGGACGTGACCCGCTGCACGCCGGAAGAGCGCAACATCGCTCAGGTGTTCCAGTTCCCGGTCATCTACGACACCATGACGGTGTACGAGAATCTCGCTTTCCCCCTGCGCAACCGCAAGGTTCCGGAGGCGGATGTCGACCGCCGGGTGCGGCAGGTGGCGGAGGCGCTGGACCTGACCGCCGACCTGAAGAAGCGCGCCCAGCGCCTGACGCCGGACGCCAAGCAGAAGATCTCCATGGGCCGTGGTCTGGTGCGTTCGGACGTGGCGGCCATCCTGTTCGACGAGCCGCTGACCGTCATCGACCCGCACACCAAATGGATCCTGCGCCGCAAGCTGCGCCAGATCCATGAGGAATACCGCCTGACCATGATCTATGTGACCCACGATCAGGTGGAGGCGCTGACCTTCGCCGACAAGGTCGCGGTGATGTACGAAGGCGCGATGGTCCAGCTCGGCACCCCGCAGGAGCTGTTCGAGAATCCGCTGCACACCTTCGTCGGCTATTTCATCGGCAGCCCCGGCATCAACCTGATGCCCTGCACGCTGGGCAACGACCATGCGCTGGTCGATGGGATCGCCATCCCGCTGCCGGATCGTGCCGTTCCGACGGTTGGCGGCAAGTTCGAGCTGGGCATCCGGCCGGAGTTCCTGGAGCTGACCCGCAGCGGGAGTGCCGGCGCCATCCCGGTGCAGGTCACCGGTGTGGACGATCTCGGCACCTCCAAGATGGCGACGGTCCGGCTGGGCAGCCACACGCTGAAGGCCCGGCTGAGCGAGGAGCAGGAGATCCCGGCGCTGGATGCCGCGATCCGTTTCCCCACCCGGTGGACCAAGCTCTACCGCGACAGCCATCTGGTCGGTTAAGGAGCCAAGAGCCATGGATAAGGTCCACGACAACCGGGCTTGGTTCCTGATCATCCCGGTCTTTCTGATCGTCGCCTTCAGCGCGGTGATCCCGCTGATGACGGTGGTCAATTATTCGGTGCAGGAGATCTTCGGCCCCGGCCAGACCTTCTTCGTCGGCACCGAATGGTTCGAAGTGGTGCTGGCCGACGAGCGGCTGCACGATGCGCTGGTGCGCCAGATCGTCTATTCGCTGGCGGTGCTGGCAATCGAGATCCCGCTGGGCATCCTGATCGCGCTCGGCATGCCCGGCGGTCGCAGCGCTAAGACGTCGCTGACGCTGGTGCTGCTGGCCCTGCCGCTGCTGATCCCGTTCAACGTGGTCGGCACCATCTGGCAGATCTTCGGCCGCGGCGACATCGGCCTGCTGGGCGCCACCTTCCGCGCCATCGGCATCGAGTACAACTACACCAACAACTCGCTGGACGCCTGGCTGACCGTGCTGGTCATGGACGTCTGGCACTGGACCAGCCTGGTGGCGCTGCTGTGCTACGCCGGCCTGCAGTCGATCCCGCCGGCCTTCTATCAGGCGGCCAAGATCGATGGCGCGTCGAAATGGGCGGTGTTCCGTTACATCCAGCTGCCGAAGATGCGCGGCGTCCTGATCATCGCGGTTCTGCTGCGCTTCATGGACAGCTTCATGATCTACACCGAGCCCTTCGTGCTGACCGGCGGCGGTCCCGGCAACTCCACCACCTTCCTCAGCCAGTATCTGACGCAGATGGCGGTGGGTCAGTTCGACATCGGCAAGGCCGCGGCCTTCTCCATCGTCTACTTCCTGATCGTGCTGCTGTTCAGCTTCATCTTCTACACCATCATCACCCGCACCGGCGAGGGAGAGAAGAAATGAGCAAGGCCGCGGTTCTCGCTCCCGGTTCGCTGTCGGCGCCGGCCAACATCCGCCGTTCCTCGGCGGGGGTATCGAAAAGAACGATCATTCTGGTCTGCTACATCGTCTTCCTCATGCTGCCCATCTACTGGATGGTCAACATGTCCTTCAAGACGAACGAGGAGATCCTGTCGGGCCTGACGTTGTATCCGCACAACCCGACGCTGCGCAATTACGCGGTCATCTTCACCGATCCCAGCTGGTACAGCGGCTACATCAACTCGATCTATTATGTGACGCTGAACACCATCATCTCGCTGTCGGTGGCTCTGCCGGCGGCCTATGCCTTCTCGCGCTACCGCTTCATCGGCGACAAGCACGTCTTCTTCTGGCTGCTGACCAACAAGATGGCGCCGCCGGCCGTGTTCCTGCTGCCCTTCTTCCAGCTCTACCAGACGGTCGGGCTGTTCGACACGCACATCGCGGTGGCGCTGGCCCACTGCCTGTTCAATGTGCCGCTGGCGGTCTGGATCCTGGAAGGCTTCATGTCCGGCGTGCCGCGCGAGATGGACGAGATGGCCTACATCGACGGCTACAGCTTCCCGCGCTTCTTCGGCACGGTCTTCCTGCCGATGATCCGGGCCGGGGTCGGCGTCACCGCCTTCTTCTGCTTCATGTTCAGCTGGGTGGAGCTGCTGCTGGCCCGCACGCTGACCTCGGTCGATGCCAAGCCGATCGCCGCCACCATGACCCGCACCGTCAGCGCGTCTGGCATGGACTGGGGATTGCTGGCCGCCGCCGGCGTGCTGACCATCCTGCCGGGCGCGCTGGTGATCTGGTTCGTCCGCAACTACATCGCCAAGGGCTTCGCCCTGGGTCGCGTCTAAGGGAGGCCCCGCGTCATGGACATGGAATGGATGGCGTGGACCGCGCCGACCGCGATCTTCTTCCTCTGCATCGCTTTGATGCTGGCCGGCATGACGGTGTGGGAGGTGATGTCGCCGACGGTGGAGGCCAAGGGCTTCCTGCCGATGCGCACCACCCGCGGCGACCGGCTGTTCATCGGCCTGCTCAGCAGCGCCTTCATCCATCTGGGCTGGCTCGCTGCGACCGACATGTCGCTGTGGGGCGCCTTCGCGGTCTCGCTCGCGTGGATCGCACTGGTGATCCGGTTCGGCTGAGGGAGGAGGTACAGTACATCGCCCCCTCCCTAACCCTCCCCCGCCTCTGGCGGTGGAGGGGACTGCCGCCGCCCTTCCGCAAGGCTCCCGCTCCCGCTTCAGCGGGGGAGGGTCGGGGAAGGGGCAATGGCAGGGTTAAGGGAGGGGAAACGGAATGCGTCACTGCCGCCAAGGCGGCAGATGACGGGAAGAGCGGGTGTTCCCGCCGTTAAGAGCAATACGAAACGTCAACCCGACATCAAGTCGATCAAGTGGGAGGAACCATGCTTCAGCACCAGACTCTGCGGCGCCGTCTGTCCGGCGCGGTGATGGCCGGCGGCATCGGCGTTCTGATGGC
This sequence comes from Azospirillum lipoferum 4B, assembly GCF_000283655.1. Lineage (NCBI taxonomy): Bacteria > Pseudomonadati > Pseudomonadota > Alphaproteobacteria > Rhodospirillales > Azospirillaceae > Azospirillum > Azospirillum lipoferum. Next base: position 185,743 of record NC_016624.1, on the reverse strand, counting down.
GATGGGGTCGGCGGCGCCGTCCGCCGCCATGACGCCGGAACAGGAAGCCGTCGCCAAGCGCATCATCGAGGAACTCCAGCCCTCCACGCTGTCCAAGGACGAGCAGATGAAGGAGCTGGAATGGTTCGTGAAGGCGGCCGAGCCCTACAAGGGCATGGAGATCAACGTCGTCTCCGAAACCATCACCACGCACGAATATGAATCGAAGACTCTGGCCAAACTGTTCAGCGAGCTGACCGGCATCAAGCTGAAGCACGACCTGATCCAGGAAGGCGACGTCATCGAGAAGCTGCAGACGCAGATGCAGTCGGGGCGCAACGTCTATGACGCCTACGTCAACGACAGCGACCTGATCGGCACCCATGTCCGCTACGGCCAGGCGGTCGCCCTGTCCGACTTCATGACGGGCGAGGGCAAGGACGTCACCCTGCCGACGCTGGATCTCAAGGATTTCATCGGCACCAGCTTCACCACCGGCCCGGACGGCAAGCTCTACCAGCTGCCCGACCAGCAGTTCGCCAACCTCTACTGGTTCCGTGCCGACTGGTTCGCCCGTCCCGACCTGAAGGAGAAGTTCAAGGCCAAGTACGGCTACGATCTGGGCGTCCCGCTCGACTGGTCGGCCTATGAGGACATCGCCGAGTTCTTCACCAACGACGTGAAGGAGATCGACGGCGTCCGCGTCTACGGTCACATGGATTACGGCAAGAAGGATCCGTCGCTCGGCTGGCGCTTCACCGATGCGTGGCTGTCGATGGCCGGCGCCGGCGACAAGGGCCTGCCGAACGGCAAGCCGGTGGACGAGTGGGGCCTCCGCGTCGAGGGCTGCCGTCCGTCCGGCGCCTCGGTCGCGCGCGGCGGCGATACCAACGGCCCGGCTGCCGTCTATTCGCTGACCAAATACATCGACTGGCTGAAGAAGTACGCCCCGCCGGAAGCCTCGGGCATGACCTTCTCCGAAGCCGGCCCGGTGCCGGCCCAGGGCGCGGTCGCCCAGCAGATCTTCTGGTACACCGCCTTCACCGCCGACATGACCAAGGCGGGCCTGCCGGTGGTCAATGCCGACGGCACGCCGAAATGGCGCATGGCCCCCTCGCCGCGCGGGCCCTACTGGGAGCAGGGCATGAAGCTCGGCTACCAGGACGTCGGGTCCTGGACGCTGCTGAAGTCCACCCCGGCCGAGCGTCGCAAGGCCGCCTGGCTCTACGCCCAGTTCACCGTGTCGAAGACCGCGTCGCTGAAGAAGACCCTGGTCGGCCTGACGCCGATCCGCGACAGCGACATCCGGTCCGAGGCGATGACCCAGGTTGCTCCGAAGCTGGGCGGTCTGGTCGAGTTCTACCGCAGCCCGGCCCGCGTTTCCTGGACCCCGACCGGCACCAACGTGCCGGACTATCCGAAGCTGGCCCCGCTGTGGTGGCAGAACATCGCCGAAGCCGTGACGGGTGAGCGCACCCCGCAGCAGGCGATGGACAATCTCGCCGAGCAGATGGAGCAGGTGCTGGCCCGCATGGAGCGCGCCAACATCGGTGGCGAGTGCGCGCCCAAGCTGAACCCGAAGAAGGACGCCAAGGAGTGGTTCGCCGCCCCCGGCGCCCCGAAGGCCAAGCTCGACAACGAGAAGCCCAAGGGTCAGACCATCGCCTATGACGACCTGCTGAAGGCCTGGAAGGAAGGCCGCGCCCAGTAACGACGGGTGCGGTCCATGGTTCTCCCTCCCGGCTGACGTCCTGGTTGCGCCGGGAGTGAACCTTGGGGCGGCGGCACGCCGTCGCCCCATTCTTGTTTTCCTGAATATCCCCTCTCCCCGGGGGGAGAGGGGGAGACGCGCGAAAATTGGATAATTGGGGGACACGCACCATGAGCAAGGCCGGTCACATCCTCGCCATCGACCAGGGCACCACCTCGTCGCGGGCGATCCTGTTCGACGGCCGGGGGAGGCCGCTGGCCGAGGCGCGGCGCGAGTTTCCGCAGCATTACCCCGGCGACGGCTGGGTCGAGCATGATCCGTCCGACATCCTGCGCGATGTCCGCGCCGTGGCGCGCGGGGCGGTGGAGAATGCCGGAATCGATGTGGCATCCATCGCCGCCATCGGCATCACCAACCAGCGCGAAACCGCCGTGGTGTGGGACCGCGCGACCGGCGAGCCGATCCACCGCGCCATCGTCTGGCAGGACCGCCGCACCGCGCCGCTCTGCCACGATCTGGTTGCCGACGGCCATGCCGAACTGGTGCGTTCCAAGACCGGCCTGCTGATCGACGCCTATTTCTCCGCCACCAAGATCGCCTGGATTATCGACCATGTGCCGGGCGCCCGCGCGCGGGCCGAGCGGGGCGAGCTGTGCTTCGGCACCATCGACAGTTTCCTGATCTACCACCTGACCGGCCGCCGGGTGCATGCGACCGACGCGACCAACGCCTCGCGCACCATGCTGTTCGACATCCATGCCCAGGATTGGGACGACGAGCTGCTGAGGCTGTTCCGTGTGCCGCGCGCCATGCTGCCGCGGGTGCTCGACAGCTCCGACGATTTCGGTGAGACCGATCCGGAGCTGCTCGGCCGGCCGATCCCCATCGCCGGCGTGGCGGGCGACCAGCAGGCGGCGGCTTTCGGACAAGCCTGCCTGACGCCGGGCATGGCGAAATCGACCTACGGCACCGGTTGCTTCGCGCTGATCAACACCGGCGAGACGCCGGTGGTGTCGAAGAACCGGCTGCTGACCACGGTCGCCTACCGTCTGAACGGCAAGGCGGCCTATGCGCAGGAAGGCTCGATCTTCGTGGCGGGAGCCGCGATCAAGTGGCTGCGCGACGGCATCGGCATCATCACCCACGCCAGCCAGACCGACGACATGGCCACCCGCGTGCCCGACAGCCACGGCGTCTATTTCGTCCCGGCCTTCGTGGGCTTGGGCGCGCCGCACTGGGATTCGGAGGCCCGCGCCGCGATCTTCGGCATGACGCTGGACGTCGGCCCGGCCCACATCGCCCGCGCGGCGCTGGAGGCCGTCGCCTACCAGACCCGCGACCTGATGGAGGCGATGGCGGGCGATTGGGGCGGCACCATCAATGCGCTGCGCGTCGACGGCGGCATGGCCGCCAACGACTGGCTCTGCCAATTCCTGGCCGACCTGCTGAACATGCCGGTGGAGCGCCCGAAGGTGATCGAGACCACGGCGCTGGGCGCCGCCTGCCTTGCGGCGCTGCGGGTCGGCGTGTTCAACGGGCTGGAGTCGGTTTCCGACGCCTGGGGCAGCGAGCGCCGCTTCGACCCGCGCATGGAACAGGGCAAGCGCGACCGCCTCTATGACGGCTGGCGCGACGCCGTGGAGCGGGTGCGGTCCGATCGCTGAAAAAGCCTCGATGGCGTGAATTCGAGACATTGTGACGCAGACGAACAAGTAGCCTCAACCGTCTGCCGGTAGATTGACCTTGGTTGCGCGCTCCTCCCTCGGGTGCGTCGTCCTTGCCACTCCCGCGAGGACACTGGGCCGGACGGTTCATGCCGTCCGGCCCATTTTTCTGGATCACACCCCCTCGGGGCCGGTCACCATGTGGCGGATCTCGCTCTTCAGCAGCTTGCCGGTGGCGGTGTGGGGCAGGCCGTCGACGAAACGGACGTCGTCGGGGATGCACCACTTCGCGACCTTGCCCTCGAAGACCGCCAGCAGCTCCTCGCGGGTCAGGGCCGAGTCGGGCTTGCGCACCACGACCAGCACCGGGCGTTCGCCCCATTTCTCGTCGGGAACGGCGACGGCGGCGGCCTCCTGCACACCCGGATGGCCGACGGCGATGTTCTCCAGGTCGATGGAGCTGATCCACTCGCCGCCGGACTTGATGACGTCCTTGGTGCGGTCGACGATCTGGACATAGCCGTCGGCGTCCATCGTCACCACGTCGCCGGTCTCGAACCAGCCCGGAACCATCTGGTGCGCCGGGCTTTCCGTCACGCCGAAATAGCCGGAGCAGACGGTGGAGCCGCGCACCAGCAGCCGGCCGAAGCTGGTGCCGTCGCGTGCCACGTCGTTGCCCGAGCCGTCGACGACGCGGAACCGCACGCCGCAGATCGGCCGCCCCTGCTTCGCGGCCAGCGCCAGCGCTTCGTCGGCGCTCAGCCCCGCATGCTTGCTCTTCGGCATGTTGGCGAGGCCGAGCGGGCTGGTTTCCGTCATGCCCCAGGCATGCAGCACCTCCACCCCCATCTCGCGGAAGCGCTGGATCATCACCGGCGGGCAGGCGGAGCCGCCGATGGCGATGCGGCGCATGCTGGTCAGCGTCTTCCTGTTCGCGTCCAGCCAGTTCAGCAGGGCGAGCCAGACCGTCGGCACGCCGGCGGTGTTGGTGACCGTCTCGGCCTCGAACAGCTCGTACAGGCTGGCGCCGTCCAGCTTGCCGCCGGGGAAGACCAGCTTGGCGCCGACCATCGGCGCGGCATAGGGTATGCCCCAGGCGTTGACGTGGAACATCGGCACCACCGGCAGGACCACGTCCGAGGCCGACAGGCCGAACACGTCCGGCATACAGGCGGCCATCGCGTGCAGGTAGGAGGAGCGGTGGCTGTACAGCACGCCCTTCGGGTTGCCGGTGGTGCCGGAGGTGTAGCACATGCCGCAGGCCGTGTTCTCGTCGAGATCCGGCCAGTCGAAGCTGCCGGGCTGGTCGGCCAGCAGATCCTCGTAGCACATCAGGCCGGGCAGGGTGGATTCCGGCATGTTGGCCCGGTCGGTCATCACGACGATGCCCTTCAGCCCGCTCAGCTCCTGGGCGATGCCCTCCAGCAGCGGAACGAAGGTCAGGTCGGTGAACAGCAGCCGGTCTTCGGCGTGGTTGACGATGTAGGCGATCTGTTCCGGGAACAGGCGCGGGTTGATGGTGTGGCAGACCATGCCCGAGCCGCCGATGCCGTAATAGCATTCCAGATGGCGATAGCCGTTCCAGGCCAGCGTGCCGATGCGGTCGCCCGGCTGCATCCCCAGCGCCGCCAGCGCGTTCGCCAGCTTTTGCGCGCGGACCCAGGCGTCGGCATAGGTGTAGCGGTGGATCGGCCCCTCGGTGGTGCGCGACACGATCTCGGTGTCGGCGTGGTAGAGCGCCGCATGACGCAGGATCGACGTCACCAGCAGCGGCTCGTTCATCATCATTCCACGCAGCATCGTTTCACTCCCGGTTCATTTGTCTGCTATTCGGTTATCGTCTGCATCGGCTCTTCGTCGGGCATGCAGGTGGCGAGCCGCCGCTCGGCGTCGGCCTCCATCGCCTTCAGCTCGACGATCACCTCGGCGATTTCGGACTGCATCCGTTCAAGCTCGGCCAGCCGGGCGCGGATCTTCCGCAGCCCGTCGCGATACTGCCCGGCACTGGGCCGGCCCGAGCGGTAGTGGGCGAGATAGTCGGCGATCTGCTCCAGCGAGAATCCCACCCGCCGGAATTTCAGGATCAGGATCAGCCGCGCGCGGTCGCGGTAGGTGAACACCCGGCGCCCGCCGGCCCGCTGCGGTGTCAGCAGCCCTTTTTCCTCGTAAAAGCGCAATGCCTGCGGCGTGAGATCGAACTCCGCCGCCAGTTCCGTCACGCCGTAAACCCGATCCCGTTCGGACATGGACAATCCCCTGCGCCAACGGATTTCGCCACGGGCGCAGGGGGAAGTCAACGTCAATAAGCTAAAGCGGGCTTTAGACCGAAGCGGCCGTCATCCGGCGCGGACCTGGGTGAGGAAACGGTCCACCTCGTGGCTCAGCGAATCGGTGTGGCTGGACAGCTGGCGGACGGAGGTCAGGACTTCGTATGCGACCTTGCCGCTCTGGCTGGCGGCCTGGTTGACACCGCCGATGCTGTCGGAAACGGTCTGCGTGCCCTGGGCGGCCTGCTGGATGTTGCGGCTGATTTCGCGGGTCGCGGCCCCCTGCTCCTCGACGGCCGACGCGATGGAGGTGGCGACCTCGTTGATGTGGCCGATGACCCTGACCACCTCCTGCAACTCTCCCACCGCATCGCCGGTCATCGACTGGATGTCGGCCACCTGGACCGCGATGTCCTCTGTCGCCTTCGCCGTCTGGGTGGCGAGCGCCTTGACCTCCTGCGCCACGACGGCGAAGCCCTTGCCGGCATCCCCGGCGCGGGCGGCCTCGATGGTGGCGTTGAGCGCCAGCAGGTTGGTCTGGCTGGCGATGGAGTTGATCAGTTCCACCACCGCGCCGATCCGTTGCACGGCCTGCGCCAGCCCGTCGACCTTGCCGTTGGCGCGTTCGGCGATGCCGACCGCCTCGCGGGCGATCTCCGAGGACTGGCCGACCTGCCGGCTGATCTCGCCGATGGAGCTCGTCAGCTCCTCCGTCGCGGCGGCAACGGTCTGGACATTGGCGGAGGTCTGTTCCGTCGTCACGGCGACGTCGCTGGCGAGCCGGCCGGTCTGGTCCGCCGCCTGGGTCACCGCGCTGGCGCGGCTTTCCATTCCGGCGGCCTGCTCGACCACCGCATGGATGACGCCGCCCACCGCCTGTTCGAAGCGGTCGGCCAGTTCGGCGATGGCGCGCTGCTTGTCCGCCTCGGCCCGGCGGGCCTGTTCGGCCTGTTCGGACTCGAGCCGCTGCTTGGCCAGCGCGTTCTCCTTGAACACCTGCGTGGCGCGGCTCATGTCGCCAAGCTCGTCGCCGCGGCGGGTTTCGGGGAAGGTGACAGTCAGGTCGCCATCGGCCATTGCCCGCATGCGGTCGGCCAGCGAGCGGATGGTGGCGCTGATGTTGTGCCCGACCAGCGCCAGCAGGACGATGGCCGGCAGGGCGAGGCCCGCGATGACGCTGAGCAGGGTCCAGAGCTGCGACAGGAACTCGGTCCACAGATCGTCGATGAAGACGCCGGTGCCGATGAAGATCCGCCAGGGCTCGAACCCCTTCACATAGGCGAGCTTCACCGCTGTTTCGCTGCCGCCGACCGTGCGCGGCCAATCATAGGCGTAGGTGCCTTCGCCCTTGGTCCTGACGATGCCGATCAGCGCCGGGATGACCGGCACCCCGGCCGCGTCCTTGATGCCGGAGACATCCTTGCCCATCAATGCCTTGTTGACATGGGCGAAGCCGACATTGTCGTAGGTGTGGGCGAACAGATACTCGTCCCCGCTGTAGCGGATGGCGAGGAAGGCATCCTTGAAGCGGGCCTGTGCCTCGTCGCGGGTCAGGCGTCCGGCCGCGACCTCGTTTTCGAACCGGGCCGCCATGCTGTGTCCGGCCTCGACCATGAAGCGCAGGGCTTCCACGCGGTCCTGATACATGCGGTTGTAGCTGAGATAAAGCCCGGCGCCCGCGATCGCCATACAGGCGAGGCTGGCAGTTGCCACCAGCATCAGCAGCTTCGCGCGGATGGAAAGAGAAGATCTGGTCATTGACCACCACCTTTCGGCGTATTGCAGTCGCCTTGTCGTGCAGGGTGTCGTTCGGGAAATCATTGCCTGAATATTGAATGGATTTCTTACCGATGGACCGCGCTACGGTGTCGCATGGGGATGTGGCACGCAGGCAGCTTCGACTTTTGGGTATTTGAGTCGATTTGCAGAGATGCTCTGCTCTTGCTTGCGCTGCTTTTCGCTTCTGCTCGCCGACGACGCCAGCCCTTCGCGGTCCACTACAGGGGAGCGCCGCCGCGGCGGACGGGTGGAGACGATGGCGGCCATCCTCCGTCCATGGAATCGCGGAGGCGATGCCATCCAGCGCCGTTTCCCGTCCGGCAGGAACGCTGGGAGCAGGAAAATTGCCTTCGAGCAAACGGCCGATCTTCTTTGAATGAACGATCAATCAAAAACAGCAAAGACAATCGACCAAATGGATATGCCAAATGAATGGGCTATCAGATAGCGACATTGTGCCGATCCTGTTGTTTGCGTCACTTTCATGAAGACCCAAAGACGGCTATGGTGCGCCCCTGACGGCTTGGGCTTGACCTTTGAACAGGGCCCGGAATCGGGATCGAGAGAGGGGAAACAGGATCATGGACGCCGACTCCATTCGCGCCGCCTACCGCCGCTATGCGGGATTTTACGACAAGGTGTTCGGGGTGCTTCTGGCGTCCGGCCGGCACGCGGCGGTGGAGTGGCTGAACCGCCGCGGGAACCTGCGGATCCTGGAGGTCGGCGTCGGCACCGGCCTGTCGCTGTCCGATTACCGCAAGGACAACCGCGTCGTCGGCATCGACCTGTCCACCGACATGCTGAAGGTCGCGCAGGAGCGGGTGGAGCGCGAGAAACTCGACCATGTCGAAGGGTTGCTGGAGATGGATGCCGGAAAGCTGGCCTTTGCCGACGGCAGCTTCGACGTGGTGGTCGCCATGTATGTCATGACCGTCGTCCCCGATCCCCAGGGCACGATGGCGGAGCTGGAGCGCGTCTGCAAACCGGGCGGCGATATCGTGATCGTCAACCACTTTGCCGCCCCCAGTCCCGGCGTCCGCCGCGCGGTGGAGGGCTGGCTGTCGCCCTTGTCGAAGAAGCTGGGTTGGCGGCCCGATTTCACCCTGGACGCGATGATGACCGGATCGCGGCTGGCGGTGGAAAGCATCCGCACCCTGCCGCCCTTCGGGCTGTTCAGCCTGCTGCATTGCCGGCGGGGATAGGCGCGGCGCCGGCAGTGGTGGTGGCCGTGACGGTCCAACCCGCGTGACCGCCCGCGCCGCCTGCTGTTAGTCTGTCCGCCACCACACACGGACGAACACGGGGACGGGACCATGGCCGAACAGGGCGGAGATCTGGCGGGAAAGCGGATTCTGGTGCCGGAGAGCCGGGATCTCGACCTGTTCGCCGGCATGATGGAACAGCATGGGGCCGAGACCATCCGCTGCCCGATGGTCAAGATCCTCGATCTCGACGACCCGGCGCCGGCCCGTGACTGGCTGGAGCGGCTGCTGACCGAGGGCTTCGACGACATCGTGCTGCTGACCGGCGAAGGGCTGCGGCGGCTGATGACGGTCGCCCGCGCCATGGAGCGCGAGGCCGACGTGGTCGCCGCCATCGGCCGGGCGCGTGTCTTCGTCCGTGGGCCGAAACCGGTCAAGGCTTTGCGGGAGATCGGCTGCAGCCCGTTCAAATCCGCCCCCACGCCGACCACGGACGGCGTCATCGCCATGCTGTCGGAACAGGAGCTGGACGGTCACCGCGTCGGCATCCAGCTCTACCCCGACAACCCCAACGAACCCCTGCTGGAAGCTGTGCGGGCGCGCGGCGGCATGCCGGTGGCGGTCACGCCCTACCGCTATGCCAATGATTCCGAGACCGGAGCGGTGCAGACCGCCATCCGCGACATGGCGGCCGGGCGGATCGACTTCGTCGCCTTCACCGCCTCGCCCCAGGTCCGACGCCTGCACGAGGTGGCGGAGGCCTGCGGCCTTGCCGACGAGTTCCGCCAGGGCTTCGCCAGGACCCGGATCGCCGCCGTCGGCCCGGTGGTGGCCGAGGCGGTGGAGGCGGCGGGCGGAACCGTCGCGGTGTCCCCGGAATCGACCTTCCACATGAAGCCGCTGGTCAATGCCATCCGCCGTCTGCTGACGGACGGGGCGGGGGCGAGATAGGTCCGGCGGGAGCGGGGGATCCGACGGCATAGGCGCTAACTTGCAGGACTTTCCTCATTTCCCAACGTGACCAGCACCTCTTTGGGCGTCATCCCCGCGAAGGCGGGGATCCAGGCTTACCCGTTGGTTCTGCTTAGGAAACACTGGATCCCCGCCTTCGCGGGGATGACGTTCGATGAGGGATGGGCTCGGCTTACGGCGGCAATCAAACCTGTATTTCAGCGCCTATGGGAGCCAACGGAGGGGTGAAGCAGCGACCATTCGCCCCACCCTGCCTTTGCGCAGCCGTATTGATAACAATTCTCACTCTCGCTTAACCTTTGACGCTCAGTTTGGCGCCGGTCGCCGGGGTATTCCCCGCGGCCAGCCGTTGCCAGGAGCGTCGTCATGTCCGCCAATACCCTTTCCCTGCCTCGCCGCGCGCTCGCGCTGGTGCTTATGTCGGCCGGAATCGCCGGGGGCGGGTCCACGCTCGCGGCGGATCTGTCGACGAAGGAAAAGCTGGGGGAGGCGCTGTTTTCCGACCACAATTTGTCGGCCAACCGCACCCAGGCCTGTGCCGATTGCCACAATCCCGACTTCGGCTTCGCCGATCCGCGCACCGGCGGCGCGGGCGGGGCGGCATCGGTCGGCGACAACGGAAAGTCGGTCGGCGACCGCAACGCACCGACGGCGAGCTATGCGGCCTTCACGCCCGCCTTCCACATCACCGCCGACGGCAAGGCCATCGGTGGGCAGTTCTGGGACGGCCGCGCCGCGACCCTGAAGGATCAGGCCGGCGGCCCGCCGCTGAACCCGGCGGAGATGGGATTGGCCTCCAAGGAGCAGGCGCGCGAAAGGCTGGCCGAGAATCCCGATTATGTCCGCGCTTTCGTGGCGCTCTATGGCGCCGGTGTGCTCGACGATGCGGAGCGCGCCTACGACGCGATGAGCGACAGCCTCGCCGCCTTCGAGAAGACCGACCGCTTCGCGCCCTTCGATTCGAAATACGACCGCCATCTGCGCGGCGAATACAAGATGACGGCGGAGGAGGATTTGGGCATGACCCTGTTCTTCTCCACCCAGTTCACCAACTGCAACCAGTGCCACAAGCTGAAGCCGATGCCGGCCGCAGCCGGGGAGATGTTCACCAACTACGAACATCACAACATCGGTGTGCCGGCGAACCCGGCCCTGCGCGAGGCGTCGGGCAAGCCGGCGACCTTCGCCGACCGTGGCCTGCGCGACAACCCCGCGGCCGCCAAACCGGCCTTCGAGGGCAAGTTCAAGACCCCGAGCCTGCGCAACGTGGCCGTGACCGGCCCCTATATGCACAACGGCGTCTTCAAGGAGCTGGAAACGGTGGTCCGCTTCTACGACCACTACAACAACCGCACGGACAAGGCGGCGATCAATCCGGAGACGGGAAAGCCCTGGGGTCCGCCCGAAGTGGGGGCGAACCTGTCGAAAAAGGAACTGGAATCGGGTCCGGCGCTGGATACCCGCCGCGTCAAGGCGCTGGTCGCCTTCATGAAGACGCTGACCGACGCGCGGTATGAGCATTTGCTGAAGTGAGGTGTCGGGGAGAGGCTGGGGTGGGCCTCTCCCAGCCGCCCTTTCAGCCGCCGATATCGATCCGGTAAAGCTCCAGATCCAGCAGTTCCATCGTGATCCGGCGGCGACCGGCCGTCTTGCGGGCACTCAGTTTGCGGGCCAGTGGCTGGCTGAGCCAGGCTGCGCGGGCGCGGTCGATCAGGGCGGTGCAGCGATGGGACAGTCTGGCGTTCATGGCTGGTCAGCTTTCTCGCACGGGATGTCGGGATTGGCGGATCGATGGGGTAGCGTCAGGCTCCTGTGAGCGGTTGCGGTAAGAATGTCGCGGCACTGTGACAGTTTCTATCGCCCGAAAGTCTAGACGGTAGGCCGTAAGGCGGGGTTTTCGCCTGTTTCGCCCCCGTCTTCGACCAAAGAATGAGGGGCAAGGAAGGAGGGCCAAGGAAGGAAGGGAATCACATCGCCACGCCCACCAGCCGCCGCAGCGCGTCGCGCGCGTCGCCGTCCAGAACCGGCAGCCCGTCGCGGGCGTCCAGCATGTAGGCGCCGGGATCGGACAGCGTGCGCATGGCGAATCCAACCACGGCCGGCGGTTCGGTGCCCAGCGGCTGCGACTCGTAGACGGGGGTGAAACTGCAGCCGGCGAGCAGGGCGCGGATCATCAGCGCCTCGTCGGAGGATGCGCCGGCCGTCGGGGTGTTGATGCCGAACAGCAGCCGTTCCGCCTCCGCCTCGGTCACCAGCCCGCGTTCCAGCAGGATGTCCACCATGGCCGAACTGGTCATCACCGGCGCGGCACGTCCCTTCCAGCAGAAACGGCCGTCGTCCCAGCCGACGTCGAGGCTGCGGAAGATCAAGTGGGGTTCGCCGCCGCCGGGTCCGCCGGCGACGATGTAATTGACCCGCAGAAGGCCGTTCCAGGCACCCGCCGGGGCGACGATGCTGGACACGCCGCACCGCGTCAGGCGCAGGTAGGTGTCGTTGATCCCCGACGGTTCGAAATCGAAAAGCATGGCCTGTTCACCTCGCTGCCGGCAGGCGGGCACGGTTTCCCGATTGCCCGGCCCTCGTTCGGTAAGTCAGGTGAGTGGCGGTTCGGCTTGCGCAAACTGCCCATGCGGGTGCCCCCCCTTTGCGCAGAAATGCGAAAGGCAGTAGGCCGTTCCGCCGGCCACTGCCTTTCGATTCCACGCCGATGAGGGAAACTGTGGAGGATTACTGGTTCGCCGGCCCCATGAACACACTGTCGCGGCTGTTCCTTTCCGCGGTCACGGTGTCGGACAGCTGGAAGGTCAGCGGCAGCGAGCTGGCGGTCACTTCCCCGCGGGGGGCCGTCACATAGACGCGGTAGGTGGCGACGCTGTCCGGCTCCGCCGAGATGGTGGCGGTGTGGGCGGCGGTCTCCGGCTCCGCTTCGCCGATCACCTTGATGTCGGCGGCGGACAGGCCGGCGACGCTGAGGGTGTAGGAGCGGTTCTGGCGGGTCTTGTTGGCGACCTTGAAGGTGTAGGCATTGCGGATCGACCCATCCGACAGCGTCACGAACAGCGGCGCGCGGTCGCGCAGGACGGTGATGTTCAGGCTGGGGCGCAGCGCAAAGCTCCAGGCCATGGCGCCGCCGATGACCAGCATCAGCAAGGCATAGACGATCACGCGCGGACGGATCAGCCGCCATTGATAGGACTTGCCGGACGCGCGGGTATCCTGGGCTGCCAGCGAGTCGAAGGCGATCAGGCGGGTGGGCAGTCCCTGCTGGATCATGATGGTGTCGCAGGCGTCGACGCACAGGCCGCAATTGATGCAGTCGGCCTGTTCGCCGGTGCGCACGTCGATCCCCATCGGGCAGACCTGGACGCATTGGCCGCAGTCGATGCAGTCGCCGAAGCCCTGGGTGCGCCGCTCGTCCCAGCTCTGCGACTTGCGCTTGGGACCGCGGTTGTCGCCACGGTCGGCCTGATAGGTGACGACCAGCGAATGTTCGTCCAGCATCGCGGTCTGGATGCGCGGCCACGGGCACATGTACATGCACATCTGCTCGCGCGTCCAGCCGGCCATGACGTAGGTCATGCCGACGAAGATGCCGAAGAAGGACGTCGCCTCGTAGCTGGCCTGGAAGGTGGCCAGATCGTGCAGCAGGGTCGGGGCGTCGGTGAAGTAGGCGAGGAAGCCGAAACCGGTGACGAGGCTGAGCGCCAACCAGCCCGCATGCTTGCCCGCCTTGCGCAGGATTTTGCGCATGGTCCAGGGCTGCTTTTCCATGCGGATGCGTTCCGCCCGGTCACCTTCGAAGACGCGCTCGATCCAGACGAACAGGTCGGTCCAGACCGTATGCGGACAGGCGAAGCCGCACCACACCCGCCCGGCCAGCGCCGTCGTCAGGAACAGCCCCAGCGCCGCCACGATCAGGATGCCGGTGAGGTAATAGATCTCCTGCGGCCAGATCTCGATCCAGAACAGGAAGAAACGCGGCGCAGTCAGGTCGAACAGGACCGCCTGTGCCGGGGCTTCGGGTCCGCGTTCCCACCGGATCCAGGGGGCGATGAAGAACAGCACCAGAAGAACGGAGAAGGTCGCGGTTTTCAGGCGGCGATATAGGCCCTTGACCGATTTCGGGTGAATCGTCTTGTGGCTTTCGTACAGCGGAACCTTGGCTGGTTGGGCTGATCCCTGCTGAACGATGCTTCCGTCTGGCATGTCGATGCGCCTGATTCCCGATTCCACGTTGGCGCGGAGCATAGTCGACCACCAGTGCGGCGCGTTTGACCTCTGTCAAACTGCACCGATATTTTGAAAAGCCCCCATTTTTCTGAGGCTTTCCGCCGGTTCGAAGGATCCGCGGTCCGGGTTCCGTTAATACTGTGCAGCCGCTGTCGCCGACAAGCCCATTATTGCGCCTGTTATGGAGGCGTGACATACAATGCTAATACTATACTGTATCAGAGAGCGACTATCAGTGCAACGTACCGTCCAAGCTTGCCCAGCGTCACCAGCAGCAGGAACAGGCGCAGGTCGACACGCAGGATGCCGGCGACCAGGGTCAGCGGATCGCCGATGAAGGGAACCCAGGCCAGCAGAAGCGACCAGACGCCGAAGCGCTGGTACCATCCGGTGGCCCGCTCCACCAGACGGCGCGACACCGGAAACCAGCGGCGGTCCTGGAAATGCATCAGATAGCGGCCGAGAGCCCAGTTGACCGTCGATCCCGCCACGTTCCCCGTGGTCGCCGCCAGAATCAGGAGTCCGTCGTGATAGTTGCCCGAACTATGCAGCCCGGCCAACAGAAGCTCCGACTGGGCGGGAAAAATCGTCGCGGCCGCCAGCGCCACAAGGAACAGGCTGCCATAGGCCGCGATGTCCGACATCGTGCAAATCCTTTCCCGGCCAACGGTTTGCCTGTTACGCTTCACTGTCAGGCGCAGGATTAGGCGTCGGGCGGACGTAAAATCAAGGGGTTCACCGGCGGCGTCCGTCGGGTACGGCTGCGTGATGGCCCTTGCCCGGCAACCGTCAAGAGACAAGAATGGGGCCGCGATCCGCACCGCGTGTCCGGCCGGCGGCATTTGCCCGCCGGCCGGCGTGACGGTCGTCGCAAACAGGCCCGATCGGCGGTGGGAGAAAGCACGCGCATGGGGGAAACCGGGTTCGCCCGCTTCGACGCCGACGAACGTCTGGTCTGGGCCAATGCCGCCTTTGCGGCCCTGTTCGCCGTGCCTTCCGCAGGAACGTCCGATGCACCGTTCCATGCGACGCTCGACGCGCTTCTCGCCGGGCTTCTCGGGCCGTCCGGGATCGACGACCTGCGCCGCGGCCATGCCGTGACGCGGGCGTTCCCCGATGGAACCGCGGTCACGCTGGCGCTGGGTGCGGGCGCTCCCGGCGAAACCCTGCTGACGGCCATCGAGACTGCCGGACCGGCTGAAATCCCATCGGAGCGGGAACCCTGGGCGAAGACCAGCCTGGTCCTCGATTGTCTCAGCCAGGGCGTGATGGCCTTCGACCGCGACCTGCGGCTGGTCGCGTGGAACCGGCGCGTGCTGGAACTGCTTTTCATCGACCCGGATTTCCCGCGCTATGCCCAGCCCTACGAGACCGTGGTGCGCCACATCGCGGAGCAGGGGGGCTATGGCCGCGGCGACGTGGACGATCTGGTGGCGCAGCGGCTGGACTATATCCGCAACGCGTCCTGGCCCTTCTACAATGAGCGGGTGCGGCCCGACGGCGTGGTCATCGAGACGGTGACCCTGCCGCTGCCGGACGGCGGATTCGTCACCACCTACACCGACATCACCCAGCGCAAGCATTCCGAACGGGAACTGGCCGCCAGCCGCGAACTGTTCGAACTGGCGATCCGCGCCGCGCGGGAGGGCATCTCGCAATGGGACCTGCGCACGGGGGAGGTGTGGTTCTCTCCGCAATGGTGGGGCCTGTTGGGATATGCCGAGACGGAGATGGAGAACAGCCGCCGCCGCTGGGAGGAGCTGATCCACCCCGATGACCGCGCCGAGGCGCTGGAGATGGTGGAGGAACTGGCGTCCGGCCGGCGGTCGGAAAGCCGGTTGCTGCAGCGTTTCCGCCACCGGTCCGGCGCGACGGTCTTCCTGGAGACCCGCGCATTGGCCGTTGCGGGCGGCGACGGCCGGACGTTCCGCATCGTCGGCTCCCACACCGACGTGACCGAGAGCGTCCGCGCGGCGGAAGCGGTCCGCGCCGCGAAGGAGGAGGCCGAACGCGCCCTTCAGGATTTGAAGGAGGCGCAGGTCCAGTTGATCCAGGCGGAGAAAATGGCCGCACTCGGCTCCCTCGTGGCCGGCGTGACGCACGAGATCAACACGCCGGTGGGCATCGCCCTGACCGGGGCCTCGCTGCTGGCGGAAAAGACGCGGGGCCTGCGCCGCCTGTTCGAGGCCGGCTCGCTGCGGCGCGGCGACTTCGCCGAATTCATCGACATCGCCGACGAAGCGACGCAGCTGATGCTGCTGAATGTCGAACGCGCCACCCGCCTGATCCAGAGTTTCAAGCAGATCGCGGTCGACCAGGCCAGCGAGGAACGCCGCGTCTTCGAACTGAACCACTATATCCACGAGGTCCTGCGCAGCCTGGGAATGCGCATCCGCCGCAGCGGACACGCCATCGCCGTCCATTGCCCGGAAGACCTGATGCTGGACAGCTATCCCGGTGTCATCAGCCAGATCCTGACCAACTTCGTCATCAATTCCATCCTGCACGGCTACGATCCGGGCGTGCGCGGCAGGCTGACAGTGACGGTCACTCTGTCGGATGGGGAGGTGGAACTGGTCTATGCCGACGACGGCCGGGGCATTCCGACCGAATATCATGGCCGGGTCTTCGAGCCCTTCTTCACCACCAGCCGCGACCGCGGCGGCAGCGGGCTCGGGCTGAACATCGTCTACACGCTGGTCACGCGCAGCTTGCGCGGACGGCTGCGGCTGGACAGCGCACCGGGGGCGGGAACCGCCTTCACGCTGCGTTTTCCGCGCGTCACGCCGGCAGACCTGCTGCCGCTGTAGCGGCACGGGACAGGCTTTTCAAAAGTCGGGAATTGAGAATTCGGGAGCCTATCGCGCCTCCGCCATGACATTGCCGTCTGCTGTGGGCCGTCTGCTTCGGAGGTCTGCTGCGGCGCACGCCATGGTGCGATGGTGGAAGGGGCTGGATTCGAACCAGCGTACGCGTACGCGGGCAGATTTACAGTCTGCTGCCTTTAACCACTCGGCCACCCTTCCATCGGGGCGCAGAGGATTAGCCTTTCGATCGGGTGGGCGTCAAGCCCCTTTTCGTTGATTTTTGCTCCAACAGAAAACCTCCGCCCCAAAGGATGGGACGGAGGTTTTTTGAAACGCGGCATTCAACGAGGACTCGGCAAAGAGGGCCTTGCGACCCGCTTTTCAAAATCCGGTCAGTTCGGGCGACGCGATGCCCGGTGCGCCGGGATCGGGATCGGGCGAATCGCCTGTTCCTCGCGCCGGCTGGCCGACATGTCGATCTCCACGCGGGCCAGGGCCTTGCGCAGCTCGTGCACGCTGTCGGACAGCGACTGGATGGTCGCCTCGCTCGGCTGCTGACGCCAGCCGCGATAGGCGGAGATGCAGGCCTTGGCGGTGTCGCGCAGGCGGCCTTCGACCGCATCCACCGGCGGGGTCGGCTGTCCTGCCGTCCGCGGAGCATCCGTCGTCGCCGGGGCCGCCGTGACCGGAGCCGCCGCAGGAGCCGCTGCGGGAGCCGGAGCCGGTGCGGGTTCCTGACGGTTCAGGCGCAGCGTTTCCGTCTGCGCCGGCGCCGCCGGAGCGGGGGTCGCCGCCGGGGCCGGAGCCGGAGAAGCGGCAGGCGTCTCGACCGGAGCCGGATCGGCCGCCGGTTCCGTCCGTGGGGCACGGGTCAGCGTGCCGCGGACCGTGCGGCCGGCGCGGCGCGGCTCTGCGGGAGCTTCGGCTTCCGCGGGAGCGGCGGGAGCGGGTTCGGCCGCCGGGGAGGCCGGAGCCGCGGTCACCGGTGCGGACGTCTCCTCGGCCGGTGCGGCCGCTGCGGAAGACTGAGCGTCGTCCGCCTGCGCATCGCCCTGGTCGTCATCACCCTGGGCGGCGTCGCCCTGGCCGCTTGCGGCCTCCGCCTTCTTGATGATGTAGGAGATGGCGCTGGGCGTGCATTCGAATTCGCGCGCGATGGCCGAAAGCGTTGCACCGCTGCGGTAGCGTTCAAGAATTTGGGGCCACGCCGACTGCGGAATGCGCCCACGCTTCTTGGGAGACTCCGGTTCGCTCCCGGTTTCTGCGTTCATTATATCGCTCGGTTGCCAAAGTGAATTTTCAGTCATTCGTCAGCATGTCCACCCGAACCGCACGCTTCCGACGCGGGACCACGCGGGCGCGTGCGTCGGCAGCATCGTGGCTTCACGCTGGCGGGCGATGTTTTCGGTATGGATGAATATCGGAAACTCTTCTCAAAAATGCCAGCATAACTTTGCACGGAATCGTGATTTTGTGTTCGGCGTCACAACGGGGCACGACGATTGGTGGATGGCGCCGCTTTTAAAATCCGCCGACGGATGAAAAGCGCGAACCGGAAACCGCCGGTGGTGGGGTATTTTGAAAAATGCGATGGACCCCGGACGGGGGGGGCCGTGTTTTGACTTCAGGAATTTCCCTGAACGGGGCGTTCCGACCGTCACCGGGACTTGTCGGCTCGGCGGGCGGTGGCCGTTGGCTCCAACTGTTTTGACCCACCGATTTTGCGGAGACCGTCCATGCCGCATGCGTCCGTTCCGCGTTCTCCCCACGCCTTCCGCCACCTTCCGGTTGCGGCGCTGCGCGCGCTGCTGGCCGGTTCCGTCCTGTTGCCGGCGCTTCCCGCAGGTCCCGCCGCCGCGCAGGAGGCGCCCGGCGCGAACAGCGTCAATCCTGCGCCCAACGCCAGCCGGACCTACGCACCGCCGTCCTTCCGCGATCTCGCCCGGACGCAGGTCGATACCGTGGTCAACATCTCCAGCACCCAGGCGCCGCAGGCCTCCGGCGGCGGTCGCCTGCCGGAGGGGATGGACGTGCCCCCCGGCTCGCCGCTGGAGGAGTTCTTCCGCGAGTTCCGCAACCGCCAGCGCGGCGGTCCGCCCAACGGCGCGCCGGAAGGCGGCCCGAATGGCGGTCCGAATGGCGGACCGGGCGGCGGACCGGGGGGCTTGCCCAGCATGGCGCTCGGTTCCGGCTTCATCATCGATCCCGCCGGCCTGATCATCACCAACAGCCATGTCGTCGCCGATGCGGCGGAGATCGCCGTCACCCTGCATGACGGCACCCGGCTGCCGGCCAAGCTGGTGGGGTCCGATGCGCCGACCGATCTGGCGCTTTTGAAGGTCGAAAGCGACAAGCCGCTGGCCGCCGCCCATTGGGGCGACAGCGAAGCGGTTGAGGTCGGCGACTGGGTGGTCGCCATCGGCAACCCGTTCGGGCTCGGCGGGTCGGTGACCGCCGGCATTCTGTCGGCCCGCGCCCGCGACATCCAGCAGGGTCCCTACGACGAGTATCTGCAGACCGACGCCGCCATCAACCGCGGCAATTCCGGCGGGCCGCTCTATGATGCCAGCGGTGCGGTGATCGGCATCAACACTGCGATCTATTCGCCCACCGGCGGGTCGGTGGGCATCGGCTTCGCCATTCCGTCCTCGCTGGCCAAGCCGATCATCGACCAGCTGAAGGACGGCGGCAAGGTGCGGCGCGGCTGGCTGGGCGTCCAGGTCCAGCGGGTGACGCCGGACATCGCCGAGAGCCTGGGCATGGACGGCACCGGCGGCGCACTGGTCACCAGCGTTTCGCCCGACAGCCCGGCGGCCTCTGCCGGCCTGCGCCAGGGCGACGTCATCACCGCCTTCAACGGCAAGCCGCTGGAGCAGATGCGCGAGCTGCCGCGCCTTGTCGCCTCGACCGGGATCGGCAGCGAGGTGCCGTTGACCGTGATGCGCGGCGGCAAGCAGGAATCGGTGCAGGTGACGCTCGGCGAACTGCGCAACGAGCCGCAGCAGCTGGCGATGTCCGGCTCGAGCGGCGCTCCCCGCTCCGCCGAGCCGGAGGAGAGCAGGTCTGCGCTCGGCCTCAAGCTCGCCCCCCTTACCCCCGGCCTGCGCGAAACCTTTTCCATCGGCGAGGATGTCGCCGGGGTGGTGGTGACGGAGGTGGACGGCGGCAGCGTCGCCTCACAGCGCGGACTCGACCTCGGCGACGTCATCGTCGAGGCGGGGCAGGAGCCGGTGGCCACGCCTGCCGATCTGGAAAGCCGTATCGCCAAGGCCAAGGAACAGGGGCGCAAGACGCTGCTGATGCTGGTCAGCCGCGGCGGCGACCTGCGTTATGTCCCGCTTCCGCTGGACGGAAACAAGGGGTAATCCGGGTCGAATCCCGGCCGATGAGACGGGAGCGGGGATCTGCCCCGCTTCCGTCTCATCCTTTTCCGCTACCGTTCGCCGCGCCGCGAGAGTAATTTGCGGCCCGTTTGGCGAATGGGATGGCAAACCGTGAGCATTTATCCGGAGAGCGGCCAGCCGGTGCGGCTGTCGGTCGTTGTCCCCGTCTTCAACGAGGCCGACAACGTGCTGCCGCTGCTCGAAGAGATCGAGCGGGCGCTAACACCGGTGGGCGGTTTCGAGATCATCTTCGTCGACGACCAGTCCGACGACGACACCCAGGCACGGCTGGCTCCGGCGGTCGAGGCCGGCCGGCTGCGCGTGCTGCGTCATGTCAACCGGTCCGGCCAGAGCGCCGCGGTGCGCAGCGGCGTCAAGGCGGCGCGCGGCGAATTCGTCGTCACCCTCGACGGCGACGGGCAGAACGACCCGGCCGACATCCCGGCGCTGTTCGCCCTGGTGTCGACGGGCGAGGCCGGTGCTCCGGTTCTGGTCGGCGGCCTGCGCAGGAAGCGGCAGGACACCCTGTCCAAGCGCTGGGCCTCGAAATTCGCCAATGCCGTCCGCCAGTCCCTCCTGCAGGATGGCTGCACCGACAGCGGCTGCGGCCTGAAGCTGTTCCGCCGCGACGCCTTCCTCGACCTGCCCTTCTTCGGGGCGATGCACCGGTTCCTGCCGGCCCTGTTCCGCGCCCACGGCCATCCGGTGGCTTATGTGCCGGTGAACCATCGCCCGCGTGAACGCGGCGTGTCAAAATACAACAACTGGCGGCGCGGGCTGATCGGCGTGGTCGATCTGCTGGGCGTCTATTGGCTGAAGCGGCGGACGAAGCTGTCGCCGGTCTCCGAACGCCTCTGACCGACCTTACGCTTGCGACCATAAGACCCTTTCGGGACAGGATTTCTACGATGCTTGAGCGCGCTGCGGCCTGGTTCCAAGAACAGAGCACGACCGACCTGATCTGGGTCGGCATCGGCTTCTTCGCCCAGCTGATGTTCACCATGCGCTTCGTCGTGCAGTGGATCGCCAGCGAAAAGGCGCGGCGCAGCGTGGTGCCGGAGCTGTTTTGGTATTTCTTGCTGGGCGGCGGCGTGATGCTGTTCGCCTATGCCTTCTACCGCTTCGACCCGGTCTTCATGCTGGGGCAGGGGATGGGGCTGGTGATCTACGCCCGCAACGTCTATTTCGTCTGGACCCACAAGAAGTCGGTGGCCGCCGGCGATGCGGTGCCGAGCAAATCGTGACCGCAGCCCCCCTGCCGCGCGCCGCTCTGCCGGTCTGGGCCTATGCGCTGCTGGCGCTGATCGCCGCCGCATTGTTCCTGCCGGGCTTCACCGTGCTGCCGCCCTTCGACCGGGACGAGGCACGCTTCGCCCAGGCCTCCTCCCAGATGCTGGACAGCGGCAATTTCGTCGACATCCGCTTCCAGGACGAGACGCGCTACAAGAAGCCGGTCGGCATCTATTGGTTGCAGACCGCGGCGACCGCCGTGGCCGAAGCGGTGCGCGGCGTTCCGGTGGGCACCGAAAAGCTGATTTGGACCTACCGCATCCCGTCCTTCCTGGGCGCAATTCTGGCGGTGCTCGTCAGCGCCTGGACGGCGGCTCGGCTGTTCGGCGGTCCGGCCGGCTTCATCGCCGGGCTGATGATGGCCTCCTGCGTCGTTCTGGGCGTCGAGGCGCGGATGGCCAAGACCGACGCCGTCCTGCTCGCCACCGTGGTGATCGGGCAGGCGGTGTTGGCGCAGCTGTACCTCACCCGCCGCGATCAGGCTCCCGCCGGGCGGGCCGCCTGGACCGCGCCGCTGCTGTTCTGGATCGCCGCCGGCATCGGCGTTCTGGTCAAGGGGCCGATGGTCCTGCTGGTGTCCGGCAGCACGGCGCTGGTGCTGGCCCTGTGGGACCGCGAGGCCGGCTGGCTGAAACGGCTGAAGCCGCTGGCCGGGCTCGGCATCGTCGTCGCCATCGCCGCGCCCTGGCTGATCGCCATCGCCATCAAGAGCAAGGGCGCCTTCTTCGCCGAATCCGTCGGCCACGACATGCTGGGCAAGGTGTCCGGCGGGCAGGAGGGCAAGGGCCTGCCGCCGGGCTATTATCTCGGCACCTTCTGGGTCACCTTCGCCCCCTGGTCGCTGTTGGCCCTGCTGGCGGTTCCCTGGACCTGGGCACGCCGCCGGCTGGACGCCGTGCGCTTCTGCATCGCCTGGATCGTCCCAAGCTGGCTGGTGTTCGAGGCGGTGCCGACCAAGCTGCTGCATTACACGCTGCCCGTCTTCCCGGCCATCGCCGCCCTGGCCGCGGCGGCCCTACTCGACAATTTCGACCGCAGCCGCGAACGGCCGCGCCGCTGGCTGACGGCCGCCGCCGTGGCGCTCGGCGTCATCGGCTTCGGCGCGTTGACCCTGGCGGTCGCGGTGATTCCCTGGCTGGTCGGCCAGCGGATCGATCCGATCGCGGTGTCGCTGGTGCCGGCGGTGGGCGGACTCTTCGCGCTCGCCCCGCATCTGTTGCTTGGGGGCGAGCGGCGGATGGGGCTCGCCGCCGGGGTGGGGGCCGCTGCCCTGCTCTATGTCGGCACTTACGCCGCGGTGCTGCCGAACATCGACGGGGTCTGGGTCAGCCGGCAGGCCGCCCGTGCGGTGGCGCAGGTCCGGCCCTGCGCCGACAGTGTCGTCGCCTCCGCCGGCTATTCCGAGCCGAGCCTCGTCTTCCTGCTGGGCACGCCCACCAAGCTGGTCCATGGCACCGGTGCGGCAACGCATCTGCTGTCGGACCGCGCCTGCGGTCTGGCCCTGGTGGAGGACCGGGAGGCCGCCGCCTTCCTCGACAGCCTGGGCACGGCAACGCCGCTGCCGTTGGCGGAACTGGCCGGATTCAACTACAACACCGGCAAGCGCCTGCACCTCACGCTCTACCGCCTGCCTGCGTCATAAGGGCAGGGGAACCCCCCCCGGTTGGGGATGGGCCTGCCGGGATGGGTAACGCGCCTCCGCATTGGACGGCGCGGGCGCTTTCCGCTCGACTGCATCTTCGGATCCGTTTTTCCGGACGAAAGGTGCCTGTTCGATGACCCGCGTTGTTTCCGCTGCCAAAGCCGCCGCTAGGACTGCTGCCGTCGCCGCCCTTTCCGTCCTGGGGATGGCGGCACTGTCGCTGCCGGCCAACGCCCAGAAGCAGGACTATGCGCCCTGGGTGTACGACCAGATGGTGCCGACCGGTCCCTTCATGCGCAACATGGATCAGGCGCAGCCGCTCCCCGGCCCGGCGCCGTCCCACTGGGGCGCGACGAAATCGGGCGGGCACCGCGCCGGCATGACGCGCTACGGCACCGACGTGAAGCGGACGAACCGCCACTATTCCAACACCCATTCGCTGACGCCGCCGCCGGTGGACCCGGCCGCCGCCCGGCGGGTGATGGCGCCGCCGCGCAGCGCCGACGCCCCGCCGACGCCGCGGACGGCCCAGCCTCAGTAATCCGCGCCTCAGTAATCCGTGTCCGGCATCTCGCCCGGCCGCCACAACCACGCAGCGCCGCGCACGCCACTGGAATCGCCATGGCGGGCGCGACGCACCGGCGTGTCCAGCCGGTCGGTGAAGGCCCAGGGTTCCATCGCCGCCGGCAGCCGGTCATACAGCAGATCCGCGTTCGACAGGCCGCCGCCCAGCACGATCACGTCCGGATCCAGCAGGTTGGTCACCGCGGCCAGCCCGCGGGCCAGCCGCCCGACCAGCCGCTCCGCCGTCGCGGCGCATCCGGGGGCGTCGTCGGCGCGTGAGAGGATGGTTGCGGCGTCCAGTGCCTCGCCGGTGGCCGCCAGATGGTCCGCCGCCACCGCCGGCCCGGAAACGAAGGTCTCCAGGCAGCCATGCTTGCCGCAGTAGCAGGCCGGGCCTGGCCGTTCCGCGTCCGTCGGCCAGGGCAGGGGATTGTGCCCCCACTCCCCGGCGATGGCGTTGCGCCCGCCGAGCGGCCGGCCATGCACGACGATGCCGGCGCCGCAGCCGGTGCCGAGGATCGCCGCGAACACCACGCCGCAGCCGGCCCCGGCGCCGTCGGTCGCCTCCGACACCGCAAGGCAGTTGGCGTCATTCTCGATCCGCACCGGCCGGCCGAGCGCCTGGACGAGATCGCGGGTGAAATCCCTCCCGATCAGCCAGGTGGAGTTGGCGTTCTTGACCAGCCCGCTGGCCGGGGAGATGGCGCCGGGAATGCCCAACCCGACCGTCGCCTTGCCACCGGCGGGGATTACGCCCTCCAGCCTTGCGACCAGGGCGCGGATCGTCGCGACCGTCCCGTCGTAATCGCCCTTGGGCGTGGGAACCCTGTGGCGGGCCATCTCATGTCCCTGACGGTCGAGCAGGATGCCCTCCGTCTTGGTGCCGCCCAGATCGATGCCGATGCGGTGCCCGCCGGCAAAACCCGATCCGTTCAATCCAGTGCCGCCCAACCCAGTTCCGGCCGCTTCTGATCCGGTGGCTGCCATGCCGCGTGACCTGTCTGACGATGGAATACCCATCCATAGCGTCGCCGCCACCGCGGCGTCCAGCGATGGCGATTGCCAGGACGGACAGGTGCCGAAGGAACAGGTCACGACCCGGCGTGTCGACTCCGCCGCGGTCGTGGGACAAAACGCAAGCGGCAGGCAAATACCATTGACCGGCCCCGGTGTTCGGGTAGAAGGTCGCCGACTGTCGGGCGGTCCCCTGTTCCGCCCCAACCCGTCCTACCGTACCGCGCCACCGGAGCCCCTGATGAGTCGCCAGCGCGCTGCCCTTCGCCTCTCCCTGAAAGCCCTGACCGGCGCCGCCGTCCTCGGCGCGCTGCTCGCACTGCCAGCGCCCGCCAGCGCGGCCGCCGCCAAGGAGGCTGCGAAGCCGCCGGCGAAGACGGCCGCCGCCAAGGCGCGCCCGACCAAGGCCAGCACCCCGGCCGCGCCCGCCTGCTACAACCGCGCCGAACATGCGGCCGAGCAGATGATGCGCCTGCACACCGAGATGATGGTGGTCGGCCTGACCTGCCGCACCGTGGTGCCGGACAAGAAGCCCTTCGACCTCTACCAGGACTTCTCGATCAAGAACCGCGCGCTGCTGTCCAATTCCGAAGCGTCGCTGATCAGCTATTACAAGCGCGCCGGCAGCGGCGGCAACGCCACCCGCCAGTTCGACATGTTCCGCACGGAGCTGGCGAACGAGATCAGCCGCCGCGCCTCCACCATCGGCATCGCGCAATATTGCGCCAACTTCGTCGACCGGTCGGTCGCCGCCAAGGACCTGACCCCCGAGGATCTGCGCATCCTGACCGCGGACGAGAAGAACGCCGGCCTGATGCATCTGGCCAGCCGCCCGCTCTGCGACGTGAAGGTGGTCAGCGGTCCGGACCCGGTCATTGCCGTCGCCCAGGCCGCCCCGGCTCCGGCCGCCCCGAAGGCGACTGTAGCCAAGGCGAAGGCCCCGGCCAAGGCCGCCGCTCCGGCCAAGCCGAAGCAGAAGGTCGCCGCCGTTCCGGCCAAGCAGTCCGTCGCCGTCCGCTGACGCCGCAATTTCCGGTTTAGATCGGATCGCGTAAAATCGGAATCGATTTGGAGCGTGAATCCGATCGCCAAACATAAAGCTACAGCGTCGTGCGTTTCATATTAAACGCACGACGCTGTAGTGCGCGCATTCGCAACGCCCCGCCCGGCAGCCGCCGGCGGGGCGTTTTGCGTTCTTCGCCCCGCCTGACCGAAGCCGGCAGCGGACGACGCATGCGGGCAACACAAATCTGTCTTGCAAAAATCCGTCAGGCTGGTACTACCGAAAAGGTCAGGGGAGCGCTCGACGGTCGGCCCGGCCGGGTCGGGACCGCATCCTCCGAACAGGAAAAATCATGGTCCGTCAGACCGATAGACGGAAATCCGGATGATACGGCATTCCGTTTGGTGAATGGACGGGCTGCACCAGACAGGGGGCTGCTGTTGCGTGACCGGTGTGCCGAGTGTGCCCGTGCCGCCGCACCCTGCCTTTGCGCCGTGCTGAAGGTGGGGTGAGGACATGGACTATTTTCTCCAGCAATTGATCAACGGCTTGTCGCTTGGGGCGATTTACGGCCTGATCGCGATCGGCTACACGATGGTGTACGGCATCATCGGTATGATCAACTTCGCCCATGGCGAGATTTACATGATCGGCTCCTTCGTGGCGCTGATCACCTTCCTGGCCATCGGCGCGCTGGGCATCACCTGGGTGCCTTTGGCGCTTCTGGTCATGCTGCTCGCCTCCATGCTGTTCACCAGCGTCTATGGCTGGACGGTGGAGCGGATCGCCTACCGGCCGCTGCGCTCCTCGCCGCGGCTGGCGCCGCTGATCTCCGCCATCGGCATGTCGATCTTCCTGCAGAACTACATCCAGCTCCTCCAGGGCGCCCGCTCCAAGCCGCTGCAGCCCATCCTGCCCGGCAACCTCACCATGATGGACGGCGCCGTCTCGGTCAGCTACGTGCGCCTCGCCACCATCGTCATCACCCTGGTCCTGATGGTCGGCTTCACCATGCTGATCAACCGCACCTCGCTGGGACGCGCCCAGCGCGCCTGCGAGCAGGACAAGAAGATGGCCGGGCTGCTCGGCGTCAATGTCGACCGCGTCATCTCGCTGACCTTCGTCATGGGCGCCGCGCTCGCCGCCGTCGCCGGCATGATGGTGCTGCTGATCTATGGCGTCATCGACTTCTACATCGGCTTCCTGGCGGGCGTGAAAAGCTTCACCGCAGCCGTGCTCGGCGGGGTCGGCTCGCTGCCCGGCGCCATGCTCGGCGGCGTGGTCATCGGCCTGATCGAGGCCTTCTGGTCCGGCTATGTCGGCTCCGAATGGAAGGACGTCGCAACCTTCTCCATCCTCGTCCTCGTCCTGATCTTCCGGCCCACCGGCCTGCTCGGCCGGCCCGAGATCGAGAAGGTGTAAGCGCCATGACCATGCACTCCAACACCGTCTCGTCCTCCGGGCGTGCCGCCACCCGCGGCGTCGACTGGGCCGCCACCGTCAAGGACGCCGGGCTCGCCGCCTTCGTCGCCCTGCTGCTGACCGTTCCGCTGGTGGGCCTGCGCACCGTCGACCGCCCCACCGGGCTCGGCATCGAAGCCCGGCCGGAGGAGGTCGTCGCCTCGCTGCTGCTGGTCTTCTTCGGCCGCCTCGGGCTCGGGCTGATCCGCCAGGGCATGGCGCTGCCGGTGCTGATCCTGGCGCTGGTCTGCGCCGGCATCGGGCTGCTGCTGCCGATGCCGACCCAGGTGCTGCGCCTGGTGCTGGTGCTGGGCGGCGGCGTCATCGCCATCCGTGCCGCCATGACCGTCGCCACCGGCCGCTCCAAGCTGTCCCAGGCCGACCGCGACAAGCGCATGGACCGCGTCGCGGCCAAGGTGCAGCACGCCAGCCGCTACATCGGCCCGGTCGCCGTGGCGTTTGCCGTCGTGCTGCCCTTCACCCCGCTGGCCGACCGCATGATCCTGGACATCGGCATCCTGCTGCTGACCTACATCATGCTGGGCTGGGGCCTGAACATCGTCGTCGGGTTGGCCGGCCTGCTCGACCTCGGCTATGTCGCCTTCTATGCGGTGGGCGCCTATAGCTACGCGCTGCTGGCGCATTACTTCGGGCTCAGCTTCTGGGTCTGCCTGCCGCTGGCGGGCGTGCTGGCCGCCATCTCCGGCGTGCTGCTGGGCTTCCCGGTGCTGCGGCTGCGCGGCGACTATTTCGCCATCGTGACCTTGGGCTTCGGCGAGATCATCCGCATCATCCTGGTCAACTGGTACCAGTTCACCGGCGGCCCCAACGGCATCTCCGGCATTCCGCGGCCGAGCTTCTTCGGCATCGCCGATTTCTCCCGCAGCCCGGCCGAGGGCATGGCCGCCTTCCACGAGATGTTCGGGCTGGAATTCTCGCCGCTGCACCGCATCATCTTCCTCTACTACCTCATCCTGGCGCTCGCCCTGGTGGTGAACCTGTTCACGCTGCGGGTGCGCAAGCTGCCGCTGGGCCGGGCGTGGGAGGCCCTGCGCGAGGACGACATCGCCTGCGCGTCCTTGGGCATCAACCGCACCAACATGAAGCTGGCGGCCTTTGCGATCGCCGCGATGTTCGGCGGCTTCGCCGGCTCCTTCTTCGCCACGCGGCAGGGCTTCATCAGCCCGGAGAGCTTCACCTTCATCGAGTCGGCGATCATCCTGGCCATCGTGGTGCTGGGCGGCATGGGCAGCCAGATCGGCGTGGTGGTGGCCACGCTGCTGGTGATCGGCCTGCCGGAAGCGTTCCGCGAGCTGGCCGACTACCGCATGCTGGCCTTCGGCGCCGGCATGGTGGTGATCATGCTGTGGCGTCCGCGCGGCCTGCTGGCCCACCGCGACCCGACCATCCTCCTGCATGGCGGCAAGAATCCGGCCGCGACGGGAGCCGCGAAATGAGCGCCGTCATGAGTGAAAAGCCCCTTCTGACCGTCGAACACCTGACCATGCGCTTCGGCGGCCTGGTGGCGAACAACGATGTGTCGTTCGAGGCGCGGGCGGGCGAGATCACCGCGCTGATCGGCCCGAACGGCGCCGGCAAGACGACGCTGTTCAACTGCGTCACCGGCTTCTACACCCCCACGGTGGGGCGGCTGACGCTGCGCCATCCCACCGGCAAGGAGTTCCTGCTGGAGCGGATGCCGGGCTACCGCATCGCCCAGCTGGCCGGCGTGGCGCGCACCTTCCAGAACATCCGGCTGTTCAGCGGCATGAGCGTTCTGGAGAACCTGATCGTCGCCCAGCACAACAAGCTGATGCGCGCCTCGACCTTCGCCATCGGCGGCCTGCTGGGCTTCCCCAGCTACCGCAAGGCCGAGCATGAGGCGGTGGAGCTGGCGAAATACTGGCTGGAGCGGGTGCGGCTGACCGAGTTCGCCGACTGGGAAGCCGGCAACCTGCCCTATGGCGCCCAGCGCCGGCTGGAGATCGCGCGGGCCATGTGCACGGAGCCGGTGCTGCTGTGCCTGGACGAGCCGGCGGCCGGCCTGAACCCGCGCGAATCGGCGGAGCTGGCCGAGATCCTGACCTTCATCCGCGATGTGCAGACGCCGCAGGGCCACCGGACCGGCGTGCTGCTGATCGAGCATGACATGAGCGTGGTGATGCGCATTTCCGACCATGTGGTGGTACTGGACTATGGCCGGAAGATTTCCGACGGCGACCCGGAGCATGTGAAGAACGACCCGGCGGTGATCCGCGCCTATCTGGGCGAGGACGAGGACGAGGCCCTGCCGCCGGAGGTCGCCGCCGACCTGCACATCCCACCCACCGCCGGCCAGCACAACGCGCAGAAGGGGGCCTGAGCCATGCTGAAGGTATCGGGCGTCCACACCTTCTACGGCGCCATCGAGGCGCTGAAGGGCATCGACATCGAGATCGGCGCCGGCGAGATCGTCTCGCTGATCGGCGCCAACGGGGCGGGCAAGTCGACGCTGCTGATGACGATCTGCGGCAGTCCGCGGGCGCGGCAGGGCCGGGTGTTCTTCGAGGGCGAGGACATCACCGACCTCCCCACCCACGAGATCGTGCGGCGCGGCATCGCGCAGTCTCCCGAAGGCCGTCGCATCTTCCCGCGGATGACGGTGCTGGAGAACCTGCAGATGGGCTCCATCGTCGCCCAGCCCGGCAGCTTCGAGCGCGAGCTGGAGCGGGTGCTGACCCTGTTCCCGCGTCTGAAGGAGCGCATCAACCAGCGCGCCGGCACGATGTCGGGCGGCGAGCAGCAGATGCTGGCGATCGGGCGTGCGCTGATGAGCCAGCCGCGGTTGCTGCTGCTGGACGAGCCCAGCCTGGGTCTGGCGCCGCTGATCGTGAAGCAGATCTTCCAGGTGATCCAGGAGATCAACCGGGAACAGAAGATGACGGTGTTCATGGTGGAGCAGAACGCGTTCCACGCGCTGAAGCTGGCGCACCGGGCCTATGTGATGGTGACGGGCAAGATCACGATGACGGGGACGGGTGCGCAGCTTCTGGCCGACCCGGAGGTTCGCGCGGCTTATCTGGAAGGGGGCCATTGAGATGGAAACGATCCTTGGCTCTTCGGTTCCGGTTTTCGTGTTCCTGACGGTTCTGGTGTTCGGCGGCTGCGGCGTGCTGACCGGCCAGACCCTGGCGGAGGGCTGGAAGCCGGTGTCGAACGTGCTGGCCTATTCGCTTCTGCTGGGGCTGGGCGACCGCTTCCTGGCCTGGGGCCTGTTCGGCGAGCAGCTGCTGTCGCTGTGGGGCTTCGTCGTCCACACGGTGGTGATCGGGCTGATCACGCTGACGGCGCATCGCATCGCCATCGCCCGGCGCATGGTCAACCAGTATCCGTGGCTCTATGAGACTGCCGGGCCGTTCGGCTGGCGGGAGCGGACGGGTATGGCCGAGGAAAAGGCCGAGGAAAAATAGGTCATTGGGAATAGGCCGTACGGCTGATTGGTGCCAGCGAAACTGTCGCACACCGCACCACTTGGGGTATGGTAGTCTGGAAACCGCCGGAGGGGACCCGGCGGCAAGGCCCGCAAGGGCCGGGGGTATGTTGCAACAGGGACCATTCACAGAACAGGGAAGCACACCCATGAAATTCAAGCTGTCCCTTCTCGCCGCGATCGCGGCGACCGCGCTCTCCGCCACGGCCGCCCAGGCCGATATCGCGGTGGCCACCGCCGGTCCGATCACCGGCCAGTACGCCACCTTCGGCGAGCAGATGAAGAAGGGCATGGAACAGGCCGTCGCGGACATCAACGCCGCCGGCGGTGTCCTGGGCCAGAAGCTGAAGCTGGAAGTCGGCGACGACGCCTGCGATCCGAAGCAGGCCGTCGCCGTCGCCAACCAGCTGGCCAAGGCCGGTGTGAAGTTCGTGGCCGGCCACTTCTGCTCGGGTTCGTCGATCCCGGCCAGCCAGGTCTATGCCGAGGAAGGCATCCTGCAGATCTCGCCGGCTTCGACCAACCCGAAGCTGACCGAGCAGGGCCTGAAGAACGTCTTCCGCGTCTGCGGCCGTGACGACCAGCAGGGCCTGATCGCCGGCAAGTATCTGCTGGACAATTACAAGGGCAAGAACGTCGCCATCCTTCACGACAAGTCGGCCTACGGCAAGGGCCTGGCCGACGAGACGCAGAAGGCGCTGAATGCCGGCGGCCAGAAGGAAACCATCTACGAAGCCTACACGGCCGGTGAGAAGGACTATTCCGCTCTGGTGTCGAAGCTGAAGCAGGCGAATGTCGACGCCGTCTACATCGGTGGCTACCACACCGAGGCAGGCCTGATCGCCCGCCAGATGAAGGACCAGGGCATGAAGGCCATCATCGTGTCGGGTGACGCGCTGGTGACCAACGAGTACTGGGCCATCACCGGCGACGCCGGCGAGAACACCATGATGACCTTCGGTCCGGATCCGCGCGAGAAGCCGGACGCTAAGGCCGTCGTGGAGAAGTTCCGCAAGGCGGGCTACGAGCCGGAAGGCTACACCCTGTACACCTACGCCGCGCTCCAGATCTGGGCCGACGCGGTGAAGCAGGCCAACTCGACCGACGCGGCCAAGGTTGCCGATGTCCTGCGCAAGGGCAGCTACAACACCGTCATCGGCAAGATCGGCTTCGACGCCAAGGGTGACGTCACCAGCCCGGCCTATGTCTGGTACAAGTGGAAGAACGGCCAGTATGCCGAAGTGAAGTAAGCGAAACGCATCGGCGTTCCGCTGAAAGGGGCCGGCACTTCTGTGCCGGCCCTTTTTTCTATTCGACCCGCCTTGGCGCCGGGTCAGGGAATAGGTCGGGGAACATAAGCGACGGACGGGGACATGGACGGTTGCGCCGCGGCAATCGCCGGCGAGGAGAGGCCGGATGCGACGCGGCGACCCGACCGCTCGTTCAGCAGCCGTTCGGAGGTCCGCATCACCTCCCGCCAGAAGGCGGCGGCACGGGTGTGGTTGGCGGCCGTGAGTTCGACAAGACGAACGCGGCTCATTCGAATCGCGGTTTCGCCCAATTCATCAACCAGGCGGGTCGCGAAGACAAGCACGTCGAGATCGGTGTTCATGACCGCTATGAACCCACAACCGGGACTTTTGTTCCAGCTTGAATCCGCACTGCGGCAAAGGGTCATCGGGGGTGCCCCGGACGTGCTGCGCTGCAACAGCGCATCTGCGGCATCGGTCAACGGTCACCGAACGGACACTCGCCACGACGGGGGGGTTTTGTGGTTCAATGGCGCCCTTCACGGCGGCCGTGACGGCAGCCGGTATGGGATGGGTTTTGGAGAACGGGAATGCGCAGAAAGCGCGAGGTGATCGAAGGTCAGATTTATCGCAAGCTGTCACCCAGCGGCGGTTATTGGGAAGTGGTCGCCATCCGCAAGGACGGCATGGGCACCCAGCATGCCCAGATGAAGCGAACCGACGACCCGAAGACACTGAAGACCCTCTCGGTGTCGACCCTGCTCGACCCGCAGCAGTTCGAGATCGTCACCGAGTAGCGGCCCCGTCCGACAAACACCTCGGGAGCATCGGGGGGGATATCGGGGGGAGCATCGGGGCTAAACGACGGCACACCGCCGGTAGAGGTCGATGTCCGGCCCGCTCTTCCCGCCGCCGGACACACGCTCCAGCCGCCCCCGGCGTATCAGATGGTTGAGGTGCGCCACGGCCTCGCCCACGGCGAAGACGGTCTGGTGCGGGTCGAGCGGGCGCGGGAACAGCGCCTGCGTCACCTCCGCCGCCGTCCGCGGCGACGCGCAGAGCGATTCGATCTCCGCCAGCCGTTCGGCATGGTGGAGGGCAAGTTCGTCGGCGCGCCGGTGCAGGCCGCGGAAGGGGCGGCCGTGCGAGGGCAGGACCAGCGTGTCGGCCGGCAGGGCGGCCCAGCCCTTCAGGCTGGCGAGGTAGTCGGTGAGAGGATCGGCGTCCGGTTCGGTCGGCCAGACGCTGATGTTCGGGCTGATCCGCGGCAGGATCTGGTCGCCGGAAATCAGCAGGGCCGAACCGTCGCCATTGCCATCGCTGCCGTCCGACGGGCGGTACAGGCTGACCGGTTCCGCCGTATGGCCGCTGCCGCCGATCACGGTCCAGAAGCGGTCGCCCACCGGCAGACCGTCGCCGGCACGCAGCCGGGTCAGCATCGCCGGCACGCCGGGGACGCCGCGGCTGTAGGCCCCCTTGCGGGCGAGCACGGCGTCCAGCGTCTCCGGCGCCAAGCCGCAGCGGCGATAGAATCGCTCCACCGCGGCATCGGTGGCGGCATCGTTGCCGGCTGACAGCATGCGGGCGAACAGCCATTCCGTCAGTGAAGTGGCGAAGGCCGCACCGGTCCGCTCCACCAGCCAGTTGGCGGCGCCGATGTGGTCGGGATGGAAATGGGTGGCCACCACCCGCTCCACCGGCCGTCCGCCGAGCGCATCGCGCAGCAGGTCTTCCCATACCGCCAGCGTGCGCCGGTCCCCCAACCCGCAATCGACCAGCGTCCAGCCGGCCGCACCGCCGTCCAACGCCCAGGCGTTGAGGTGATCGAGCTGGAAGGGCAGGGACAGCCGGATCCACAGCACGCCCGGCGCCACCACCTGCCAGCCGCCCGGATCCGGGGTGGTGCAGATGGGGTAGTCGATCGCATCGTCCGGGGTAGCGGGCATTGGGGCGGATGTCCAAGTCATTGTTATCACAGAAGGAAAGGCCGGAAGGGGCGTTGCGGCAAATCTGCAACAGGAAAAGCGGCCGTGCCTGGGCGGGATTGGCAGCCGCAAGTCCGGATTCCATTGTCGGGGCCGGAGCCCGTTCTGTCACGCGTTTCGCCGCAGGCCGGGATGTCCCGATCCGCCAACGCCGTCAACGATGGGAACAAGAACATGACGATGCGTGGGATTTTGCTGGGCACGGCACTGGCCGTCGCCGTTCCTTCCGTGGCCCTTTCGACCGCGGCCTTCGCCGCACCGGAAGGTTTCTACGTCGGCGCGGGGGCCGGCGTGAACTGGACCGAGGACGCCGACCTCAGCAGCTATCCGGCCCCGGGCCTGGGTCTGAAGGAGGAGTTCAAGATCGGCGGCATCGGCGACATTTCGGTCGGCTACGCCACCGCGATGGGCCTGCGCGCCGAGTTGGAGGCCGCCTGGCGTTGGCGTAACGGCGTCGACGGCACCAGCAGCGCCACTCCCGGCCTGAACGGCCTTGGCGGCAAGACGAGCTCGTATGC
Organism: Azospirillum lipoferum 4B; assembly: GCF_000283655.1. NCBI lineage: Bacteria > Pseudomonadati > Pseudomonadota > Alphaproteobacteria > Rhodospirillales > Azospirillaceae > Azospirillum > Azospirillum lipoferum. The sequence continues at coordinate 151,553 of NC_016624.1, read as the reverse complement.
CTTCATGGGCAACCTGCTGTACGACTTCGACATCGGCCTGCCGATCACACCCTATATCGGCGCCGGTGCCGGTATCGCCGGGGTGAAGAAGACGCTGAACGGCGCCAGCGATCGCGACTGGGTCTTCGCCTATCAGGGCATCGTCGGCGCGTCCTATGCCATCAACGACACTGTGGCGCTGACGCTGGATTACCGCTACTTCGCCACCGTCGATCCGGAATTCGAACTGGGTCCGGTGACCTCGAAGAGCGAATATCGCAACCACACCATCCTGGCCGGTCTGCGCTATAGCTTCGGCGGGCCGTCGCGCGTCACGCCGGTCGCCGCCCCGGCCCCCGCCGCTCCGCCGATGGCCGCCCAGCCGCAGAGCGAATATCAGGTGTTCTTCGATTGGGACAAGGCGACGATCACCCCGAACTCCGCCAGCATCATCGCCGATGCCGCCGAAGCGTCCAGCCGTGCCCGCGCCGTCCGCATCCAGGTGATCGGCCACACCGACACCTCGGGCTCACCCACCTACAACCAGCGGCTTTCGGTCCGCCGGGCCGAGGCGGTGCGCCAGGGGCTGGTCGCGCGCGGCACGCCGGCCACCATGATCTCCATCGAAGGCGTCGGCGAGAACCAGCTGATGGTCCCCACCGGTCCGAACGTGCGGGAACCGTCGAACCGCCGCGCCCAAATCCTCATCAAGATCTCCTGATCTGGGCGAACCTGCAGGCGGGGGAGGGGGCGGATGACCTCCTCCGCGTTTTTCTTTCAGGATCTTCCCGGTATTGCTGTGCCCGGACGTGCGAAGGAGGTAGCGCCGGCCGTTGCGTCAGCGTATGACGGTGCAGCACGCAAGGCATCTTCGGTCCGAGACGTTACATGCAGGTTCTGATCGCCGACGATCATTCCATCGTCCGCAGCGGCTTGACCCATCTGGTGGGTGAACTGGACGAGCAGGCCACCGTGGTGGCCGCGACCAGCTTCAGCCAGTTGAACGCCATCCTCGACTCGTCGATGCTCGAGGGCGGCAGTGCGTTCGACCTGATCGTGATGGATTTGCGCATGCCCGGCCTGGGCGGTCTGGACGACGTCGAGGCGCTGGTGAAGCGTGTGGCGCCGGTCCCCGTCGCCGTCTTCTCGATGATCGAATCGCCGGACGAGATGCGCGCGGTGCTGTCGCGCGGCGTGCGCGCCTTCATCCCGAAATCGACCGACGACGTGCTCGTGGTCAATATCCTGCGGCTGGTGATGGCGGGCGGCTCCTATGTCCCGCCGGTTCTGGGCATGCCGGGCGCGCCGGTGGCGGCCGGTGCGGCGCCTGCACGCGGCGGCGCACCCAGCGTGTTCGACGGTCTGACCCGCCGGCAGTTGGAGGTTCTGGACCTGCTGGCCCAGGGCCTGTCGAACCAGGAGATCGGCGAGAGGCTGGGCCTGAACCTGTCCACGGTGAAGACCCATGTCACTGGCGTTCTGAAGGCGCTGGGCGTCGGCAGCCGCACCCAGGCGGTCCTGCTGGTCAAGGAATCGGGGCGCGACCGTCTGGTTTGAGGCCGGCTTCGGGGCCGGGCGCCGCTCTCACAGCAGAGCGTTCACCAGCGATCCGCGCCCGCCATAGCTGCCGCCGGATCCCCCCAGCATCAAGGAGGCGGGGTTCGTGGAAGCGCTGCCGGCGCCCAGGATGGCGGCCAGCCCCTGCAGCTTGGTGTTGTTGCCGAAGGGGTTGTCGCCCTTGGCCGGCTGCTTGGCGATGGTGTCGTAGTCCTTGCTGTAGTTGCCCATGCGCAGCTGGACGCCGTAGCTCTTGGCATCCTTGACCGGCACGTCCTTGTCGCGGGCGACGCGCAGCGTGTAGTCGCCCTTGTCCAGGGTCAGCTGGCCGGATTTCAGCTTCTGGAAGGCGTCATAGCTGGCGCCGGCATCCTTGTTGCTGTCGGCGATGATCTTGCCGCCGCGGTCCATCAGTTGCAGCCGCACCCCGGCGTCGCCGACCGTTCCCAGCGTCACGGCGCCGGACGTGGTGACGTTGAATTTGTAGAAGTCGGCGGGATCGTTGGACGCCAGGGAGCTGAAGACGTTCAGCCTGCTGGTGTCCTTCACCAGCGTGCCGATGCCGGTCGCGAAGGGCGCTGCGTTCAGCGCCGACTTGTTGACGGTCTTCTCGTATTCCTGGACCTTGCCGGTCGCGCCGCCATTGCCGGCCGCCTGCTGCTGCACGCGCTTGACCGCGGCATCGATCGACTGCTGCAGGCTCTGGGCCATGCTGCCGACATCGGCGTAGCTGGACAGGCTGACCATGGCGTGCTCTCCCTCGTTCCGCATCCCCTGAGGGGATGTCGAACAGGGCATTGCAGAATGCAGGCCAGCCGCAAGTTATTGACAGATAAAGAACCTCGAATGCCACGATCCTACCGGCCGGCAGCTTTTCCCCCACCGGCCGGCAGGATTTTCCCAGCGGCGCAACAGGCGAGGTTACCGTGCCCGCGTCTCCAGCCCCAGCCGCTCAGCCGACAGCTGCCCACAGGCGGCCAACAGTTGGAAGGCGGCGACCGTTTCGTCGCGTTGGGCGGTGATCAGGTTGACGCGGCTGTTCAGCAATTCCTGCTCCTGGTTCAGAACATCGAGCAAGGTGCGGCTGCCGACCTTGGCCTCTTCGCGGATGCCGTCCAGCGCGGTCTGGGCCGCCTTGATCTGGTCGCGATAGGAGCGGATGTTGGCCCTTGCGGTTTCCAACGAGGTCCAGGCCGTGATCGCACTCTCCACGCTCTGGTCGCCCTGGTCCCGCGCCTGCAGGCGGTATTGCCGGGCGGTGTGCTTCGCCTCCCGCACCTGCGCCTCCGGCAAGCCGGCCTGATAGAGCGGCGCCACCACCTGCACCTTCGCGGTCAGGCTGTCGGTCCGGGTATAATCGATGCCATCGTCACGCCCCGGATCCCAGGTCCGCGATCCGCTGGCAGACAGGCTGGCGGAAGGCAGAAGCTGGCCGAACTGCTGATCGATCCGATGGCGCTGGGCGTCTTCGGTATAAGCCGCGCTGAGTACCGACGGGTTGTTGGCGCGGGCGAGCGCCGTCGCCTCTTCCGCCGTCCGGGGCAGGCGGAAGGCTGGCTTGGGCGCGGCCAGCACGCCGGGCGCCGAACCGACGACCTGCACGAAGGTGGCGCGGGAGGTTTCCAGCGTGCCCTCAGCCTCCAGACGCGACGCGATGGCCTGGGCAAGGCGCGATTCCGCCTGGGCGACATCGGTCCGGGTGTATTCCCCGACCCGCGCCTGATCCCGGGCCGCCTTCAGCTGCCGTTGCAGCAGCTTTTCATTGGCGACGTTCAGTGCCACCAGTTCCTGATTCTTGACCACGTCCATATAGGAGGTCGCGGCGTTCAGAAGCACGGTCTGCCCGGTCGCCAGCAGGGTGGCGCGTTCCGCCTCAACCAGCCGTTCGGCCCGGCGCACGGCGGGAGCGACGGTGGCGTCGTACAGCGGCTGGCTGGCCGTGATCGACACGCTTTTCGCGTTCGTCTCCGTCCGTTCGCCGGCGGCGGCCTGATAGCGGGTGTTGGTCAGGTCGCGACTGATGCCCAGCGTGGCCGTCACCGTCGGCCGGTAGCCCGATATCGCCTGCGGGATCTGCTCGTCGACCGCGCGCAGGCGGGCTTCTTCGGCGGCCAGCGTTGGGTTGGTCGCCTGGGCGCGCGAAAGCGCCTCCTGCAGGGACATCGCCCGGACCGGTGCCACGCTCAGGATCAGTTCCGCCGCCAGCACGAGACCGCAGACCCGCCAAGACTCCGCATTCATGATACAGCCCACCCTTCCGCAACGGCGTTCCGCTGCCGGGAAAGCCCGATAGGGCCGGGGCCCGGCAGCGACGCTTGTTACGGATAGGCCGCCGGTCACCCTGCGGCTGGACAGCCATGCGGGAGAGACGAAAGACGTGCAGACGTGCCGATCGGCCTCAGGCGCCCTTGGCGGCCCGGTAGGCCTCCATCAGCTGGCGGCCGGCGGCCAGGATGGCCTCGCGGTCGCCCGCCTGCACCAGGCCCTCGTCCACCAGCTTGCCGCCGGCACCGACACAGGCCACGCCGGCCGCGACATAGGAGGCCACGGTGGTGGCGTCGATGCCGCCGGTGGGGACGAAGCGGACGCCGGGGAAGACCGACTTCAGCGCCTTGATGTGCGCCGGGCCGACGGTGGAGGCCGGGAAGATCTTGATGGCGTCGGCACCGGCGGAGATGGCGGCATGCACCTCGGTCGGGGTCAGGGCGCCCATCAGGCAGGCCACGCCATGGTCGCGGCAGGCGGCGGCCACCTTCGGCACCACGCAGGGCGACACGACGTACTTGGCGCCGGCCTTCACGACATCGGCGACGGCCGCCGGGGTCAGGACGGTGCCGGCGCCGATCAGGGCGCCGCCCTCCGCCGACAACTCCTCGATCAGGCCAACGGCGCCGGGGGTGGTCATAGTGATCTCGAAGGTGCCATAGCCGGCCTCGCGCAGCCAGCTGACGGCGGTGCGCGCCAGATCGGCGGAGCTGTTGCGGATGACCGGCACGACGCCGTAGGCGACGAGCTGGTCGAGGATCTCGGAAGCGGTCGGGGTGGTGGACATCAGGATTCCTCGGGACTCTTCTGGTGGGACAAGGAAAGCGAAGGAACGGCGGAGGCCGGACGGTCCGGCACGCGGTGGTGCCCGGCCAGCACGGCCTTGATGCGGGCAAGGCGGCGGTCGAGGCCGGGGGGAGCCTGCAGCCCGACGGCGACGGTCAGGGCGTCGATCAGGGCCAGCTGGGCAAGGCGGGAGGCCATCGGCGTGTGGACCGCGGTGTCCTCGTCCACGTCGACGGTCAGGCGGATGTCGGCGCGTTCGGCCAGCGGCGTGGCCGATGCGGTGATGGCGATCACCGTCGCCCCGCCGTCACGCGCGATGGCGGCGACGTCGAAGATCTCGTCGCTGGTGCCGGTCTTGGAGATCGCCAGCAGCGCATCGCCGGGGCCGAGCGTCGCCGCGGCCATCGCCTGGAGATGGGCATCGGTGCTGGCGGTCACCTGCGGCAGAAGACGGAACAGCTTGTGGTGGGCGTCGAGAGCCACGGTTCCGGATGCGCCGACGCCGACGATCTGCACCCGCTGCGCACAGGCCAGCACGCCGGCCGCGCGCTCCAGCGCCGCAGTGTCCAGACGGCTGCGCAGGCGGACCAGCGCGTCGATGGAGCGGTTCAGCACCTTTTCCGTCGCACTGGCGACGCTGTCGCCGGGGGAGAGGTCGCGCACCAGCGGGGTCGGCCGGTCGCCGGCCTCTTCCCGCGCGGCGGAAGCCGCCAGATGCTGGGCCAGCGCGATCTTGAATTCATGGAAGCCGCCGAAGCCGGCGGTGCGGCAGAAGCGCAGGACCGACGGTTCGCTGACACCGGCCTTGCCCGCGAGCTGGGCCAGACTGGCACGCACGGCGGCATGGGGTGCCGCCAGCACGGTGCGCGCCACCGCGGCTTCCGCCCGGCGGAGCCTGTCGAGTGAGGATGCGATCGTGTCCAGCATGCGGGAGTCCACCAGGGGAGGGGCGGCGGCCGTTCCGGCTGCCTGCGACCCTGATGTAGTTTTACTACAGGCTTGCGGCCTTGTCGACCGATCTGTGAAGTAACGCTACATTTCGTTTGTTCACCCCCTTTACTTTCCGCGCCGACCGGTCAGGATCGGCGGGCGCCAAACTCCTATCAGGGAAGAGTTTTCATGAAACTGCTGCGCTACGGCCCGCCGGGCCAGGAAAAGCCGGGATTGCTCGACGCCGACGGTCGCATCCGCGACCTGTCCGCCCATGTGGACGACATCGCCGGTGCGGCGCTGCTGCCTGACGGGCTGGACCGCCTGCGGGCGATCGACCCGGCGACCCTGCCGCTGGTGGAAGGCAATCCGCGCCTCGGCCCCTGCGTCGGCCGCGTCGGCAAGATGGTCTGCATCGGCCTGAATTTCTCCGACCATGCGGCGGAGACCGGGATGGCGGTGCCGCCGGAGCCGATCATCTTCATGAAGGCGACCAGCGCCATCGTCGGCCCGAACGATCTGATCGAGCTGCCGCGCGGGTCGGAGAAGACCGACTGGGAGGTCGAGCTGGCCTTCGTGATCGGCAAGACCGCAAAATACGTCTCGGAAGACGAGGCGATGGACCATGTCGCCGGCTATTGCATCGTCAACGACGTGTCCGAGCGCGCCTTCCAGATCGAGCGGCAGGGGCAGTGGACCAAGGGCAAGAGCTGCGACAGCTTCGGCCCGACCGGTCCCTGGCTGGTGACGCGTGACGAAGTCGAGGATCCGCAGAAGCTGAAGATGTGGCTGGAGGTCAACGGCCACCGCTATCAGGACGGCAGCAGCGCCACCATGGTCTATGGCGTACGCTATCTGGTGTCCTACCTGTCGCGCTTCATGAGCCTGCAGCCCGGCGACATCATCTCCACCGGCACCCCGCCGGGCGTCGGCATGGGCCAGAAGCCGCAGGTCTTCCTGAAGGCCGGCGACGTGGTGGAACTGGGCATCGAAGGCCTCGGCACCCAACGCCAGACGGTCGTCCAGGGCTGATTTCGACGATCCCCCTCTCCCCCCGGGGAGAGGGACGGGGTGAGGGGGATGCATTTCAGGATTTTTGCGAAAGTCCTGCCGCACGTCCCCCTCACCCTCTCCCCTAACGGAAGAGGGGCTTTCAGGGTTGGTTAAGCCGACCGCACCTGACGCAGGAAACGGTCGATCTGCTGTTGCAGGTGGCTGGTCTGGGTCGAGACCTCCTGGGCCACCGACAGGACCTCCTGCGCCGACTGGCCGGTCTGGCCGGCGGCGGTGCGGACCTCGCCGATGTTCTGCGAGGCCTGGGCGGTGCCGCCCGCCGCCTGCTGGACATTGCGGGCGATTTCCGAAGTGGCCGCACCCTGCTGCTCCACCGCCGCGGCGATGCTGGCGGCGATGTCGTTCAACCGGCCGATGGTCATGCCGATGCTGCGGATGGCGTTCACCGCCTCGCCGGTCGCCTGCTGCATGGCGCCGATCTGGCCGGCGATCTGGTCGGTGGCCTTCGCCGTCTGGCTGGCCAGCTGCTTGACCTCCTGCGCCACCACGGCGAAGCCCTTGCCGGCCTCGCCGGCCCGCGCCGCCTCGATGGTGGCGTTGAGCGCCAGCAGGTTGGTCTGGCCGGCGATGTCGGAGATCAGGTCCAGGACGGCGCCGATCCGGCTGGCCGCGTCGTTCAATTCGCGCATCGTGCCGTCGGTGCGCTCCGCCTCGTTGGCGGCCTTGGCGGCGATGCTTGCCGATTCGGTCACCTGCCGGGCGATCTCGCTGATCGACTGCGACAGCTCATGGGCGGCGGAGGCCGCACCATCGACATTGACAGAGGCGGTTTCCGCCGCCAAGGCGGCATTGCCGGCCTGGCGCGAGGCGTCGTCGGCGGTCGCCACCATGCCGGCGGCGGTCTGGTGCATCTGGGTCGCGGCGGCGGACACCGTCTCCACCACAACCTTCACGCCATTCTCGAACTGGTCGGCCAGCGACAGCATGGCGTCGCGGCGTTCGCCGGCGGCCCGCTGGCGTTCGGCCTCCGCAGCGGCGCGGGTCGTTTCCACCTCGCGCGCGGTGTCGCGGAAGACCAGCAGGGCCGCCCCCATCTCCGCGATCTCGTCATGGCCGTCGAGCGCGATCTCGGCATCGAGATCGCCGGCGGCGATGCGGCCCATCCCGGCCTTCAGCGCCAGCATCCGGCGGATGATGACCCGGCCGATAAAGAGCCAGACGACCAGGATCGACACCAGGATGCTGGCGCCCGCCACCGCGATCTGGGTCAGGCGGCTGTTGTCGAGCATGCGGGACGTGGCAGCGTTGGCCTCGGCGATCCCCTGCTTCTGGGCGTCGACCAGGGTGGCGATCCCCTTGGACAGGGTGCCGGCGAGCGCGTGGTTGCTCTCCAGCAGCTGGGCGAAATAGCCCTCGATCGCCAGTTCCTTCTGGCGCAGGGTGACCATCGACTGCTCGCCGACGGAATAGCCGGTCAGAAGCTCCGCCTGTTTGGACGCAACGGCGGCCAGACGGTCCGGCAGGGCCTGAGCGGCGCTGGAGAGCCCGGCCAGCGACACGCCGACACGGGTCTCGATGATCGCCAGACGCTGGTCGTCACGGGTGGTCGCCGCTTCCATCAGCATGTTGCGGACATTGGCCGCTTCGGCGGTGACAGTGGCCAACGGCTTCTTCTGCGTCATGACCCGGTTCAGGGTGGCTGCGGCCTCACGCAGGACGGCGAGCTCGGCGTCAGGGTCGGCAAGGGCCGAGCGCGCCTGCTGCTCGTCGTTGTTGAGGACGGAAGTCCAGGGGGCAGCGAATTTCTGGATCTCGGCCTCCGCGGCCATCACCTTGGGCAGCATGGCGTCCCGTGCCGTAGCAAGAGCAACCCGCTCCGCCGCCGCCTGATCGAGCTGTACGAGGTTGCCGAGCAGCCCCTTCGAGGTGTCTTCGATGGCGGTCAGCTCGGCACCGGCGAAACCGGTCGCCCGCAAGCGGTCGAGGCGCGCGTTGAACTCCTGCTTCGCCGCGGCGATGCGGGCGGACACCGCCTCGCGCGCGGCGGCCTTGTCGGCGGACGTCAGTTCCGGAGCCAGAGCGACCAGCCGCTCGGCCTGTTGCGCCACGCCCATGCCTTCGGTCATCGCCGGCACCGCCTGGCCCACGATGGCGTCGATGGTGGTGCGCACGTTGGCATAACCGATCAGCGCCACGGCGGCGGCCACCATGGTGCCGGACAGCACGACGCCGATGGCGATCATCAGCTTCGCGCGCAGACCGGAATACCAGGCGGTGCCCGTCGCGGTCGGTTTCCGATGGCTATCGTTCGACATCCCGTCCTCCCCCCTGGCGCCAGTGCACCAGCACATTCAGGTCTCTCTGCGGTCGGCCGTTCCGGCTCTCGCCGCATTGGTCGTTGCGTCCGTCCCCTTCGCCGGACCGGTGATGGCGATGTCAGGAAAAGGGAACAATTGTATATAATTCGGTGTCCGGACGACTAGGGAAGCGCCAAAATCGCTAAGAAATATATAAGGAGAATCCACGATCTTTCCGTTGGGTGGGATGGAGGTGGCCGCAGCGCGATGACCCTTTGCCGTTGTCATAGAACCATTTCAGCGAATAGACGCGCGGCCTTCTCATTTCTCCCGCGGCATGGCGCTGGGCGGCTCGATAGTCGTATTTTCGCACTGATATAACAGTTTTCTTTTCAACCTGCGGGAGAGATTTCGGGATCTACCGAGCAGAAACACGAACGGGCCGGCCCAGGATCGAAGGGCCGGCCCGCCGATATGGAGGCAGCGATCGGAGATCGCCGGTCAGGCAAGCGCCTCCCGTGGACCGAAGAACTCGTGAACGATGGCCGACTCCGGAAGGCCAAGCGCAGTCAGTGCCTTCACCACCGCCGCCATAAAGGGTTTCGGGCCGACGACATAGGCGGCAACGCCCGCCTCCTTCGGCAGCAGATCGCCCAGTCGGTCCTGGTCGAGCAGGCCCACCATGTGCGGCCGGTCGCCCGGCTGCGGATCGGCATAGCAATAAACCGGCTTGAGGGTCTCGTGCAGCTCGGCCAGACGGTCGATCTGCTCGCGGAAGGCATGGACCGAGCCGTTGAGCGCCGCATGCACGTAGATCACCTTGCGGCCTGCCGCCAGCGCCTGCTCGGCCAGCGGCAAGGCGGGTGTCTGGCCGACGCCGCCGGTGATCAGCAGCAGCGGACCCGTCCCCTCGCGCAGCACGAACTCGCCGGCCGGCGGGTAGACGTCGATCTCGTCGCCGAGCTGCGCGCGGTCATGCAGGAAGCCGGAGACCACCCCCTGCGGCTCCCGCTTCACCGAAATGCGGTAATCGCGGCCGTTGGGCGAGGCCGACAGGCTGTAGTTGCGGTGGACCGTCTCGCCGTCGACGGTCAGCCGCAGGCCGAGATACTGGCCGGGCTGGAAATCCATCACCCGCCCGCCATCGACCGGCGCCAGCCGGAAGGAAGTGATGACGGCGCTTTCCGGCGTCTTCTCCGCGATCCGGAACCGCCGCGCCCCGCGCCAGCCGCCGGTCAGCGCCGCCTTGCGGGCATATTCCTTCTCCTCCGCTGCGATCAGCAGATCTGCGAGCTGCCAATAGGCCGCGCCCCAGGCATCGGCGACCTCCGCCGTCACCGCATCGCCCAGGACCTTGCCGATGGCCTCCATCAGGCAGGTGCCGACGATCTTGTACTGGTCGGGGGTGATGTTCAGCGAGACATGCTTCTGCACGATGCCTTCGACCGCCGGCCCCAGAACCTCCAGCCGGTCGATGTTGGAGGCATAGGCGATGATGGCGTTGGCCAGCGCTTCCGGCTGGGCGCTGCTGCGCTGGTGGCTTTGGTTGAAGACGGCGCGCACCTCGGGGAAGCGTTCGAACATCAGGGGATAGAAGGTGCCGGTGATCCGGTTGGCATTGGTGGCGACGACGGGGGCGGTGGCCTTGATGACGGCGATCTGGGCGGGGGTCAGCATGGAGGAAGCATTCCTTTTGCGCGTCACGATGTCGCAACCGGTTGGCAATCCCTGTGCCAAAGCGACGCAGGGCGGGAATCGGCGCCGTGCGATGGAAGCGTTGTCAAAGCGACCACGCAGGCTATGATGTCGTATGGACAACGAGGCGGTCATTCCGACAACAGGTCTCTCGCTGGATGAGGCTGGCGCGCTGCTGCGTGTGCTGGACGACCAGGCGCGATTGTGGCCGCTGCTGCTGGATCTGATGGCTCGGCACCTGCCCTGCGATGCCTGTGCGCTGCTGCGCCATGACGGTCGCTCGGCGGATGGGCTGCTGGTGCCGCTCGCCACGCGGGGGCTGAGCCCGGATACGCTCGGGCGGCGCTTCGCGCTGGACGACCACCCCCGCTTGCGGGCAATCGCCGGGGCGGCGGGTGGACCGCTGCGCTTCCCGCCCGGCTGCGAACTACCCGATCCTTATGACGGGCTGATCCCCGACCTGAAGCAGCGGCTGCATGTCCATGACTGTGTCGGAGCGCCGCTCGGCGTGGATGGCCGTCCCTGGGGCATGCTGACCCTGGATGCGCTGAACGAAGGACGCTTCGACGGCTGGGAGGAGGCTATCGCCGCCTGGGCGCGGCTGGCCGCCGACCTCGCCACTGCGGTGGAGCGGCGCGCGGCTCTCACGGATGACGGCAACCGGGGGATCAGGGGGATCGACGAGCCGCCGGCGCACCTCGAATCCGGCACCGTCGGATCGAGCCCGGCGATGGCAGCCCTGCTGACGGAGATCGACACGGTTGCGGCGAGCGACCTCGTCGTCCTGGTGCTGGGGGAGACCGGGGTGGGCAAGGAACTGGTGGCCCGCCGGCTGCACACCCGCTCCTCCCGCAAGGCCGGCCCGCTGGTGCATGTCAACTGTGCGGCGCTGCCGGACGCGCTGGTGGAGAGCGAGTTGTTCGGCCATGTGCGCGGTGCCTTCTCCGGTGCGGTGAGCGACCGGCGCGGCAAGTTCGAGCTGGCCGACGGCGGCACCCTGTTCCTCGACGAGGTGGGCGAACTGCCGCTTGCGGCACAGGCGAAGATGCTGCGGGCCCTGCAGAACGGCGAAATCCAGCGCGTCGGCTCCGACCGCCACATCACCGTCGATGTGCGGGTGATCGCCGCCACCAACCGCGATCTGGCGGCGGAGGTGCGGGAGGGACGCTTCCGCGCCGACGTCTATCACCGGCTCAGCGTTTATCCTTTGCGGGTGCCGCCGTTGCGCGACCGCGGCACCGACATCCTGCGGCTGGCCGGCCTGTTCCTGGAGCGCAACCGGGCGCGGCTGGGCCTGCGCAACCTGCGCCTGTCGGCGGCGGCGGAACGGCGCATGCTGTCCTACCCCTGGCCCGGCAACGTGCGGGAACTGGAGCACGCCATCGGCCGCGGCGCCATCCGTGCCCGCGCCGCCCGGCCACCGGATGGCGGCGTGCTGACCCTGACCCCGGCCGATCTCGGTCTGGAGGAGGCTGGGGAGGGAACTGCGGCGCCGACGCCTGCCATGCCGCAGGCGTGCCGGCCGGAAACACCGGCCGCTCTGCCAGGGGAAGATCTGCCGTTGCGGGATGCGGTGGAGGAGCTTCAGCGGCGCATGATCCAGGACCAACTGAACCGTCACGGCGGAAACTGGGCGAAGGCGGCCGGGACGCTCGGGCTCGACCGCAGCAACCTGTTCCGGCTCGCCAAGCGGCTGGGGTTGCGGGAATGAGCGCGGACGGGCTGTGCTGGCGGGACGACATCGATGCGCTGGTCTTCCGGCCGGCGGGGCATGGCGGCTGGTGCGCCATCCACCGGCTGGCCTTCCGCGCCCTGCTCGGCACGCGGAATCCCGCACCGGAGGACTGCCTCGCCCATGCCGCCGCCCATCGCGCGGCACTCGAGGCCGCGGCGGCCGGCAAGATCGCAAAGCGCGGCTACGGTGCCGCGGCCAGCCTGCATCTGACCAGCCGCGACATCGCCCCATTGCTGGGCGACAACTTATATTAAACCCTGGGAGGAATCTGTGGGAGAGTTAGTAAAATTGATTGAAGGGAACCCGTCAGTTTTTGCAACACTTATGTCAGCAATTATTGCTGCTTCCGTTGCAATCATCGTATTTGCGTTAACTCAATTCATAACTAACAGGAGGGAAAGGTCAAAGCTTCTCACGCAAAAGCTTGAAGAGCTATATATATTAGTAAACGAAGTGTTTGAGAAAAATGCGGATAGATGCGAACGATATAAAGCTGCATCACTCGGCGATGAAGATGCTCTGGGATATTTTATAAAAACTCATTCTACGGAGGTATATGGTCATAGTCGCGCAAAGAAGATTATAATGTATATTCGGTTATATTTTCCTGAATTGACCTACGTTCATCAGCATGCCTTTAAAGCAGAGGCAAAGGTCAATCATGCATTGTATAAAATACATACAGGTTCCATGGAATCTTTCGATAAAATTTTCGAACTAAGCGGAGCTTTCGGGCAACTAATGAGATTGATGGAAAAGGAAATTATCGAGAATTATGCAAAGTTAGTGCGGGCAAATTGAGGGCATCGCGACATTTGTTCGGCAGACAACGCTAAGGTCGAACGGACCGGGAACTTGGCTTTCAGGCGGCATGGCGGTCCCGTCGCAGGTTAAGCGGTCGCCTGCCGATGGGCACGGCCGCGGCGCGGTCCCACAGGAAATCGCCGGACAGGCCGATGTGCTCCCAGCCGACCGGTGAGGTGTGGACGAGCAGGTCGTCGGGTACGGTCCCGCCGACGGCGCGCAGATGACCAACCGCGTCGGCCATGTAGGTCGAGTTCCAATAGACGATCGCGGCGATGAGCAGGTTCAGCCCCGAGGCGCGATACTGCTGCGCTTGGGACCCGCGGTCGGCGATCCGGCCCTGCTTGAACGTGCAGATCGCCTGGGCCAGAGCGTGACGCTGCTCCCCTTTGTTCAACCCGATGTGACAGCTCCGTCTGAGCTCGGGTGTTTCCAACCAGCGGATCATGAAGAGTGTGCGCTCGATGCGGCCCAGTTCCTGGTGAACCGCGCCGGTTTTCCCGGAGACCATTTGTGTTGAGTCACGCCGCCCTGGCGACGTCCTCGGTTTGGGCATAGTAACGCGCTTCGGCCTCGGCGGGAGGACTGTTGCCGATGGGTTCGAGGAGGCGCCGGTGGTTGAACCAGTCGACCCATTCCAGAGTGGCGAACTCGACAGCCTCCAAGGTGCGCCATGGCCCGCGGCGCCGGATCACCTCGGTCTTGTAGAGACCGTTGATGGTCTCGGCCAACGCGTTATCGTAGGAATCGCCAACGCTGCCCACGGAAGGCTCGACCCCAGCTTCGGTGAGACGCTCGGTGTAGCGAATCGCAACGTATTGCGATCCCCTGTCGGAGTGATGGATGAGGCCGCAGCCCTTGGCCGGTCGGCGGTCGTGAAGTGCCTGTTCGAGCGCATCCAGAACGAAGCCGGCGTGGGCTGTGCTGGACACCCGCCAGCCCACGATGCGGCGCGCGAAGGCGTCGATGACGAAGGCCACGTAGACGAAGCCCTGCCATGTCGATACGTACGTGAAATCGGCCAACCACAGGGCGTTTGGGCGTGGCGCCTGGAATTGGCGGTTCACCCGGTCAGCAGGGCATGACGCCGCCCGGTCGCTGATCGTGGTGCGCACCACCTTGCCACGCATCGCTCCTTTCAAGCCCATCTGCTTCATCAGTCGAGCCACTGTGCAGCGTGCCACGTCGATACCCTCCCGCCGCAACTGCCGCCAAACTTTACGTACCCCATAGACCTGGAAGTTCGCGTCCCAGACCCGCCGGATAGCCTCCCTCAGCACTGCGTCGCTTCGCGAACGGGCCGGCGCCTTGGACGGATCGGCCTGTCGGGCGGCATGGGCGTAATAGGTGGACGGGGCGATCGGCAGCACTCGGCAGATCGGCTCGACCCCGTGAACGGCGCGGTGCGCGTCGATGAAGGCGATCATTTCCGGAACGGGCGGTCGAGCTCCGCCTGGGCGAAATACGCCGACGCCTTGCGTAGGATCTCATTCGCCTGGCGCAGCTCCCGCACCTCACGCTCCAAAGCCTTGATCCGTTCCTGCTCGTCCGTTGTCGGCCCCGGCCGCTTGCCCTGGTCACGCTCGGCCTGCCGGACCCAGCCCCGCAGCGTTTCCGGAGTGCAGCCGATCTTCGCCGCGATCGAACTGATCGCCGCCCACTGCGAGGCATGCTCGCCTTCGTGCTCGAACACCATCCGAACCGCGCGCTCGCGCACTTCAGGGGCGTATTTGGGTGATGCCTGTTTCGTCATGAGGACCCCAGTCTCTCAGAAGATGGGGCCTCCGACAAACCCGGGGCGGTTCAGCCGGCGTTCACACCGTGTTTGCGCATCCCGAACACTTGAGCCCTTCAGTTTAGCAACACTCAAATAGTCAATAGCGCAATAGATCAAACGAGCATTTGCTCAGATGACCGTTTCCTCATGGCGTGCTTACTGACCACCGTCGTCCTGTGGTACAGCCAGCCGGAACTTGTGGAGGTGCCGGGATGCCAACGACGACGACCTGGACGACACGGCACGCGGTGACGCGGATGCACGGGTGCGATCTGGCGGTGGTCTGGCGCGGCCCGGATCTGTGGAGCTGGACCGTCACTGTTGCTGGTGAGCAGGTCCGCTCTGGAAGTGCCCGGACGATGACCGGCGCTCAGGACGCCGCGGTGCGCGCCGCAAAAGCCCACACGGACGATGGTGGGCGCATCCAGCTCCCGCTGTTCTGATCGAATACAGAGTGCCTTTTGCAAAAAGGGAGTAGGTGCGTAGATCTGTGGTGCTGTTCACAGGTCCTTAACGTGGAGAGGACTTTGGTGCGCAAATGGGCGTGCCGGCGGAGTCCTCGCCAGGGCAGAGGTAATCAGGCGACCTTTCGGGTGACTGGCATGCCCAAGCTGGTCATGAGGTTCATGACCTTGCAGCCGATGGCCGCTTCGACTTTTTGCGCGGGCAGAGTCCGAGCGCGGAGGCTGCGTCCGATGAGAACCTTGTACCTCAGGATCGCCACCTCAACCAGCGATCTGCGGCCGTACTGGACCGCGCGCTGCCAGCCAAGCCGCCCGCGCTCTTTGATCATCCGGATGTGGCGGTCGCGCCGGGTGGGGGCGGTCTCGGCGCTGTCGCTCACCACCGCAGTGGCGCGCGGCGGGATGATCACCTCGGCGTCCGGCGCACGCTCGGCAACGGCGCAATAGATGGGCTCGCCGTCGTACGCACCGTCGGCGATGACCGCATCGATCGGGCGGGTGATCTGGTCGAGCAACGAGCCGACCAGTGAAGCGTCCCCCTCCTCGTTGCCCGTCAACTCCGAGGCAAGGACCTCGCCCGTGTCGGGATCGACCGCCAGATGGAGCTTCCTCCAGCTCCGGCGCGGCGGGCCGCCGTATTTCTGCAGGTACCATTCGCCTTTGCCGAACACCTTCAGCCCGGTGGAGTCGATGACCACGGTGGCCGGCCCATCCGTCCTGACCAGCGCCGTCTCGACTGCCAGATCGGCGCTGCGCCGGGAAAACGTCGTGTGATCCGGGACCGGCAGGTCCAGGCCGAGCAGGCGCATGAGCGAGCCCAGCAAACCCTCGGTCTGCCGCCATGGCCGACCGAAGGCCAGGCGCAGCATCAGCCCGGCCTCAATGGCGATGGCCGAGTAGCGGGAAGGCCGGCCGCGCCGCCCCGTGGCGGGCGGCGTCCAGGCGGCGATCGCCTCCGGCGACACCCAGATCGTCAGGTCGCCGCGCCGGCGCAGCGCCGCGTCGTAGGCCGCCCAGTTCTCCATACGGTAGCGCGCCTTCGGGATCTTGGCGCGGCGGGGCTCGTTGGCCTTGTACAGCATCCGGCTCTCAGCTTCTGTGGGGGGCGCCTCTATACCGGCTCGCCCTGCCGACCGCCACCACCCCGGCCTTTTTGCACCAATGTCCTTGGCATCACCATTCAGCCGATCGCCAGAGGGCGCGGCGGCGTGTTTGTTCCCACCGACATCGCCTAGGTCGCGGAGCGCTCGTTTGGATGGATGAGCCGCTACCGGCGATTGAACACCATTGTTGAGCGGACGAAGGAGCACCTCGTCGCTTTCATCGAGATCGCCTTCATCTCGATCCTCTCACGTCGCCTGAAGCGGCTCGTCACCCAGGCAGCCCCCGCATGACGTCCACGAACAGTGCCTCTCAGGGGCCGGAAGGCCCGCTTCGCCGCTCGCCCGCCCCGTTCAGGAATAATGTCCAGGCCTGCTCGAAAAACTGATCCTGGGCGGCCTTGGCCGCGTAGGTCTTGCGGCCCAGCATCGCGTCGTTGGATGGCCCGAACACGATGGAATGGAGCATGTGCGATGCGATCATCCGCGGATCGCCGCCGGTGAGCGTGCCGGCTTCCTGTGCGGCACGGATCAGCTGGATCAGACGCTCCATGATGGGATCCTCCTCCCATGGATCCCGCTGGTCCTGACCGAAGAGGCTCGCTTCGCTCAAGGCAATCCGGTTCAAGGCGACCATGTCCGGATCCAGGTTGACGGTGAGGAACCAGCGGGCAACCCGCTTCAACCGCGCCAACGCATCGCCATGACCGCCGGCGGAGTCGAGCTCGGCCTCGAGACTGTTCAGGGTCCGTGTCCGCAGCCGCTCAACAACGGCGACGAACAGCGCGGTTTTCGATGGAAAGCGCCGGTAGATCGTATCCTTTCCCGCGTTACAGGCGGACGCGATCTGCTCGATCGACGTGGCGGCAAAACCCTGGGCCGCAAAAAGCTGCGCTGCCGTGTCGATGATCCGGTTGGATGTCTCCGCGGCATCTTCCTTCGACGGCCTGCCGATGCGCGGCTTTGTGGATGACGAAACCTTCATCGTTCCTTTACCTGCTCTGCACGGCCCTGAGGAGAGTTCGGATCATGGCGGCCGAAAGACACGGGGTCCTTCGCAGGGTTGCCCCCTGCCATTCGCGCTTTCCCTCCGTCCACCGTCCGCGCATGGCCATCACACTGCTCGGAGGCTCTTCCTTAGCAGACGGGCGACGCACCGCCCACACCTAAACCATGCATATGCCACCACTCCCACCCGTGACCAGCCAATGAATCGGATAGCATCAAAATAACTGGACGGGACCGTCCCGTTTGTTTTAGAACTCGCCTTACAATCGCGAATGATGCGCATTCGCATTATGTGGGCCGCATAGACTCCTCATGCGAACCAACGGGAGAGGCGAGACGAATGACGGGAGTGTTCCCAAAGCGAGCCGGCGCGGCGCTGCTGGCAGCAACTGCGACCTTGAGTCCGATGACCGGCCATGCCCAGGAGCAGGCCGTCACATTTCCGACGCTTCAGGTGGAAGGCGACCGGCTGAAGGGGACGAACGAATATCTCAGGCAGGATTCCTCGTCCGCGACCAAAACGGAAACACCCGTCCTCGACACGCCGCAGGCGATTACAACCATCACGCGCAAGCAACTCGACGATCAGAATCCCCAAAGCGTGAAGGACGCGCTGAACTACACGGCCGGGGTGCTGTCGACGGCCGACAGCACCAGCCGCTACGACAGCGTCTTCATGCGCGGGTTCGGAGGCTTCGGGACCGACACGCGGGTCGTGGATTTCCTCGATGGATTGAAATTGCCCCGTGGGCAGGCCTTCGCGCTGCCCGCGGTCGATCCCTTCCTGCTCGATCACATCGATGTCCTGAAGGGGCCGTCCGCCGTCCTCTACGGCCAGACCAGCCCCGGCGGTCTCGTCAATCAGGCCAGCCGCGCCCCCGACGTTACCCCCTACACCGAGGTCAGGGTCGAGGCCGGAAACCACGCAAGGCTGCAGAGCGGCGTCACCAGCCAGGGTGCCCTCGATGCCGATGGGCGTTGGCAGTACAGCATCAGCGGCGTCGGCCGCCGTTCCGACACCCGCTATGACAATGTCGAGGAGATGCGGGTCGGCATCGCTCCGGCCATCCGCTGGCAACCCGATGCCGACACGCAGTTGACCCTGCAGGGCTTCTATCAGAACGATCCCGAAGGCGGATATTTCAACTCCATCTATCCGCGTTCGCTCGCCCCGGAAGCCTACAAGTCGGCCCTCGGGCGCACGCTCAATGTGGGCGATCCGGATTTCGACAGCTACGAGCGCAAGCAGTACGCCATCGGCTACAGCTTCCAGCATCGGCTGAACGAAGTCGTCAGCCTCCGCTCGAAAACCCGCTACTCCGCCATCGATCTCGATTTCCAAAGCCTGCAGATGAGTGCGCCCGTCACCGCCGACGGGCTGCTGCCACGGCAGGCACTCCGCTCGATCGAGGATGTGCGGGGCGTCGCCACCGACAATCAGGCGCAGTTCGACTTCAGGACGGGAGCGGTCTCGCACACGGCCCTCGCCGGCGTCGATTTCCAGCATTCGCGCAGCGACTGGGAATACCAATTCGGCCTGGCGCCTTCACTGGACGTCGCCAATCCGCGTTATGACGTGCCCATCGGCGCCCTCACGACCATCATCGACTCCAAGCAGACGCTCCGGCAGACCGGTGTCTATCTCCAGGACCAGCTTGCACTCGGCGGCTTCCGGGCCGTGCTGGGTGCGCGCTACGACTGGACGAAGCAGGAGACCGAGAACCGGCTGGCGGGATCGAGCAGCAGCCAGTCCAGCAGTTCCCCAAGCTATCGCGCCGGCTTGCTCTACCGGTTCGACAGCGGGATCTCCCCCTATGTCAGCTACTCGACGTCCTTCGAGCCGACCGTCGGCGTGGATGCGCGCGGCGCGCCCTTCGAGCCGACCAAGGCGAAGCAATGGGAAGCCGGGCTCAAATACGAACCCTCCTTCATGAAGGCGCTCTTCACGCTTTCCGCCTTCCACATCCGCCAGGAAAATGTGAAGACGCCGGACACGACGGTCGGCTTCTACGTCCAGCAGGGAGAGGTTCGCTCGCGCGGACTGGAATTCGAAGCGCGCGGAAACGTCACCAAATCGCTGGAGCTGATCGGCGCGCTCACTCTGCTCGACACCGAGGTCACCAAATCGACCTCGGCGACCACCATCGGGAAGCAGCCGCAGGCGGCTCCCAGATATTACGGGTCCGCCTGGGCCAATTACGGCTTCGATACCGGCCTGCTCGACGGATTGACCGTTGGCGGCGGCATCCGCTTCGTCGGCGGCAGCTTCGCCGACGATGCCAACACCATCCGGACGAGCGGCTACGCGCTGGTCGATGCCTCGGTGCGGTACGACCTCGGCAAGCTCGGTCCGTCGCTGCGCGGAGCGGAAGCGACGCTGAACGCCACCAACCTCTTCGACAAGGAATATTACTCGAGCTGCAGTTCCAGCTTCTATTGCCAGTACGGCAACGGTGCGCAGGTTCTGGCCGGACTGCGGTACAGGCTGTGAGACGGACTCCGATGCGCCTGGACCGACGGACCTGCACCATCCTCCTGGGCCTGACCGCCCTGGCGCCCGTCACGGCGTTGGGAGCACCCGGAGCCGGGTCCGGGTCCGTCGTCGATGCAGCCGGCCGCCGGGTTCCGCTCGCCGGCGCGGTTCGCCGGATCGTGCTCCTCGATGCGGTCGATGTGTTGAGCATGGCCGTCCTGCACCCAGACCCATCCGCCCTGATCGTCGGTTGGGCCGGGGTCGACCGGTTCGACAGCGATCTGGTGCGCCGGCTCTACGAGCGGGGAAGCAACGGCGGCCCCATTCCGGTGGTGGGTGCCCAGACCGGCGACACGCTGTCGCTGGAGCGGATTCTCGCCCTTGAACCGGACCTCGTGGTCGCCACTGCGGTGATGGAGCCGGGGCTCGGCGAGGGTGGGCTGACGCGCCGCCTCGAAGCTGCCGGCATCCCCGTGATCTTCAGCAGCGCCGCCTCCAACCGGCAGGCGGACGCGGGCGCCCCCGGCGACCCCTTCGGCGACATGGCCCGGGCCCTGCGGTTGTGGGGTGCCGTCCTCGGCAAGGGCGACAGGGCCGACGCCTTCATCGGCTTTGTCGAGGAGCGCCTCGCAACCGTGACGGCAAGGCTGGCCGGCGCGCCGGCGGTGAAGGCGTATCTCGAAGTGCAATCCACCTACGACGATTGCTGCTGGACGGCCGGACGACGCATTTGGGGCGACCTTCTCGCCCGGGCCGGGGGGCGCAACCTCTCTGCCGTCGAGGGACCGCATGGGTCACCCTGGTACGCGAAGCTCGCCGCAGAGCAGCTGATGACCGAATCGCCGGAGGTCTACATCGCCTCGGGCGGCGCATTCGGCGCCGGCATCCGCCCCGGAATCGGCCCGGGTCTCGATCCCGAAAAGGCGCGTGCCGGATTGCGCCGCCTGACCGGACGGACCGGTTTCGACACGCTGCCGGCCGTCCGGAACCGGCGGGTGCACGGCGTCTGGACCGGGCTTCTCACGGCACCGCCGCTCAACATCCTGTTCGTCGAGGCCGTTGCCAAATGGCTGCACCCGGACGCGTTCGCGGATGCCGATCCGTCGGACACGATGGACGAACTGAACCGCCGCTTCCTGGCACAGCCCCTGGCGGGTCCGTGCTGGCTTAGCCTTTCGCCGGCGACGGCAGCTGACGGGCGCTGAAGAAACACCGGCCGCCACGGTTCCGTCCGATGGCGGCCGGCATCTTCGAACGCCGAAGCAACCCATGACAGATCGAACGCGAAGGACAGGCGACATGGCGTTTCTCAAGGCTCAGGCCACGATAGCGTTTCCGAAGGTCTCCACCTATCTCGACACCATCATCCAGTCCTTTTCCGCCCACAACATGACGGTAAGCCCGGACGGGGACGGCCACACGGTCACCTCCTCCTTCGGAACGGCGCACCTGCGTGCGGCACCGGGGGCGCTGTCGCTTGCCGTCGAGGCAACGGATCCGGCCGACTTCAACCGCCTCAAGCATGAGCTGACCGGATTGATCGACTTCGTGACCCGTCCGGAGAATCTGGAAATCGTCTGGACGGGCGACGCGGCCGGCGCCGTGCTGCCGACCGATCTCCGGGTGCTCACCGTGCGGGAGGTTCGGCAGCTGACCCCGCGCATGCGCCGGATCTCGTTCGGCGGGGATGACCTCGCCCGTTACGCGGTGCCCGATCAGATCCACTGCCGGCTGCTGTTCCAGGGCAGGGATATCGCTACGCCGCAATGGCCGTTTCTGGACGACAACGGCCGCGTCGTCTGGCCCGAATCCGGCAAGCTCGACTCGCGGATCTTCACCATCCGCCGGATCGATCCGGCGGCGGGAACGCTGGACATCGACTTCGTGATGCATGGCGGGGGCGGTCCCGGCCTGTCCTGGGCCGCGGCCGCGGCACCCGGCGACGTGGTCGGGCTCCTCGGACCGGCGGCCTATGGGCCGAAACCGGCGGACTGGTATCTGCTCGCCGGCGATGAGACCGGGCTGCCGGGCATCGCCCGCATCCTCGAAGGCTTGCCGGCCTCCGCGGCGGGGATCGCGCTCATCGAAGTCGCCGATGCCGCGGAACGGCAGGAGATCGACGGGCCGCCGGGTGTCGCAATTCGCTGGCTGTACCGCAATGGCACCGCACCCGGTTCGACCACGCTTCTGTCCGATGCTCTGCGGCTGGTCGAGCTTCCGGCCGGCCAGGACGGTCTTTTCGCCTGGATCGGCGCGGAATATTCGGCCTTCCGCGACATGCGGTCCTATCTGAAGACCGACATCGGCCTTCCCTCCTCCCGCCTCATCGCTTTTTCGCACTGGCGGCGGGGGATGAGCGAGGAGGACATCGTCAAGGCCGGAATCGCGGCGGTTCTCGCATGACCCCGCGCATCGGCAGTTCCGCCGCACCAGCCGTAGCCACACCGGCTGCCGGAAGCACGGAGCGCGAGCGGTCATACCGCCGGATGCTCCATCGGCGCCGGATGCTGGTTGCGGCACTGGCCGGCATCCTGCTGGTCGGATTCGTGCTGGACGTCGCCAACGGGCCGGCGGGACTGGGCCTGGAACGCACCATCAGGGCGCTGTTCGGACTGGAGGGGGCGACCCGCACCGAAAGCCTCATCCTGTGGAGCGTGCGCCTGCCCCAGGCATTGACCGCGCTCCTCGTCGGCGCCGCGCTCGCTCTCGCCGGGGCCGAGATGCAGACGATCCTCGACAATCCGCTTGCCAGCCCCTTCACGCTCGGCGTGTCCTCCGCGGCCTCGTTCGGAGCCGCGCTGGCGATGATCCTGGGAACCAGCCTTCCCGGCTTGCCGCCGGGCTGGCTCGTTCCGGCCAATGCCTTCGTCTTCGCCTTCGGTTCGGTGTTCCTGCTGCAGGCACTCGCTTCGCGGCGCGGGACGGGTCCGGACCGCCTCGTCCTGCTCGGCATCGCGATGGTCTTCACCTTCAACGCGCTGGTGGCGCTGGTCCAGTTCGTCGCCTCGGAAGCGGCGCTGCAACAGTTCGTGTTCTGGACCATGGGATCCCTCACGCGGACCGGATGGGCGGAGATCGCCGTGCTGGCCGCCGCACTCGCTGTTGCCTTTCCGTCCGCTTTCGCCGCGCGATGGCGGTTGACGGCCCTTAGGTTCGGCGAGGACCGGGCGCGGAGCTTCGGCGTACCCGTCGCACGGCTGCGCTTCACGGCCCTGCTCCGTGTCAGCCTTCTGGCCGGGCTGGCGGTGGCCTTCGTGGGAACGGTCGGCTTTATCGGACTGGTCGGTCCCCACATCGCCCGACTTCTGGTCGGGGAGGACCACCGCTTCTTTCTTCCGGCTAGCCTTTTGATCGGTGCCGCCATCATGTCCTTCGCCTCGCTCGCCGGCAAACTGCTGCTGCCCGGAGTGATGCTTCCCATCGGCGTGGTCACGTCGCTGGTCGGCATCCCGATCTTCGTCGCGCTCATTCTCAGGGGACGGCCGGCATGACGGACGACCTGCTTCGGATCACCGGGCTCCGTGCCGGCTATCCCCGGCGCCGGATCATCGACGGCCTGTCGCTGCCGCCCTTGCGGGCGGGTACGGTCGCCGCCCTCGTCGGTCCCAACGGCGCCGGCAAGACGACGCTTCTTCGCGCCCTGGCCGGCCTGCTGCCGGCGACCGGCGACGTTCGCTACGATGGACAGGCTCTCCTGCAGATGACGCCGGCCGAGCGCGCCCGGTACGTCACCTACATGCCGCAGAGCCTGCCCCAGGGCATCGCGCTCAGCGTCATCGAATCCGTCGTCACCGCGCTGCGCGTTTCGACGCTTGTGAAGGACCGGCCGGAAAGCCTCGTCCATGCGGAGGCCGACGCCGTGCTCCAGAGGCTGGGGATCGGCCACCTCGCCCTTTCTCCGCTCGACGAACTGTCCGGCGGGCAACGCCAACTCGTGAGCCTTGCCCAATCGATCGTGCGCCGCCCGAGGATCCTGCTGCTGGACGAACCTACGAGCGCGCTCGATCCACGCCACCAGATCGACGTGATGCAGGCGGTGACGGAAACCGCCAAGACGGAAGGCATGATCGTGCTCGCCGTGCTGCACGACCTGAATCTTGCACTGCGATGGGTGGATATGGTCGTTCTGTTGTCGGAGGGCGCCCTGGCCGCGGCAGGAACTCCGGAGGACGCGATCACCGCAGAGACCCTGGCGGCCTTCTACCGGATTTCCGGCCGGGTCGAGCGCTGTTCGCTGGGCCTTCCCCATATACTCTTCGACGGAAAGATCCGTGATTGATGAGCTGCGGCCCGACGCTCCTCCAGCTTGACCGGATTCCATCAGGAGGGTACCGTCACACTTGCGTCAAGCTGTGCGGGCCAGGGGAGTGGTTGATCGGAAAGCACGGAACCCAGCGCCAATGATCGGCGGACCACCGAGATTACCATCGCGGTCAGCGTGGTGCATTGATGCGAGCGGGAACGGCATGAGCCCATGTCCCCCATCTTTTTACGCGACGCGGACATAGGTCGGGCGTGCCAAGCCGAACATGCGGTTGAGCAGGGTGCTGGCGATGATGAGCTCGGTACGCCGCCCGTCATCGCTGTGGGCCCGCAGGCGATTGCCAATCACTTGCTTGTAGCGCGCGATCGCCGCCTCCACCTTGGCCCGCGCGTTGTAGCCGGACGTTCGCTGCCAAGCTATGCGTCCCATCTCGGCAATCGCCTGGATGTGACGGTCGCGCGGAGTGGGCGCGGTCTCGACGACGACTCTGAAGACGGCATCAGCGCGCGGTGGCGCGATCACCGCCGCCTCCGGGTGGCGGGCCGCCACTGCGACGTACACGTCGGTGCGGTCGTAGGCGCCGTCACCGACGAGCGACTTGACCGGCGCGGAGACCTGATCGAGCAAGGGACCGACCTGCGAGGCATCGTCGACATCGGGTGGGGTCAACTCCACGGCAGCGATCTGCCCAGTTCGAGCGTCCACACCGATGTGGAACTTGCGCCAGGAACGGCGCTTCTTGGAGCCGTGCTTCTCAACCTGCCATTCGCCGGGCCCGCTGAGTTTCAGCCCTGTGCTGTCGACCAGCAGGTGCAGCGGCCCGGTGGTCTGCGGACGGATCCTCACGGCCAGGTTTCGGGCCCGTCGGCTCAGAGTGGTGTGATCCGGCACCGGTAGGTCCAACCGCAACAGCTGCATCAGCGAGCCGATCAGCCCTTCGGTCTGTCGGAAGGCCAAGCGGAAAAGCGCCCGCAGGGTCAGCGCCGTCTCGATCGCCACGGCCGAGTAGCGCAGCTGCCCGCCGCGGGTGGTGCGTGGGGCGGCACGCCAAGCCTGAACGGCCTCCGTGCTGAACCAGATGGTCAAACTGCCGCGCTGACGTAGGCCAGCCTCATAGGCCGCCCAATTCGTTACGCGGTACCGGGCACGAGGAAACTGATGGCGGTGGCCAGCGTGGTGTTTGATACCAAGTTCATGAAGTTTTGACCTGTGTGGCCCACGGATAACCACAGGTTGATTGAATGCGGCCTGGCTTGTTGATGAGGGAGTTCCAGGCGCGGCAACAGGCGTCGATAATGTGCTTTGTGTCGATGAACAGGCGGTGCGAGAGGACGGTTTCCCGCATCACCTGCCAGAGGCGCTCGATGGCATTGAGTTCGGGGCTGTAGGGCGGCAGCGGCAGCAAGGTCAGGTTGGCCGGCACCTCCAACTCATTGGCGATGTGCCAGCCGGCTCCGTCCAGCAGAACGACGGCGTGCCCCTCGTGCGGCACGGCTTGGCTGATCTCGGCGAGCATCAGCGTCATCGCCTCGGTGCTGACGCGCGTCATCACCAAGGCGACGCCGGTGTCGCGCTGCGGGCACACGGCGCCGAAGATGTAGGCCGACTTGAAGCGATGATCGCGCACGGCACGCACCCGGATGGCGCGCGGCGCCCACAGCCGGGTCAGGGTTCCCTTCTGACCGACCCGGGCTTCATCCTGGAACCAGACCTCCAGCCGCTTGCCGGGGTGGCGCTTGGCGATGGCGGCGAGTTGGTCGGGGAAGTTTTTTTAAATGCCTCCTGGGCCGCGGGATCGGTCTTGGGGTGGATCGGGCGCGGGGTCTGCCAGGACAGCCCCATCTGCTGGAGCACGTTGTGCATGCCGCCGCGGCTGTAGTCGGCACCGAAGTGGCGCTTGGCCAAGTCTTGGATGTGGGTCAGCCGATACTCGACCACGCCGTCGCGCTCCAGGTCGGGACCTGCGGCGATCAGCGTCGCCAGCTCCGGGCGCAGTTCGTCGGCCAGCAGGCGGGGCCGGCCGCTACGCGAACGGTCGCGCAGGCCGGACACGCCCTCGGCGTTGAAACGATGCACCCAATCGCGCAAGGTCTGCCGGTCCATCCCGCCCAAGCGCGCGGCGTGGGCCCGGCTG
The DNA here is from genome assembly GCF_000283655.1 of Azospirillum lipoferum 4B. Lineage (NCBI taxonomy): Bacteria > Pseudomonadati > Pseudomonadota > Alphaproteobacteria > Rhodospirillales > Azospirillaceae > Azospirillum > Azospirillum lipoferum. The sequence continues at coordinate 125,271 of NC_016624.1, read as the reverse complement.
TGACCGTCCAGCACGGCGGCGATCGCCAGAAGACGCGCCGCCACCCGCCCGTCCTCCTCCAATCGGGCTTGCCGGCGCAACTCGCAGACCGAGATGTCCTGTCGGATCGCTATCGCTGGCATTCCCGCTCCCCGCTGAATAGAGCGGACAGCGAATCACACCAAAGCCGCAGCCTCAATCCCCTGCGACACAACCCGAGTCAGAAATTTCTGGATGCGGTATGACAGGTACGTCTCGTCGACGTACCAGCTGCGCCCGACCGTACCGCGCCGGCGCCGTCGCAATGCGTCGGTGAGCAGTGAGGCGATCTTCGCCTCCCACTCCCGCACCGCCTCATGAGAAAAGACCAAGCCACGCAGCAGCAGGATCTCGGCCAGATCGCGAAAGCTGAGCTTGAGGCGCAGCCGCCAGAGCACGATGAGCAAGACCACGTCAGTGGGCACCTGCAGCCGGTTCAGCACCGAGCCCGTGCGCTCGTTGAACTGACGCCCGCATTCCTGGCAGCGGAACCGCCGATAGCCGTGCGCCGTCCGGTCTGAACGCTCGCTCGTTTTCTCCGACCAGCAGTGCGGGCAGCGCATTCGTCATCCTCTCCGTCCATCTCGACGGGGTGGGCTGTACGCCACCCAGCTGCCCGTTGGCAAGCTGGCGCGAAACCTGCCGGAACCGTGCAGAGAGCAAGGGTCAGCCGGACGCGGGTGGGCGCGGGCCGGTCCGGCGACGGCCTGGACGAGCGCCAGGAGCCCTCCACAAGGGCATAACAGTTTCAAAGCGCAGCCAGCGCCGGTTTATGAACGGAACGCTAATCGTTACCATGGCCCACAAACACGCTCTCAAAATTCACAGAAAGTTCGGTTGACACCAACCGGAAGATGTGTTGTTTTTTAAAAAAATCGGATTTCGCGACCTACTAACGTGTTTCGCAACCGCGAAACGGCGGCCTTATGAAATGCCAATGATATTTTTGCCATTCAAAAAAGGGGGATCATATGCTCAGTCCGGATGTTGTCGAGATTGGCGAAGACATCGCCGCCAGCTATTCGCAATTCCTCGCGCTCAACAGCTTCGGCACCTCCATTAGTCAGACCGTCGTGAGCCCGCTGAGTCCGGACCCGGGCTGGTTGCCGACGTTGCGTCGTCGGCTCGCGACGCTGGCGAAGTTGTGCGCTCAATGGCAACTTGACTACCCTGATTTGCTATCGTCCTATTTCTTGCCATTCACAGACTTCTCGTCAACCTTTGGCGCATTCGCCCGACAAAGCGGAAAATTTGGCAACAATGTCGAGGTTTGGGTCCAGGCGCTGACGGCGCTGCACAAGGCCGCCGTCGAGGCGGAAACGGTTACAAAAAGGGCCGCGACCGGGTTTACCGACCATTTCTCGATGATCAAGACGATCGAAGGTCAGCTGAACGAAAGCTTGGCCACGGCCTGGCAGGAATTGGCCAACGAAGAGGACAAGATCGTCGCGATCGCGACGCAAGTTGCTCGTCTTCAGGATCGCGTAGCGCAATTACAGGACAATCTGACCAGCGGCACGATTTCCGCGGGGAAGTCCTATTTCCAGACGGCGGCGACGATCACCTACACCGTGTTGACTTCGGCCACCGTGGAAATCCCCTATCTCGCAATCCTCAGCGAAATCTATACCATCGGAAAAGAAGCCTATGACCTCATAGTCACCGATAAAGAGATCAGTGAGGCCCTTCAAAAGATCGCCGATCTGACGGTTGAGGCGAGCGAGGCCGCCCAGGCCGCGGCGATGTCAAAGGGCGTGATCCAATTGATTACCCGCCTTAATCTTCAGGTCACGGGCCAGAGCGACCATCTGCCGGCCCTCAACCGGGTGTGGGAGGTCGCGGCGGAAAAGATTTCGGCGGCGATCGATGCCATTCAGGCCGGTGCTGTACCGACCCAGGTACTCGACTTGGTCTCGATGCCGGCCGCCGCCGCCGGTTGGAACACGCTGGCGAAGCTGTCACGCGACGCCGTGACGATGGTTCCAGTGCAAGGAAGGCCAGTTTTCCTCACGAACAGTTCGGTCAAATCAAGACTCTCTGCAACCCGCTTCTAAGGAGCCTTACCATGGCAGACCAACCCGAACCCGTTCTCGTCTTCTCGATGCCCGGCCTTACTCAGGAGGACATCGCGAAACTGGACACGAACTACGCCGAAATTCATAATGCCGTTCCCGACGATCTCATCAAGGCCTTCGTCAACGCCAATCGGACGCTCGCAGCGAACTGCACAGTCGTTATTCTCGACGGGGGAAAACAGTGGCTGATCAACAGCGGCACAAATTACTATCTGACGCGCGTTGATGGCACCAATCTCGATGTATATTCGGTGACATCCTCCGTTTATAGTGTGCTCCTGACGAAATCGAAAATGGCGACGGGCGTCACTTCGATCGTCCTCATCACGAACGCCTGCCATGCCATTCTGAACACGCAGCTCACCCTGCCCGACGGGATGACGAAGCCGACGTGGTTCGACAACCTTGTGACGAAGCTCGATGCCGCCAAGGCGCTGGCGACCGAATGGATCAATACGCTCGCGCCGGAACTGACCGCGTCCCTGCCGAACAAGGTCATCAACTACGACACGCAGTATAATGCGATCACGAACCAGATCATCCGCATCGCCGATGCCCATCCGATGGCGCGGGGAGCCGACGACCCGAACGTCAAGCTTGTCTTCGAACTGATCTCGGCGCTGAAGACGGAAGTCGGCAAGATACACGACGATGTCGCCGCCGAGGACAAGAAGCTACTGGACTGGGGCACGAGGATGCAGAAGGCCCACGACGATCTCTCGCAGGGCGTAACGAGCATCCAGGCAGCTGAAGCGGATTTGGCGGCGGACATCAGCAAAATGGATGGCGACATCAATCGCCTCAAGGCCGAGATCGACGGTCTGAACAAGAAGATCGCCGCGGCGGCGATTGGCGTTGGGCTCGGAATTTTCGCAGCGATTGTCGGTGTCGCTCTCTGCTTCGTTCCAGGAGGGCAGGTTGTCGGCGGGGTTGTCATCGCGATTGGTGCCGCCGCCATTGTCGGCGGAGGCATCGCTTGGGGTGTGATGCAGAGCAAGGTTAACGGCGACTATGACCAGATCGCCAAGGATCAGAAGCAGCAGAACGTGGACAATCAGCAACTCATCGCCCTGCGCGGACTTGAAGTTGCCACGAGCCAATCAATCAGCAGCATCGCAATGGCGACCGCGGCGCTGTCGAACGTCCGAGCGCTTTGGAAGCTTTTCGCTGGTGAGCTCGAGGGGGTGATCAACCAGCTCAATCAGGCGGATAAGGGACTCGCCCTGATCGTGAACGAGGCCTTCGTTCAGGGCGCTCAGGACGAGTGGAAGCTGTGCGCGGAACTGGCAACGCAGATGTTGAACCCGGTCGCCCAGAAGGTCGACACCACCCTGCCCATGAACGTCGACGTTCCACCGGCAAAGGCCGCCTGATGGGCCTCCGGCGCGCCGGCTGACAGGCCGGCGCGCCGGATGTTTCGAATTCCATCGCAAGGGCCGCGCCCGAACGCCGGGCAATCCCGACAGAACGGATGTTCAGACCCATGCTCGCGCCCGACCAAGACAAGACCACGGAAGCGCTTCGATCTTCCAGTTCCAGCGCGGCGACGATAACGGTCTACGCCGGCGCGGTTCGCTATGCCGTCGTTCCGCTTCTGCCGGCATCGGTGCCGGAGTGGTTCCTGCCGGTGAAAGAATCCATCGCCACCGCCGCGACGAATGCGACCCATTGGATGGACGAGCTGTGCATCGACGTCACGTCGTTCATTCCGCGGTCCGTCATCGACTACGCGGCGACCTTCGACGATGTCGCCGACCAGATGAACAATCTTCAAACTGAGATCGAGATGTCATCCGGCGCCGCGACTCCCGATCAGCGGCAGCGTGCGATCGATGCCCTGAACGGCCTGAAGGCCGGGGCCGATCGGGCGAACCACGATGTCGCGGCCGTCGATGCCCGCCTGCTGAGTTTGACGAAGCTCGTGCAATCCGATCATGACGCCATGGCCACTGCCAGCGTCCTGGTCGCGCAGAATATCCCCGATGGCGCAGTGATCTCCAAGACCATGACGGTCGATCTTGGCAACGATTTCCTTGATATCGTGCCAAACGGGCCGTGCATGGTTTCGGTCAATATCCGATCAAACGTGATGATAAAACTCACTGAGACGGCGGGTGCGCATCCTGAACTCCTGCCCTATGTGGTGACGCGACAGCTGCTCGACAACGCCGTCGCAGACAACGCCAAGGCCGGAATCGCCCTGTCCAACGTGCGCGCCACCTGGGCGCTGATGGAAGGGCTGATCCACGATACGATCAATGACCTGTCGGCCGCGTCCGACACCGACGTTCTCCCCATCCTGCGGCAGGCGGAATTCGCGGCCGCGCGAGACGTCTGGGAGCGTCTCTCCGCGGTAGCTCAGTCCCTGACTGAGAGCGACTGACGGCCACAGCCTTCCAACGCGAGGATCACCCCCATGATCAATATCGAAGCGACCCAGGTCATCTCCTACGGCGAAGGGCAGGTGGTAACCGTCTATCGCGATTTCACGGACGCCAACACCTGGTACATCGTGCCGGAGCCGGTCATTCCACTGGATGGCAATGGCATTCCGGAATTCTCGCTCGTATCATACATGACGGACAAGGAAGTCACCGGCACCTGTTCGTTCCAAACCGAGTTGCAGGTGAGCCAAGCGGCGCTGCAAGCCGTCAAGGCGAAGCTCGGAGCGGACATCGTCATCGGTCAGTTCGATTGGCAGTCGGTCAAGGCTGTCTTCCACTTCGCCACCGCGAAGCAGGCGGCACTGGAGTTGTTCGCGACGCCGTCGATGTACGGCTCGAACCGCGCGTCGTTCATCATCCATTTGCCCGATAGCGACACCTACGAAGCGTTCAAGAATGCCTTTGGCCCCGGCGGCAGCGCCGCTGGCACATTCGTTATCGAATACGATGTAACTGCTCTCACACGCCTTCCACCCGTCACCGTTACCGTCGAGTTCGACTCCCAGACCGCATATGACTATCAACGCACCGTTGACGTGAGTCGGGATACCTGGGGCCACGTCACGAGTGAAACGGTATCGATTACTGAGCACCTGCAGCAGTCCAAAGCCGGAAAGATAACGATCGATCCGGGTGCACGCCCGCTCGATCAGGGTACCCTGCAGCTACTGACTCAATGGGGCAATGACACGCTGCAACGGGACGTCGAACAGGCCGTCGCTGCGGCGACACGTATGATGGGCAGCAATACCGCACCGACATTCAATATGACCGCGGTATCGTCGTTCCGAAACGTTTTTACCGAAGGGCAGATTGTCCCCTGGGTCATCACCCCACGCTCTCCGATCCCGTCTTTCTCCGACGCGGTATGGAAGAAGGTGTCCAGCTCGGTATCGATCCGTCCGATGAGGGTGGCCTTCACGGTCCAGAACTTGAGTGCCAACGGTGTGGAATCGATCCAGGTTATGGTCAACTACCCCGTGGGCTCCGAGACGCCGCCGGCTAACAACACGTTCGAATTCACCCCGGGCGGCTCAAGCAGCTGGATCTTCACCGCGCCAGGCCATAGCGACCGCGGCGTGTTCGACGGCAAGTACAGCTACCATTATGTCGTCAACTACGCTGACGGTTCCCAGCCCTATATGTCGGGAGAGATTGAGAGCGATGACTCGGAAATCTACATTTCTGCTAACGATCTGAAAATCCTCTATATTGAATTCGTCGCGGAAAACGTGGCATTCAAGAACGCGAAGAATTTCGACACCATTAGCGTGGACTATATGCTGATCGACCTGTTCTTCGTGAATCAGGCGACCGGCGCGCCGTTGCAGTTCCAGCAAGCGAAACTCGACGCTACCAACAAGTCGCATGTGTTCAAAAGCCAAACACATGAGCCGTTCGCCAACCCGTGCAGTTACAAGCTTACTTACGTCTTGACCTCCGGCGCGCAGGTCATTGTCGATTGGCAGACGACGAAGCTTGCCGCACCGAAACAGGAAGGGGCGGCCACGGCGCCGGTGGTGCACCTAAATTCACCGTTCCAGAATCGGACCATCACTCTCTTCCCGCTCGCGCCAAAGGACCAGACGTTCCAAATGGCGTCGATCTCGGCGACCTATACGGACAGCGTCAATAACACCAATGAGCAGTATAGCTGGAACATTACGGAGTTCTCCCGATCGCCGGAAATGTGGACCTTCCTTGCCCCGGCCAATCAGAACGGACAGATCGTCAGTTTTGAAGGGACGTACATCTTCGATAACCAACCGTATTCGCTGCAGCCTGCGCAGACTTCGTTGACTATGTTCGTACTGGACCCGAAAAAGCCTCTGTTCTCGGTGATCGTCGACCCGTCACAGGTCGAATGGGAGGCCGGTCCGTACACCCAGGTGATCGTTAAGCTTTACACCAAAGATGACAAAGGCAACATATCCAACATCAAAACCCTTATTCCCTTCCACAAGGGCAATAGCCAGACGCAGCTTTACACCTACTACTACGATGCCAGCAAGACACCCGTTTGCTATTACACCGCCGAGTATTGGATCAAGGATCAGCCCGCGCCAGCGAAAATCGCCGAGACAGACCTCAGCGCGACCGGACAACTGACCTTGTTCGGTAAACCGCCTCAGGCGGCACTGACCGCGGCGGACAAACTGGCGCAGGTCCTGCAGTCCGGACGGGCCGAGGCGTCCGATCGTGCCCGAATGCTGGCGAGCCGATAATGGTAGCGCCGGGGAGCGTCACAAAACGTTCTCCGGCTTTACCCGCTGCTGTCCAACAATACCTCGCGAGTTGGGGAGATCTCGGCGCGCGCGCCGGGCACGTCCTCAAGACGATCGGCGTGACGGAAGCCGGTACCTCCGCGGCAAGCCGCCTGACCGCCACCGGCGCGCCGTTCGAGTTCTGCTTCGCCGAAGGTGCGAGCGGTCTGCGCTACACCGTGGAATACGGTCCGCCGGGCGAGCAGCCGGAGCGGCGCCTGTCGGACATACTCGGCTTCTTGACCAGGCAAGGGGTGCAGCCGCCGCGCGGCGATGTTCTCGACCGCATCGCGGCCCTGCAACGCCTTGGTGGCCTGACGTACGGCGCGTGGCTCGGTGTCCGCCACCATGACGCCTGCGACCGGTTCAAGGTTTATGCCGAGGTGCCCGCCGAAGCCGCGCCGGCGGCCGAAGCATGGACGACCGAGGTTCTGGGCAAGCCGCCGCGGCTGCCCGGACCGACACCAAGGGTCAACATGATCGGCCTCGATGCCGATTCCAATCGCTTCGAGATCTATCTCGCGAGCCGCGATCTGCTCCGAACCGGTGTCTCGATGGCGTTGTTGCCAGCTGGGCTTTCAGAGATGGCCGGCGGCATTCTGTCGGCGATCGACGGCATGACACCCTTCGCACCCCGTGCGCGGTTGCCAGCGCGGGACATTGGCTTTAGCTACGCCGTGAGCGCAGGTCGAACGGAGGTGACATTCACGCTTTACCTGGTGGCGCGGAAGCTGTTCGGCGACGATCGTGGCTGTGCAGATTGGATCGGCGATCGTTTGCCGGAGCATGCCCGCCTGATGCGTATCCTGCCGCTCGCCTCGCCCGGCATTGTCCATCATGGGATGATTGGTCTTACCGTCGGGCCAGGTTTGGCTCGCCCGCTGCTCACCGTTGGGGTTGCCGCGCCGTGGATGAATTGAGGCAGCCGGGAGATTGGCGGGCGGTCTTAGCGGCACAGCAGGACGACGGTTCCTTCCTGTCGCACGTCCGACTCTCATCGGGTGCGGTCAACGATCGCAATGTTTTCGCGACGGCGCTGGTTTTGGATCGGTTGCGCGCGGCGGCATGCCGGCCGGACATCGTCGCGGCGCGCAATCGGGCGCTGGATTTCCTGCAACGCTGCGCGGACCCATCGTGCCAGGGGAGATTTGGCTTTTATCGCGCGGGCCACCAGCCGGCCTGGATGCTGCCGCGACTGGCACCCGACGCGGACGATACGGCGCTTTGCAATCTGGCTCTGCTGCGGGCGGGTCGGATCGACCGAACCGAGGTGTGCCGTGTGGTCCGCGAAGTACTTTTGCCATTTCGGCTGCTCTACCGGAATGAGAGGTCGCAGCCGTGGCATCGGATTGGAGCATTACTGACGTGGCTCGACCCTGGCGCGTTCCCCAACCCGGTCGACTGCACGGTGAATGTGAACGTGTTGATGTTGCTGCATGCGAGCGGCGAACTTTGGCCCGAAGCCGGCGCGATCACCGAAATGCTCCATGCGGCGGTTGACTGGGCCGGCGGGTCGAAGATGAAAGCCGTCAAGCTGTCACCGTGGTATCCGGAGCCCATCGAATTCGTTTTTGCCGTCGAACGAGCCGCGGCGGCGGAGGTGCCCGGGATGGCCGAACTCTCCGGTCATCTGCAACGTCTGGAGTGGGTAGTGAAGGACAAACCGAACGATTTACCGATCTGCGGCTCCAGTGATGGGCGTATTGTTTGGACGTGCCCAGCGTTGAGGTCCGCGCGGGCGATCCCCGAAACCGGGCTCGATGCCTGGGTGAACTTTCCCCGGATCTGTGGTTCTCCCGCACTTTGCGTGGAAGAGGGCATCGCGACATTTGTTCGGCAGACAACGCTAAGGTCGAACGGACCGGGAACTTGGCTTTCAGGCGGCATGGCGGTCCCGTCGCAGGTTAAGCGGTCGCCTGCCGATGGGCACGGCCGCGGCGCGGCCCCACAGGAAATCGCCGGACAGACCGATGTGCTCCCAGCCGACCGGTGAGGTGTGGACGAGCAGGTCGTCGGGTACGGTCCCGCCGACGGCGCGCAGATGACCAACCGCGTCGGCCATGTAGGTCGAGTTCCAATAGACGATCGCGGCGATGAGCAGGTTCAGCCCCGAGGCGCGATACTGCTGCGCTTGGGACCCGCGGTCGGCGATCCGGCCCTGTTTGAACGTGCAGATCGCCTGGGCCAGAGCGTGACGCTGCTCCCCTTTGTTCAACCCGATGTGACAGCTCCGTCTGAGCTCGGGTGTTTCCAACCAGCGGATCATGAAGAGTGTGCGCTCGATGCGGCCCAGTTCCTGGAGCGCCAGATCAAGCTGGTTTTGTCGCTCGTAGGCGGCCAGCTTCTTCAACATGGTCGAGGGCGCCACGGTGCCGGCCTTCAGCGACGCGACCAGGCGCACCACGTCGTTCCAATGCTCACGGATGACGTCCACCTTGACCCGCCGGCCCAGCAGTGGCTGGAGGTCCGGATAACAGCTCGACGGCTCGATGCTGGCCAGCCGACGTTCGGGAAAATCGCGCAGGCGAGGACAGAAGCGGAAGCCGAGCATGGCGGCCAAAATGAACACGTGATCCGAGGTGCCGCCTGTATCGACGTAGTGGGTGTCGAGCTTCAAGCCGGTCCCATGGTGCAGCAGGCCGTCCAGAACGTAGGGGGCCTCGTGGGCCGCCGCCGAGATGACCCGGACATGGTACGGACCGTGCTGGTCCGAGACGTGGGTGTAGAAGCTGAAGCCGGGACTGCCGCCATACCGGGCGTTCACCTCGCCGGCGACGTTGCCGCGCTTGCCGGAACGGAAGAACTGGCCGTCCGATGAGGACGTCGTTCCGCCACCCCAGACGGCGGCCATGGGCAGCCGATGGTGAGCGTCGATGATCCGGGCCAGGGCCGACTGGTAGGTTTCAGGCCGGATGCAGGCGTCGGCGGTCCAGATGAGCTGGTCGCGGGTCACGCCCTGGCTGGCCTCCGCCATGCGTGTCAGGCCCAGGTTGGTGCCGTCGGCTAGGATGACGGCGAGCAGCGCGTTCTCGTTGTCGCAGGATTCACCGGTGCGCAGGTTGGTGAACGCCGCCGCGAAGCCGGTCGCGCGGTTGACCTCGTGCAGCAGTTCGGTGATGCGCACGCGCGGCAGAAGGGCGTCGAGCCGGTCGGCGAGAACGTCCGCTTCTGGCGGCGCGGTCGCCTTCAGCGCCGCGATGTGCAGCCGCTCATCGCGCAATTCGACGCCCTCGAGCTGGCCGTCGCGCAGGCGCTGGGCAAAACGCTTCAGCTGTTCGTCGAGGTCGCGCCCCAGCGCCCCCAGCCACTCTTCGGCCGTCGCGGGCAGCGTCAAATCCGCTGAGATCGGGGCCGCCGCCGCCGCGGGCAGCAGATAGCTGTCGAAGCGGCGGTAGTTGGACGACCGCTCCACCCACACGTCGCCCGAGCGCAGTTTGTTGCGCAGGGTGGCGAGCACCGCTGTCTCGTAGAGCCGCCGGTTGGGCTTGCCGTCCTTGGTGACGAGGCGCCGCCACTCCTTGCGGAACAGCATCGGCGCGTCCGCCGGGATGTCGCGCTTGCCGGATCGGTTGAGCTCCTTGAGCAACTCGACCGCCGCCAGGATCGGGTCCTTGCTCCGGGCAGCCTTGAACGTGAGCGCTTCGAGGAGCGCCGGGGCGAACTTCCGGATGGTGACGTACCGGTCGGCGGCGCGGACCAGCGGGTCCTCTTCCGCGAGCTCGGCGAGGCTGGCCACCTCGCCGCGCACGCGCAGCAACTGCGGCCAGCCCACCGCCTCGTTGACGAGAGCGAAGGCGTCCCCGTCGCTTTCCTGGGCTAGGCTGAGCGCCTCGATGGTGCGGTGAAACAGACGCATCAGACGGCCGACGTCCTTCGTCTTCGCGACGCAGGTCTTTTCCTTGTTGTTCTTCGCGCGCGTGAACGCACCGCCGATCAGCTTGTCGGCCATGTCGAGCGCGGCGTCGGTGAGCCGGTTCTCCAGGTCGATCAGCAACGCCACCAGTGTCGCGCGCCGCCGGTTCGGCGCACAGCGCTCGATCAGGTAGGTGGGCGAGGCCATGCCCTCGCGGGCAAACTGGCGAAAGCGGGTTTCATGGACACGCGCCTGCGCCTCGGCATCGATTCCGATGCCGCGAACGACGTGAAGTTTGTCGATCACGTCGCGAACGTGATCCGCTTTCGGCGCCGTGGGAATAGTCCTCAACCAGGTCAGCGAGGTGATCCCGGTTGCTGGATCAACGGCCAGCAGCTTGTCGAGTTTATCCCGCTGCTCGGCCGTGAGATCGGCCACCAAGGCATCCGCCGCCCGCTTTCGGGCGCGAGCACGGCCCGCCAGGGCGGCGCGCTCGATCACCGCCGGGGACGGCAGGACGATCTTCGCTGACCGGAGTGCAGCGATGGTCCCGGTCATGATCGACATTCCTTGGTCGGAAATCCAGGCCGCCTGCGCTGCGGCCTCGATCAAGTCAGGCAAATCGGCCTCGCGTGGGAACCGCAGCCCAAGCGCGGCGACAGTGTCGCGGGCGTGATCGGTCATCGTTTGTGATCGACGCGCATACTCGGCGAAGGCCGTCACCGGCAGCTCGAGGTGTTCGGCCACCCAGCCGACGACGGCGTCGATCGGCTCGCCGATATGGGGCAGAGGCAATCCGGGATAACGCAAGAGCGCCAATTGCACGGCGAAGCCCAAGCGGTTGGCATTACCGCGTCGGCTGGCGATGAGGTCCAAATCCGAGCGGGTGAACGTGTAATGGCGGGCCAAGGCGTCCCGATCCGTGGGCAGGCCGAACAACAGTCGGCGTTCCTCCTCCGTCAGCAATTGGCGTCGTGCCACGTGGTCTTTCCCTGTCCAGAAAACGTCGGATTGGACTGTGGACGGCAGGGATTAACGGGACGTATTCTGTGGACGGCGGCGCAGCAGTCTGATCGGGTTCGGCGCGACCGTCCACAGAACGGCCGGTTGGGGGACGGGCATGGGCGACATGCTGGGCTACGCACGGGTCTCGACCGGCGACCAGGATGTCGCCGGCCAACGGTTGCGGCTGGAGCAGGCCGGCGCCTTGAAGGTCTTCACCGACGTGTGCTCGGGCAAGGCGAAGGACCGGCCAGGGTTGGAGGCGTTGCTCGCCCATGCGCGCCGTGGCGACACGCTGGCCATTGTCCGCCTCGACCGGCTCGGCCGATCGCTCGCTGAGTTGCTGGCGACAGTGGCGATGCTGAAGGAGCGCGGGATCGGCCTGCTCAGCCTGGAGGAGAGGATCGACACCACTTCGGCGGCCGGCGAACTGGTGTTCCACGTCTTCGGCGCGATTGCGCATTTCGAACAGCGGCTGATCGCCGAGCGCACGAAGGACGGCATCGCGCCCGCCCGGGCCCGCGGCAAACGCCCAGGTCGCGAGCCGGTGGACATGGACAAGATCAAAGCGGCACTGAAACTGGTGGAAGCTGGCCTGTCGCCGACCGAAGCCGCCAAGCAGCTGGGGTTGGGGAGATCCACCGTTTACCGGGAGATGAGCTTGGCGGGCCTCCAGAGGCCGCCGTACACCTCCTGACCAGCATCAGGCTGGGCAATCATCCATCGCTGTTCCCGGTGCGTTCGACCTTAGGGCGTGTCGTCAGTTATGGGATTCCCAGCGGTAGGAATGCGTGATTCATAGAGGGTCGGCTGACGGGAGGGCCGACGAATGCGACGCTATGCTTTGCGCGACGATCAGTGGGAGCGGGTCCAGGATTTTCTGCCGGGGCGGGTAGGCCATGTCGGGGGGACGGCGAAGGACAACCGCCTGTTCGTCGAGGCGGTGCTGTACCGTTACCGGGCTGGCATTCCCTGGCGCGACCTGCCCACCCGGTTCGGGGATTGGAAGAACACCCACCGCCGCTACCGCCGCTGGTGCGAGAGCGGGGTGTTCGAGCGCCTTTTCAAAGCCCTGGCCGAGGACAGCGACAACGAGTACATGATGCTCGACGCGACCATCGTCCGCGCCCACCAGCACAGCGCCGGGGCGCGAAAAAAGGGGGCGCCTGCCAAGCCATCGGCCGATCACGAGGGGGGCTGACGACGAAGATCCATGCCATCGTGGACGCCTTGGGCAACCCGGTGGCGATCTCCCTGACCCCCGGTCAGGCCTCTGACTTCAGCCAAGCCGCCCCTCTGCTCGACGCGGTCGAGCCGCAGGCCCTCATCGCCGACAAGGCCTATGATGGCGACGCCCTGATCGACGCATTGAAGGAGCGCGACATCGTCCCCGTCATCCCGTCCAAGGCTAATCGGCTGATCGCCCGCGATACCGATTTCGCCTTGTACCGCGAACGTAATCTCGTCGAGCGATTCTTCAACAAGCTGAAGGGCTTCCGAGCCATTGCAACTCGATACGACAAGCTTGCCAGCACTTTCTTGGCGGCTGTTTACCTCGTGTCGGCTGTCATCTGGCTCAACTGACGACACGCCCTAGCGTTGTCTGCCGAACAAATGTCGCGATGCCCTCAAATTTGTTGCCAAAGCGCTACAAAAGAACCAGCACTTCGGAGATCTCCCAGGTACTTCATGGTAAATCTCCGAAGCAGCCTTCGTGAAGACTTTGCCAACAACCTCATGAAAGCACGGCTTAAAAAGCTAATTAGAACCCCATCTGCCGCGGCATCCACAGCGCCAGATCGGGCCAGACGATCACCGCGACCACCACCAGCAGCAGGGTGACGAGCGGCCACAGCACCCAGCGCACTGTGTCTTCCATCCTGCAGCCGGTCATCCGGCAGGCGACCATCAGATTGACCGCCATCGGCGGGGTGAACTGGCCGACCGCGATCATCAGGGTCAGGATCACGCCGAACCAGGTCAGGTCCCAGTTGTAGGCCTGGGCGATGGGAATCAGCAGCGGCAGCAGGATGATGAAGATCGAGATGCCGTCCAGGAAGGTGCCGATGACGGTCAGCATCACCACCAGCAGAGCCAGCACGCCATATTCGCCGAGGCCGGAATGGATGATGGCGTCGGCGATGGGATCGATCACCGACAGGGTGCTGAGCGCCCAGCCGAACACGCTGGCCAGCGCGATCACCGACAGGATGATGGCGGAGATCTCCGCCGCCTCCACCAGCATGGAATAGAGGTCGCGGAAGCGGATGGTGCGGTAGACCACCATGCCCAGCAGCAGGCCGTAAGCCACCGCGATCACCGCCGCCTCGGTCGGGGTGAAGATGCCGAAGCGCAGGCCGCCCAGGATGATGACCTTGGCGAACAGGCCGAGCGCCGCGTCCCACAGGCTGCGCCAGAAGGGCGGGCGCGGCTCGTGCGACAGCTTGGCGCCCAGATTGTGCTTCCGAGCCAGCCAATAGACCGGGACGATCAGGGCAAGGCCGGCCAGCGTGCCGGGGATGATGCCGGCGGCGAACATCGAGGTGGTCGGGGCGGCGGGCACCAGCACGCTGTAGATGATCAACGCGACCGACGGCGGAATCAGGATGTCGGTGGCCGCCGCCGCGGCGATGACACTGGCGATGTAGGGGCGGGGATAGCCGGCGCGGATCATGCTGGGCGCCATCACGCCGCAGACCGCGGCGGCGATGGCGGGACCCGAACCGGAAATGCCGCCCATCATCATCGCCACCACCACCGCGATGACCGCCAGCGCGCCCTTGCCCTGGCCGACGATGGCTGTGGCAAAGCGCACCAGCTTCTGCGCCACGCCCGACCGGTCGAAGATGGTGCCGGCCAGCACGAACATCGGGATGGTCAGCAGCGGATACTTGGCGATGCCGGTATAGACGCTGGTGGGCACGGAAATGACGCCGAGATGGGCGAAGGCGATGGCGGCGGTGCCGGCCAGACCCAGGGCGGCCGCAATCGGCACGCCCAGCACCATCATGACCAGGAAGGAACCGAAGAGCAGGGTCGTGATCACGGTTCCCCCTCCGGGATATGGCCGGTCTCCAGCGGCTCGGTGCCCTTGTGGATGCGGATCATCCGGCCGACGGTGCGGGCCAGCACCACGAGCGACAGCAGCGGCAGCCAGATCGTGTAGATCCACTGCGGCAGGCCCAGTGCCGGCGACGTCACCTCGAACCGGTAATCGTCCCAGGTCGTCCAGGCGCCGTAGACCACCAGCAGCCCATACATCAGCGCCACGCAGGCCATGGCGAACTGTTCGGCCCGGCGGCGGTTGGCGGGCGACATCTTGTCGACGATGAAGGTGATGCGGATGTGGCGGTCCTTCACCACCGCGGCCGAGGCGCCGAGGAAGGTCAGGATCACCATCAGGGCAATCGAATATTCCTCTGTGAAGGCGAAGGACACGTCGGTCAGGTAGCGCACCACGACATTGGCGAAGGTGATCAGCGCCACCACCGCCATGGTGACGGCGACCAGCACCTCTTCGATGCCCAGGGGGACGCGGGGTTTCGGCACCGGCCGGACGACGGTGGGGTCGTGATCGCTCATATTGCCAGGGTCCAGATGAAGGGAGCGGGATTATTCCCTTCACCGGGCAATCAATGCAAGAAACGATCTCCCCGGCGGATTACTCCGCCGGCATGCCCGCCATCCCCTCTTCGCAAAGCGCCTCCTGGCGAAGCGGGAGTCTGAGCGTGAAGACGCTGCCCACGCCCAGCCGGCTGTCCACCGTCACCGTTCCGCCATGCAGGGCGGCGATGCGGCGAACCATGTTCAGCCCGACACCGCTTCCCGCCGCCGTCCCGGTGTTGGTGGCACGGAAGAAGCGGTCGAACACCCGCTCCACCTCCGCCGCCGGGATGCCGATGCCCTGGTCGGCCACGGACAGCGCCAGTTCCGACTGCCCGCCCGGCCCTTCCCCGATCCACGCGCGCAGCCGCACCGGTGAGCCGGCCGGCGAGTACTTCAGTGCATTGTTCAGCAGATTGTGGACGCACAACTCCAGCATGGGACCGTCCCCGGTCATGCCGGCCGGGCAATCCGTCAGGTCCAGTTCGATCCGCCGGCCGGGAGCGGCGTCGCCCTGGGCCGCCGCCGCAGCGCGCAACAGCGCCGGCAGGTTCAGCGGATCGCGGCGCAGGGCGAAGGCCGGGTCGCTCAGCCGGTCGTCGGCCAGACAGGTGTCCAGGATGTTGACCTGCCGGCGCACCGCACGGCGGATCTTTTCCAGCCGCGGCAACATGCCGGGAGCCTTCATCTCCGCATCCAGCAGCAGGATCTGGGCGGCGCCGTCGATGATGGCCAGCGGGGTCTTGAACTCGTGCGCGGTCATCGACAGGAAGCCCTTCAGCGCCCGCTTGGCCTCCTGCTCCGCGACCAGCCGCTCTTCCGCCTCCAGCCGGGCGAGGTCCAGGCGGCGGACGGTGTCCTCCAGCCGCGCCTCCGTCCTGCGGCGGTGGGTGACGTCGCGCAGCATCAGCAGACAGCCGACCTCGCGCGGCCCCGACCGCCCTCCGCCACGGCCGCCGGAGGTCAGTGGAACCCGCGTCGCCTCGAAGCTGCGCAGGCCGCCGTCGCAGTCCAGCGTCAGCGGAACCGGCGCCGCGGTGCAGCCACCGGGCGCCAGGACGGACAGGCCGGGAAGCTCGGCCAGCCGGTGGCCGAGCGGCTGGCGGTCGCGCACCAGCGCAAGCGCCGCCGGGTTCGCCTCCACCACCGTGCCGTCGGCGTCCAGGACCAGAACCGGATCCGGCACCGCGTCAAGCAGGGCGTCGCGGGCGACCGGCAGCAGGTCGAACAGGCGCCGGCGGGTGATCAGCCAGTAGAAGACCGCGCCCATCAGAAGGAAACTGAAGGGGGTGGGGTCGAAATCGAACAGGGTCAGGTTGCCGGTGACATAGCCGACATTCGCCACCCACGGCACCGCCATCGCCACCAGGAAGCCCAGGTAATGGGTGCGGTAGGCCGGCGTCGCCCGTTGGACGCCGTTGGCGGTGACGACGATGCTCATCACCATGAAGGCGTAGAGATAGATGGTGACGACGAAGAACAGCAGTCCGTGGCTGTAGACCAGTGCGGCACCCGGCGTATCGCTGACGGGGTGGACCGCGGTGTAGATCAGCCGGTGGCTGTCGTTGGTCAGCGCCGCCGCCCAGGTCGCCATCCCCACCACGGCCGGCACCAGACGCCAGCGCGCCGCCACCTCCTCCCGCGTGTAGGACCAGAGGAACAGCGCCCAGAAGCTGGGGGTGCAGACGATGCCGAGCCAGGCCATCTCCGCCCAGAACAGCTTGTCCGCCGGTGCCGGGACGATGATCTCGATGGCGGCGGCTGTCGCCCACCAGGAGGCGGACAGCTGCATCGCCACGAAATTGAACCGGCCGGGGAAGGGCGGCAGGACCCAGCTGCGCCACGCCGTCCACAGGGTCGCCAGCACCGCGGCCAGGAGAAGGATGGCGGGCAGGTTCAGCATGGCGGGGAGGACGGCACGGGCAAGACGGCTCCGGTGGACGGGTGCAGCCCGCCCGGAACAGGTCCGGACAATGGCGCGGGCGCAGCATGGACCGGCCCGCCGCGACTCCGCAAGGGGGTGCGGCACCATGGTCGGAGTAGGCCGGCGGCACGTTCCGCCATTGCGGATTCCGCGCGCGATCCCGATAACACGAGGGGATGGGACGGACGGGCACAGGGGAGCGGCCGGGGTGACGCACGGAACCGACAGCGACCGGTTTTCAGGCGATGGGCTGGACGCCCGTCCCTTCGACGGCGATGCCTTCGAAGGCGGCGCCGCCCTGCTGCACCGCCGCGCCATCCCCTCGCTGTTCGAGGCGCTGGAGACCCAGTCCGAAGGCACGGTGGCGGTCGACCGCGACGCCCGCGTGGTGTGGATCAACGCCAAATACGCCCGCATGCTGGGCATCGCCGACCCCGCCGAGGCCATCGGCCGCGAGGTGGAGGAGATCATCCCCCATTCGCAGATGCGGCAGGTCCTGGCGACCGGTCAGCCGATCCTGCTCGACCTGATGCTGTTCGGCACCCAGCGGCTGGTGGTGACCCGCTTCCCCCTGACCGACGACGACGGCGCGGTGATCGGCGCCGTCGGCTTCGTCCTGTATGACAGCCTGCACCGGCTGAAGCCGCTGCTGGCCGAACTGTCGCGGCTTGAGGCGGAGCTGGCGGCGACCAAGCGCCGGCTCGACGAGGGGCGGCAGCCGCGCTACACGCTGCAGAGCTATGTCGGCGACAGCCCGGTGTGCCTGGAGGTCAAGCGCAAGGCGCGGCTGGCCGCCCGCACCGATGCGCCGATCCTGCTGCTGGGCGAGACCGGCACCGGCAAGGAGTTGATCGCCCAGGCCATCCATGGCCTGTCGGCCCGCAGCGGCCGGTCCTTCGTCGGCGTCAATGTGGCGGCCATCCCGGAAACGCTGCTGGAAGCGGAATTCTTCGGCGCGGTGCCCGGCGCCTATACCGGGCTCGACCGCCGCGGGCGGGAAGGCCGCTTCAAGACCGCCAACGGCGGCACCCTGTTCCTGGACGAGATCGGCGACATGCCGCTCGGCCTCCAGGCCAAGCTGCTGCGCGCATTGCAGGAGCAGGAGATCGAACCGCTCGGTTCCGACCGGCCGGTGAAGGTGGATGTACGGGTGATCGCCGCCACCAACGTCGACCTGGAGCGGCGGATCCGCGACGGCCGCTTCCGCTCCGACCTCTATTACCGGCTGAACGTGCTGCCGATCCGCCTGCCGGCCCTGGCCGAGATGGGCGGCGGGCTGGAAGCCATCGCCGAATCCATCCTGCAGGAGATCGCCGCCCGCACTGGGCTCCCCCTGCGCGGCCTGACCCCGGAAGCGGTGGAGGCGCTGGGCCGCCACCGCTGGCCCGGCAATGTGCGCGAACTGCGCAACGTGCTGGAGCGGGCCTGTCTGCTGACCGACAACCGCCGCCTGACCGCCGCCGACCTTGCGGAGGCGCTGCCGGATCTGGGCGACGCGGCACCGGCCGAGACGGCTCGTCCGGCGCCGGTCCAGCAGTTGGTCCAGGCGGACTCGCAGCCCCTGCCGGGCTACGACGCGGCGTTCGACGAATTCGAGCGCGGCCTGCTCGGCCGCGCGCTCGCCGCCAGCGGTGGCCGGGCGACGGAGGCGGCACGGGCGCTCGGCATCTCCCGCGCCGCCTTCTACAAGAAGCTCGCCCGGCTGGGGATGCGCGCCGGCGGGTGAGGCCGGCGCGACGTCCTCACACCGGCAGCTGCTTCATCGCCGCGACGGCGGTCATCACGCCGCGGATCTCGGCCAGACCGCGCAGGCGGCCGATCATCGGATAGCCGGGATGGGTCGGCTTGCCGATGTCGTCCAGCAGCTCGTGGCCATGGTCCGGGCGGAAGGGCAGGCGCCAGTTGTCGTTGCCGGCGTCCTGGCGGCGCTTCTGCTCCTCCAGCAGGGTGGTGACGACCGACACCATGTCGACGTCGCCGCCGAGATGATCGGCTTCCTCGAAGGACCCGTCCGGCTCCTTGGCGACGTTGCGCAGGTGGACGAAGTGGATGTCCTCGACGAAGCGCTTGGCCATCGCCGGCACGTCGTTGGTCTGGCCGGCGCCCAGCGAGCCGGTGCAGAAGGTCAGGCCGTTGTTGGGCGACTTCACCGCGTTGATCAGGTGGGCGAGGTCGTCCTCGGTGCTGACTACGCGGGGCAGGCCGAACAGCGGGCGGGGCGGGTCATCGGGGTGGATCGCCATGCGGATGCCGACCTCCTCCGCCGTCGGGATCACCTCGCGCAGGAAGCGGGCCAGCGTCTCGCGCAGACCGTCGGCGGTCATGCCGTTGAAGCGCGCGATCATCTTGCGCAGGCCGGGGATGTCGTAGCGGTCATAGGCGCCCGGCAGGCCGGCCATGATGTTCGACAGCAGCTTCGCCCGGTCGCTTTCCGACGAGCGGTCGAACCACTCCTTGGCCTTCGCGAGGACCTCCGGCGAATGGTCCTCCTCCGCACCCGGACGCTCCAGCATGTAGACGTCGAAGGCCGCATGCTCATGGGCGTTGAAGCGCAGCGAGGTGCCGCCGCCGGGCAGCGCCGCCGCCAGCTCCGTCCGCGTCCAGTCCAGCACCGGCATGAAGTTGTAGCAGATGGTGGTCACGCCGCAGGCGGCGAGGTTGCGCATCGACTGGCGGTAGTTGTCGAACAGCTCCGTCAGGTCGCCTTCGCCGATCTTGATCGCCTCGTGCACCGGCAAGCTTTCGGTGACGGTCCAGCTGAGGCCGAGTTCCTCGTCGGACTCGATCATCGCCTTGCGCTTCTGGATCTCCTCGACCGACCAGACGACGCCATAGGGGATGTGGTGCAGGGCAGTGACCACGCCGGTGGCGCCGGCTTGGCGGATGTGGTTCAGCTTGATGGCGTCTTCGGGGCCGAACCAGCGCCAGGACTGTTCCATGGCATCGAACTCCTTGGAAAGAGAGGGGCTTTGGAATTGGTGGGTCAGCGGAAAAGCAGGCTCGGCAGCCACAGCGACAGGGCCGGGATGTAGGAGACCAGCAACAGGATCACGATGTTGCAGAGCAGGAAGGGCCAGATCGCCTTGGTGATGGCACCGAGCGAGATCTTCGCGATGTTGGCGGCGACGAACAGGCAGACGCCGACCGGCGGGGTGGTCAGGCCGATCATCAGGTTCAGCACGGCGAAGGTGGCGAAATGGATCGGATCGATGCCGACCTGGGTCGCCACCGCCAGCAGCGGCGGGAACAGGATGATCAGCGCCGCGATCGTCTCCATGAAGGTGCCGACGAACAGCAGCAGGATATTGATCATCAGGATGATCAGGTACTTGTCGGTGGTCAGCGCCAGCATCGCGGCGGCGATGGCCTGCGGAATCTGCTCGCTGGTCAGGATCCAGCCGAAGACGTTGGCGAGGCCCACCAGCAGGATCAGCCCGCCCGACCCGATGGCGCTTTCCAGCAGGATCGCCGGCAGCTGGCGCAGGGTGAAGCCCTTGTAGACGAACAGGCCGATGACGAAGGCGTAGAGCGCCGCGACGATGGAGGCCTCGGTCGGGGTGAAATAGCCGCCGACGATGCCGAACAGGATGATCGCCGTCATCAGCAGCGCCCAGAAGGCGCCGCGGCTGGCGCGGAGCAGCGCGCCGAAGCCCTGCCAGGGCTCCTTGGGATAATTGCGCACCCGCGCCAGGATCCAGACCGTCAGCATCATGCCGATGCCGAGCAGCAGGCCCGGAATGGCGCCGGCCATGAACATCTTGCCGACCGACAGGCCGGTCAACGTGCCGACGATGATCATCGGCACGCTGGGCGGGATGATCGGTCCGACGGTGGAGGCGGCGGCGGTCACCGCGGCGGCGAAGGGTGCGTCGTAGCCGGACTTGCGCATCGCCGGGATCATCACCGCGCCGATGGAGGCGGTCTCCGCCACCGCGGTGCCGGAGATGCCGGCGAACACCATCGATCCCGTCACGTTGGCAAGGCCGAGGCCGCCGCGGATATGGCCGACCAGCCGGTTGCTGAACAGAACGATCTGGTCGGTGATGCCGCCGCCGTTCATCAGGTTGCCGGCCAGCACGAAGCCGGGGATGCAGAGCAGCACGAAGCTGTCCATGCCGGCATACATGAACTGCGGAACCACCGCGAGGTCGATGTCGCTGCCGACCAGATAAACGGCCGAGGCGCCGCCCAGCGCGATGCCGACCGGTGCGCCCAGGATCAGCAGGACGGCGAAGGTGAGGAACAGTGCGGTGACCATCAGACGGTTTCCCCATGGCTGGGCGGCGCGGCATCGCGTCCGAACCCGGCAAGGCGGGCGATGGAGAAGAAGGCGAGCGAGACCGGGATGATCAGCGTCACGACATAGACCCAGATCATCGGGACGTTGATGGAGCGCGCGCGCTCACCGATGCTGCCGACGACATAGTCCCAGGCGCCGGGGATGATGGCGACGGCGAAGACCAGGATCGCCACGTCGACCAGCCGGGCGACCGCCCATTGCGCCGGCTTGGGCAGCAGCAGAATGAACATGTCCACGTTCACCAGCTCGCCGCGCAGCAGCGCCAGACCGCAGGAGAAGGCGACGAGATGGACCAGCGCGAAGCGGGCCACCTCCTCCGTCCAGGCCGGGGACGGAAAGCCGGGAACGCGGCCCAGCACCTGGATGGTCACGACGATGATGAGGACGCCGATGGCCGCCAGGGTACCCCAACGGCAAAGGGCGGATACGGCCGACACCGCGGCGGCAAAGGCTGTGCGCATGGAGAAGGCTCTTGCGGTTGGGAGGAAGGATTACGCCCTCTCCCGCCCCGGAGGTTCTCCCTCTCCCCCCGGGGAGAGGGTCGGGGTGAGGGGGATGCACAAGGTGGATTCTCGGTAAAATCCCGCCACGCTCCCCCCTCACCCTAACCCTCTCCCCGGGGGGGAGAGGGGACACTCCCAAGGCGGGAGAGGGCAAGGGTGTGCCCCCTCACTTCACCGCGAGGATTTCGTCGTAGATCGGCTTGATCTCCGGCGACAGCGCCGCGACCACGGCGGCACGGCCCTTCTCGGCGAAGGCGGCCTTGTCGACCGTGACGAACTCCATGCCCTTGGCCTTCAGGTCGGCGGCCAGCTTGGCCTCGTCCTCGATGAACAGCTTGCGCTCTGCGGCCTGCGCCGCCTTGGCGGCTTCCATGATGGCGGTGCGCTGCTCCGCCGGCAGGCGGCCCATCCTTTTCGATCCGCCGACCAGATAGATCCAGCTGATGACGTGCTCCGTCTGGTTCACGTATTTCTGGACCTCGTAGAAGCTGGCCGACTTGATGAGGGCCAGCGGGTTCTCCTGCGCCTCGATGGTGTCGTTCTGCAGGCCGGTGAAGACCTCCGAGAAGGCCATCGGCGTCGGCTTGGCGCCCAGCCCCTGCCAGAAGGACACGAACAGCGGCACGTTCGGCACGCGCATCTTCAGGCCGTTCAGCTCGTCCGGCGACTTGATCGGGCGCTTGCTGGTCAGGTTGCGCGGGCCGCGGGCAAAATAGGTCAGCGGGATCAGCTGGGTCTTCTGCTCGATGGATTCGGCGATCTTGCGGCCCGGCTCGCCGGTGACGACCTTGTCGAGATGGTCGAGATCGCGGATGCCGTAGGGGACCGCCAGCAATGCTGCGGCCGGCGCCCAGTTCTGCAGGGATTCACCGGTGATGGTGAAGTCGATGGTGCCGAGCTGGATGCCCTTGATCAGGTCGGTTTCCTTGCCGAGCTGCTCGTTGGGGAACACCTTGACCTCGACCGCACCGTTGGTGCGCTTGGCGACTTCCTCGGCGAAGACCAGCGAGGCCTTGTGCCAGACATTCTCCTCATTGGCGAGGTGGCCCAGCTTCAGCGTCGTCTTGGCCTGGGCGCGGACGATGGCCGGCGCGGCGATGCCGCCCAGCAGCGTCGCACCGGCGGCGATGCCGGCGCCGAGACCGATGCTTTTGGCCAGCGTGCGGCGGGAAATCAGGCGGGAAATTGGGGTCTTGCTGTTCATCCTGGTGTTCCTCCGTTATGGGCGGATCCAGTCCGCCATTGTTTCACTGGCATTGTTTCACTGGTGGCCGCCGCTCGGCGGTCAGAGGCTGTGAGCCTTGCAGCCCCTTTTCCGGGCCGTCATCCCCGCGAAGGCGGGGATCCAGGCTTCGCCGGGATGCCCCCATTCGGAAGGACTGGATTCCCGCCTTCGCGGGAATGACGGCCGAAAAAAGCTCTCAAACCCTCAGCCTTCGAAGTCGAGCTGCACCTTGATCGTGCTCGACGGGTCGGTTTCGATCAGGGAGAAGGCGCTCGCCGCGTCGGCGATCGGGAAGACCTGGGTGATCATGGCGGCCGGCTGCAGCTTGCCGCTCTCCAGCCACTCGATCACCTGCGGCAGCAGGCGGCGGTTCAGGCGGGAACCGACCAGCGTCAGCTCCTTCTTCACGATTTCCTGCTGGCTGATGTTGCAGGGGCCGGGCGAGAAGCCCAGCAGGCCGATGCGCGCGGCCGGGCTGGCGAGGCGGCAGGCCTCCTCCAGCAGGGCCGGGACGCCGGCGCCGTCGATCACCACCGTGGGGCCGAGCCCGTCATTCTCGTCACGCACCGCATCGGGAACCGACACGCGCGAGGAATTGAGCACGACGTCGGCGCCGAACTCCTTCGCACGCTCCAGCCTCTTGTCGTCCAGGTCGGCGACGATGCAGCGGGCGCCGTGCAGCTTGGCGACCTGCACCACCGTCAGTCCGACCGTCCCGGCGCCATAGACCAGGAGCGTGTCGTCGGCGCCGATGCCGGTGCGCGACAGCACGTTCGCGGCGATGGACAGCGGCTCCGCCAGTGCGGCGATGGAGATGGGCAGGTCGGAACGCACCTTCACCGCATTGGCCGCCGGCACCACGACATGGTTGCGGAAACCGCCGTCGCGATGGACGCCGAATACCTCCAGATTGGCGCAGACATTGGTGCGCCCGGCCCGGCAGGCATAGCAGCGGCCGCAGGACACCACCGGGTCGACCACCACATGGTCGCCGGCCGCCACGTTGGTCACGCCGTCGCCGACCGCCTCGACCGTGCCGGCGAACTCGTGGCCGATGACGCGGGGATAGACGGCGAAGGGGTTGGAGCCGTGGTAGATGTGCAGGTCCGACCCGCAGATCCCGGCGCGCTGGACGCGGACCAGCACCTCGCCGGCCTTGACCGGCCCGGCATCCGGGGCGTTTTCGGGGCGAAGGGCCAGCACATGCGGCTTTTCGACGGTCAAGGCAACCACGGGAACACTCCCTGGAATAAGGTGATGCTTTGGAAGCGGGGTCAGGCGGTGGCGGCGACCACGGCGCGGGCACCCTCGGCGAACAGGCGCTTGAGCGCGGCGGTGACCGGTCCGGTGAAGCGCGGATCGCGCGGCAGATCCTCGCCGAACACCGCGGTCAGGCCGAACAGCGCCTCGGCCAGCCGGTCGGGGTTGCCGGCGGCGGATGCCGCGATCTCCGCCAGCTTGGATGCCAGCGGATCGCGCACGTCGATGGGCTGGCCCTTCTCGTCGATGCCCGCGACGTAGCGCATCCAGGCGGCGACGGCCAAGGCCAGCCGGTCGATGGGCTCCCCGGCGGCGAGGCGCTCGCGGATCGGGTTCAGCAGGCGCTGCGGCAGCTTCTGCGTGCCGTCCATGGCGATCTGCCAGGTGCGGTGGCGCAGCGCCGGATTGCGGAAGCGGGCGATCAGCGCGTCCTTGTAATGATCGAGGTCAGCACCGGGCGGCATATGCAGCGTCGGCCCCGTCTCGCGGTCCATCAGGTTGCGGACCAGCGTGGCGAAGGCGGGATCGGCCATCGTGTCCGACACCGTCTCGTAACCCGCCAGATAGCCGAGATAGGCGATGGTGGAGTGGCTGCCGTTCAGCAGCCGCAGCTTCATCGTCTCATAGGGATGGACGTCGGCGACCAGCTCGACCCCCACCTCTTCCCAGGCCGGGCGGCCGGCGGGGAAGCGGTCCTCCACCACCCACTGCGTGAAGGGCTCCGTCACCACCGGCCACGCATCCTGCATGCCGAGCGATTGGGACACGCGGGCGCGGTCGGCCTCGGTGGTGGCGGGCACGATGCGGTCGACCATGCTGTTCGGGCAGGCGACGCTTTCCCCGACCCAGGCGCCGAAGTCCGGATCGCGCAGTTCGGCGAAGCGGCGCAGGATGCGGGCCACCGTGTCGCCGTTGCTCGGCAGGTTGTCGCAGCTCAGCACGGTGAAGGGAGCCACCCCGGCGGCGCGGCGGTGGGCCAGCGCCTCGGCCAGGAAACCGATGGCGGTGCGGGGCTGGCCCGGATTGTCCAGGTCGTGGCGGATGTCGGGATGGTCCTCGTTCAGCGCGCCGGTCGCCGGATCGTGGCAATAGCCCTTCTCGGTCACCGTCAGGGTGACGATGCGCACCGACGGGCGGCACATCCGCTCCAGCACCGCCTGGGGATCCTCATGCGCCACCAGCAGTTCCAGCAGGCAGCCGATCACCCGCAGCCGCTCCCCCGCCGCATCGCGCACCGCGACGGTGTAGAGCCCATCCTGCGGTTCCAGCGCGTCGCGGGTATCGGGACTGCGCAGGCTGACGCCGGCAATGCCCCAGGGGCCGAACCGCTTTTCCAGCAAGGCGTCGGTGTAGGCGGCCTGATGGGCGCGCTGGAAAGCGCCGACGCCGAGATGGACGACCCCGAGTTCCAGCGCCCTGCGGTCATAGGCCGGCCGCTCCACCGTCGCCGGCAGGGTTGACAGGCCGGCGGCGCCGAGGCGGGGGAGGGGGGAGGATGCAGGGGATTGCATGTGAAACGGTTTCCTTCCCGGCGGAGCATTGGCGCGAGGCTTTGGCTCGCATTCTTGTATGGTAGAATGTCAAAGAGTGGGGGCGAGGGCAACCCGGATTGTTCGGCAATGGAATGATAAGGCGCTCTGATAAGGGGAGTGGCCGATGCTGCGCCGATCAGCGCAATCCGGCAACCTTAGAGCGGCCGGCAGACCGCGAGGAGGTCTTGGGGGCGGGTGGCGTCCCCCCATCCTCCAGCGTGAACAGGTCGGGGAACTTGCCTTCCAGTTCGGGCAGAGACGTCAGGATCTCGCGCAGATGCATGCCCATCGCCGCCTCGGCCTTGGCGGGATCGCGGGCGACGATGGCCTCCAGCACCGCCTGATGCTGCGAGATCAGCCGGCGGATCGGCGTGGCATAGGGCACGCTGAGGTAGCGGACGCGGTCCATCTGGGCCTTCGTCTCCTCCACGATGCGCCAGGCATATTCGCACTCCGCCCCGATGGCGATGGTGCGGTGGAAGGCCTCGTCCAGCTCCAGGAAGCGCACCGGCACCGCTTCGTCAGCGATGTCCCACTGGGCCTTCAGATTGTCGCGCAGTTCGGCGAGGCCGGCCGGCGTGATGGTCTCGCAAGCCTTGCGGACCACCGCGGTCTCCACCGCCTCGCGGACGAAGCGGGCGTCGAGCACCTGCTTGACCGAGATCTTGACGACGAAGGTGCCGCGCTGCGGCCGAATGGTCAGCAACCCGGACTCGCTCAGCTTGATGAAGGCCTCGCGCACCGGCTGGCGGCTGACGCCGAGCTGGTCGGCGATTTCCTGCTCGGACAGGGCTTGACCCGGGCGGAACTGCATCGTCACGATGGCTTGGCGCAGCACCCGGTACACGCGCCGCGCGATCGGCTCCCCGGAGTCCACGTCGATCTTGTTCAACATCGCTTTGCCATCCCGTCAGGCCGCCCTTCTCCCCACCTGCTTCGTCATACGGAGCATGGGCAGGGGGAAACAATCAGTGAAGCATACTACCATACTAGTTGGGAAGCAAGCCTTACACTGCGGGCCGCCCATATGCGACGTCGCATTTCACAGCGCTGCGACTTATGGAAATCATTTCGCACCAGCACACGGACGGTTGAAACTTCCGACAGAATGGGCATGCTGTCGCCGATGGTCTGACCACTTCGCGTGCAGGGGGTTGCTCCTGCCCGGGTTTTGATCATCCCGCTTCATGCATCCAGTGCTCGCGCATCGCCCCATATCCGTCCATCCTCGACCAGGAAACCGTCGCCCATGTCCGCCATCCTGCTGCAGGAAAGTTCCGAGACGAAGGACCAGCCGCTCCGCGAAGACATCCGCCTGCTGGGGCGCATCCTGGGCGACACCGTCCGCAGCCAGGAAGGGGAGGCGGTGTTCGACATCGTCGAGCGCATCCGCCAGACCTCCATCCGGTTCCACCGTGAAGAGGACCAGGGCGCCCGCAAGGAGCTGGAGGCGATCCTGAACAGCCTGTCGCCGCCGCAGACGGCGCGGGTGGTGCGGGCCTACAGCTTCTTCTCGCACCTCGCCAACATCGCCGAGGACCAGCACCACATCCGCCGCACCCGCGCCCATGCGCTCGCCGGGTCGTCGCCGCGCGACGGCACCATGGCCCATGCGCTGGACGAAGCGACGAAGGCCGGCATCACCACCCAGCAGCTGAAGGAGTTCTTCGACAGCGCGCTGGTCAGCCCGGTGCTGACCGCCCACCCGACCGAGGTGCAGCGCAAGAGCATCCTGACCGTGCAGATGGCGGTCGCCAAGCTGCTGGCGGAGCGCGACCACGGCCCGATGACGCCGGAGGAGGAGGAAACCAACCTCGAATCGCTCCAGCGCGCCGTGCTGACCTTGTGGCAGACCGCGATCCTGCGCGCCACCAAGCTGGCGGTGACGGACGAGGTGGCGAACGGCCTGACCTTCTACGACTACACCTTCCTGCGCGAGATGCCGCGCTTCTACGCCCAGCTGGAGGACCATCTGCGGCGGATGGATCCGTCCTGGGCGACGACGGAACTGCCGTCCTTCCTGCGCATGGGCAGCTGGATCGGCGGCGACCGCGACGGCAACCCCTTCGTCACCGCCCCCGTGCTGCGTCAGGCGATGCGGATGCAGAGCACCCGCGCCCTGCAATTCTATCTGGACGAACTGCACACGCTGGGGTCGGAGCTGTCGCTCAGCACCCGCGTCATCGACGTGTCGGAGCCGCTGCGCCAGCTGGCCGAACGCTCCCCCGACCCGTCGCCGCACCGCAAGCTGGAGCCGTACCGCCGCGCCATTTCCGGCATCTATGCGCGGGTCGCCGCGACGTTACGGACGCTGGACGGGCTGGAGGCGCCGCGCCATGCCGTCGGCGACGCGCCGCCCTACCTGACCCCGGCCGAGCTTCGCGCCGACCTGGACATCATCGACCGCTCGCTGACCGTCAACGGCTCGGCCGCGCTCGCCAAGGGCCGGCTGCGCCACCTGCGCCGGGCCGTCGACCTGTTCGGCTTCCATCTGGCCAGCATCGACCTGCGCCAGAACTCCGACGTGCATGAGCGGTCGGTGGCCGAACTGCTGTCCTTCGCCGACGCCGGGGTCGACTACACGTCGCTGTCGGAGGACGAGCGGATCGAGCTGCTGGTGCGCGAGTTGGAGACCAACCGGCCGCTCGCCTCCGGCTACGCCGACTATTCGGAGGAAACCAGCTCCGAACTGGACATCCTGCGCACCGCCGCCGATGCCCGCACCCGCTTCGGGTCGGATGCGGTGGTGAACTGCGTCATCTCCAAGACCGACGGCGTGTCGGACATCCTGGAGGTCGCCGTCCTGCTGAAGGAAGCCGGGCTGCTGCGGCCGAAGGACAAGGCGCTGGACCTGAACATCGCCCCGCTGTTCGAGACCATCGGTGACCTGCGCAACTGCGCCGCCACCATGGACCGGCTGCTGTCGATCCCGACATACCGGCGCTTCCTGGAAAGCCGCGGCAACCTGCAGGAGGTGATGCTCGGCTATTCGGACAGCAACAAGGACGGCGGATTCCTCACCTCCGGCTGGGAGCTGTACAAAGCCGAGATCGCGCTGGTCGAGGTGTTCGCCAAGCATGGCGTGCGGCTTCGCCTGTTCCACGGCCGCGGCGGCTCGGTCGGCCGCGGCGGTGGTCCCAGCTATCAGGCGATCCTGGCCCAGCCGGCCGGCGCGGTGCAGGGCGCCATCCGCATCACCGAGCAGGGCGAGGTCATCGCCGGGAAGTATTCCAACCCCGAGGTCGGCCGCCGCAACCTGGAAACGCTGGCGGCGGCGACGCTGGAAGCGACCCTGCTGCACCCGGAATCGGCGGAGCCCTGCACCGATGTGTTCCTCCAGACCATGGAAGAGCTGTCGGAGCATGCCTTCAAGGCCTATCGCGGGCTGGTCTACGAGACCGAGGGTTTCGAGAAGTATTTCTGGGAATCGACGGTGATCGGCGAGATCGCCAACCTCAACATCGGCAGCCGTCCGGCCTCGCGCAAGAAGTCGACCAGCATCGAGGATCTGCGCGCCATTCCCTGGGTGTTCAGCTGGGCGCAATGCCGCCTGATGCTGCCGGGCTGGTACGGTTTCGGCTCGGCGGTGAAGGCCTATCTGGCCGAGCATCCGGACGGGATGGAGCGGCTGCGCGCCATGCATCGCGACTGGGGCTTCTTCCGCACGCTGCTGTCCAACATGGACATGGTGCTGTCCAAGTCGAACATCGCCATCGCGTCCCGCTATGCCGGGCTGGTGTCCGACCCGGAGCTTCGCGACGCCATCTTCTCCCGCATCCGGGCGGAGTGGCAGGACTGCATCGAGGTTCTGCTGGCGATCACCGAGCAGTCGGCCCTGCTGGAAAAGAACCCGCTGCTGGCGCGGTCGATCCGCAACCGCTTCCCCTATCTGGACCCGCTCAACCACGTCCAGGTCGAGTTGCTGAAGCGTCACCGCACAAGCGACAGCGGGGAACAGATCGCCCGCGGCATCCATCTGACCATCAACGGCATCGCCGCCGGATTGCGCAACAGCGGCTGATCGGCCGGCATTTTCCCAGCGGCAGGACGCTTCGAAACGAGCCCCTCTTCCCCCATGGAAGAGGGGCTCGTTTCGTTTGTGAGCAGATGCGAATCAATTTGGTCAGCAATCTTTCCCTGCTCTTGTGCAGCGCCGTTCAAGTCTTCGCCGCTGCAAAATGACGCAGGCGAATTCGAATGGCTGGGCCGCAAAAAGTCATGGGTTCTTTCAAAAATCCGAATTGAAGGCAGACGAATAGTTTGATAGCTGTCGCCGCCTCACCAGGAGGATTGGTATGACCATTCAGTCGCAACAACAGCAGATGGCCCAGCCGGACGAGGTTCGGAGTCAAGGGACGGCCGGCGCCGCCGGCAGCCAGCAGGGCGCCACCGCCACGATGCAGGAAGAGCATGCCTTCTGGGGCGGTGCCTGCGGCGCCGGGGCCGGGGCCGCGATCCTGTGGCAGCCGATCACCGTCCAGGGAAGCCGTCGGCGGTGACCGGTTCCGGCTTGGTTGAAATCCTGGTTCCACCCCGCCGCTGCGCCTTGCGCAGGACGGGGTGGAACCAGCCGGTTTTCCGCCCTCTTTGGTTTCTTCAGCCCGCCCGCATCCGGTTGACCAGGCTGTCGACCTGCGAGCCCAGCGACCGCACCTCGTCCGCCACGGTGGAGGACGCCGTCAGCACGCGGGTGGCGGATTCGCCCGATTCCGCGGCGGCCCGGGCCACGGAATCGATGTTGCGGCGGACATGCTGGGTGCCGTCGGCGGCCTCGCCGACATTGCGGGCGATCTCGCGGGTGGCCGCACTCTGCTGCTCGACCGCCGCCGCGACGGTGGCGGCGATCTCGTTGATCTCGCGGATGGTGCCGGCGATGGAGCGGATGGCGTCCACCGCATCCTGGGTCACCGACTGCATCGCCTGAATCTGGCTGGAGATCTCCTCGGTTGCCTTGCCGGTCTGGTTGGCGAGGCTCTTCACCTCCGAGGCCACCACCGCGAAGCCCTTGCCGGCCTCGCCCGCGCGCGCCGCCTCGATGGTGGCATTCAAGGCCAGCAGGTTGGTCTGGCTGGCGATGTCGTTGATCAGCTGTACCACCTCGCCGATCTTGTTGGCGGACTGCGACAGCCCCTCCACCGTGCGGTCGGTGCGTTCGGCCTCGCTGGCCGCCTTGCGGGCGATCTGGCTGGAGGCGTGGACCTGGCTGCCGATCTCCTGGATCGAGGCCGACAGCTCCTCCGTCGCGGCGGCGACCGCCTTGACGCTGCCTTCGGCCTGCTGGGAGGTGCTGGCGGCGGTCGCGGCCTCGCCGGTGGTGGCCTCGGCGTTGCGGCTCATGCGCTGGGCCATGTCCTGCATCTCGCCGGCCGCGCGGGCGACGCGGTCAAGCACGCCGCGCACGCTGCTTTCGAAACTCTCCGCCATCTCGACCATCGCCCGGCGGCGCTCCCCGGCGGCCCGGCTGCGTTCGGTCTCGGCACGGGCGTTGGCCGCATTGGCCTCGTTGGCGGTGTCGCGGAAGACCATCAGCGCGCGGGTCATGTCGCCGATCTCGTCGGAGCCGGCCGCGGGGATCGGGGCGTTGAGGTTGCCGGCGGCGATCGCCCGCATGGCATCGGACAGGGCGCTGAGCCGGGCGACGATGTTGCGGCCGACCACGAACCAGGCCAGCGCCGCGGCGCCGGCGAGGCTGGCGGCGGCGAACAGGATCAGCATCATGCGACCGGCGGACAGCGCATCGGTGGCGCCGGCGGCGGCGGAATCCGCCTCCTGCTTCATGGCCGCGATCTGCTCGTCGACCATGCCGGCGAACTGCCGGGCGATCAGCCGGTTCTCCGCCAGCACCTTCTCGTTCTCGGCGGCCGCATCAAGTTCGGAACGGCGCAACTTGAACAGGCTGTTCTCCCCCTTGCCGAAGCCGGCCAGGACCTCCGCACTCTTGACCAGCTTCGGCAGGCCGTCGTCGCCCGCCTTCTCCAACGCCTTCAGCCGCTCCTCCATCGCCTTGGCGGCGGCGGCATAGCGGGTCTCCAACATCGCCAGCCGGTCGGTGCTGGGTGCCTGCGCCGCCTCGTTCAGCGCGCCGACGGTGGCGGCGGCATAGGTCGACAGCTCGAGATATGTGCGGAAACGGGCCAGCCCGTCGCCCAGCAGATCCTGCATGGAATCGCGGGTCTGCGAGCGGACGTTGACGCTGGACAGCTTGATCTCGGCCTTCAACCGCATCAGCGGCGGTTCCATCTGCTCCAGCAGGGCGGCCTGACGGCGGGCGGCGTCGGTCAGGATGTCGGCCACCTTCTGGCGCAGCCCGTCGCGCTCCGCGCTGCCGGCCGGCAGTTCCAGGGCCTTGCGGCGCAAGTCGAAGACACCGGTGGCGCCGTCGCCCAGCAGGAAGAAGGCGTCCAGCCCGTCGGAGGTCTCCTTGCTCAGCCGACTGCCGATCTGCGCGGTTGCGCTGACCATGCGGGCGGCGGCTTCCAGATAGGCCTGCTGGTGCTGGACGACGGCGAAGGCGGTCTCGGCGCTGCCGGCACGGGTCAGCGCTTCCGACGAGACGCTCAGGTCGCCGCGGACCTCATACATGGTGATCAGCGAACGGACGGCGTCGCCCAGTGCGTTCATGTCGCGTTCGGTGCTGCTGTCCAGCGTCTCACCCTTGTCGCGCAGGGTGGCGCCCGCCCGGTCGGTCAGCGGGGCGAGGCTGGCGAGGAAGGCGTCGTAGGACTTGCCCAACTCGACCGACATCGTCTCGCGCGTGCCGCGGACGGACAGGCGCAGAGTGGCGGCGGCGTTGCCGCGCTCCAGCGTGGCGATCAGCCCCTGGGTCTTGCCGCGCAGCTCGGCGATCCGCGGGTCGCCGGCGCGGCGGGTCGCCAGTTCCTCCACCAGGGCGCCCAGCGCCTTGCCGTTGCCCATGATCTCGCCATAGATGCGCTCGCGCTCGCCCTGGCTTTCGGCGGCGGCGAGCACCGGGGCGGCGGCGGCGATGCCGCTGCTTTCGCCGGACAGGCGCTTGGCCAACTCCATTTCCGGCAGCCCGGTGCCGACGATCCGCGTCAGCGGCGCCTCCACCGCGGAGAAGGAGGTCAGCCCGACGATGCTGGCGGCGACCGTCATGCCGGCCATGCCGGCGAAGGCGAGCAGAAGTTTGCCGCGGACACCCAGGCGGCGGGCGCGTGACTCGCCGTTTCTGCGGTCGGGCATCATGGTGTCGTCGCGGACATCGATCGTCATGTTTCGTCCTGCTCCCCCGGAATGAAGTGGCTGCCCGGGCTTGGCGCCCGTCTTGTTCGTTACTGCCCCTGCCGCCGCCGGCCCTCCGCTTGCGCGAGTTGATCCGGACCTGCACTGCTTGGGACACCAACCATACTGCAGTGTGGTTGACAGATCCTTACGGGGGAACTCTCATTTTCTGCCATCCATGGGCATAGACGCCTTCGGCGGTACGCTGACGGACCGGCGCCCCGACATGCGTCATTATGACCATCCGCCTGGGACGAACGTTATAGAGGCTCTCCTCCCCCGCAACCGCCGTGTTAGTTTGGCGCGTGAGACATCGGCAATGGGGAGACGCATGCGGGTCTGGCAGACGGTGTTCGTACCCTCGGCGGCGGAGGGCTCCCCGCAGCCCGTACAGCAACAGGCCGATCTGGTGCTGGTCTTCGGCTCCATCGCCCATTTCGACGCGCCGGGTTTCGCGACGAGGCTCGCCGAGGCCTTCCCCGGTGCCGTGCTGGCCGGATGCAGCACCGCGGGCGAGATCGTCGGCGACGGCGTGCTCGACGAGTCCTGCACGGTCACTGCCATCCGCTTCGACCGGGGCTCCGTCGCCGCGGCAGAGGCCGGCATCGCGGCCATCGACGACAGCCAGCCGGCGGGGGAGGCGTTGGGAGAGGCGCTTGCCGCCCGGCCGGGGCTGTCGGGGGTGCTGCTGTTCGCCCGCGGCGTGGCGGTGAACGGCAGCGCGCTGATCGATGGGCTGGTGTCGCGCCTGCCGGCCGGGGTGCCGGTGTCCGGCGGGCTGGCCGGCGACGGCGGCGCCTTCCTCCGTACGCTGGTGCTGTCGCCATCCGGCGTGTCGGACGCCCGTGCGGTCGCGGTCGGCCTCTATGGAGACGGGCCGCATCTCGGCCTCGGCTCCGTCGGCGGATGGGAGCCGTTCGGGCCGGCGCGCAAGGTGACGCAGGCCGTCGGCAACCTGCTGCTGCAGCTGGACGGGGAGCCGGCGCTGAACGTCTACAAGCGCTATCTCGGCGACTATGCCCGCGACCTGCCGGCGTCGGGGCTGCTCTTCCCGTTCGAGCTTCTGAATGGAAACCATGACTCGGTCGGGCTGATCCGCACCATCCTGGGCATCGACGAGGAGGCGGGCGGCCTGATCCTGGCCGGCACGGTGGAGGAGGGCTTCTATCTCCGGCTGATGCATGCCAGCACGGACGGGCTGGTCGACGGGGCGGAGCAGGCCGGCGCCCTCGCCGCCGCCAGCACGGTGTCGGACGCCGGGAAGGCGGGCGCCGGAAAGGCCGCCGAGGGCGACAGGCTTGCCCTGCTGATCAGCTGTGTCGGACGCAAGCTGGTGCTGGGCGACCGGGTGGAGGAGGAGGTGCAGGCGGTGGCCGACCGGCTGGGGGCCGGCACCCTGCTGACCGGCTTCTACTCCTATGGCGAGATCGGGCCGATGCGCGATCTGGTCGATTGCCGGCTGCACAACCAGACGATGACGGTCGCCTTGCTGACGGAACGCTGAGCGCATGCACCGTCTGCTGCAAAGCCAGTTCAAGCGCGTACTGGGCCTGCAAAGCGCGGAAGCGGCGGAGTCCGTCCTGGCGGAGCTGAGGGCGCTTGCCGGCCAAGCCGGCCTGTCGCCGGAGGCGGCGCGGATGCTGGACAGTCTGCCGGCCCTGTTCGGCCGCATCGGCCAGAGCTACGAGCAGGCCGACCGCGACCTGACCCTGCGGGCGCGCAGCCTTCAATTGAGTTCCGAGGAACTGGCGGACGCCAACGAGCGGTTGCGGCGGGAGGCGGCGGCCCAGGCCCATGCGATCCGCCGCCTGCGCGGCGTCGCCAACAGCCTGCTGCGCGCCGACGGCCGCCCCGAGCTGCCGGATTCCGCCGACAGCAGTCCGACCGACAGCCTGGAGCGGTTGAGCCAGCTGATGGCAGGGCTGGTGGAGGAACGCTCCGCCGCCCAACGGGCGCTGGAACAGCAGAAATTCGCGCTTGACCAGCACGCCATCGTCAGCATCACCGACAACCGCGGCGTCATCACCTACGCCAACGACAAGTTCTGCCAGATCAGCGGCTTCTCCCGCGACGAGCTTTTGGGCCGTTCGCACCGCATCGTGAACTCGGGCCGCCACCCCTCCGGCTTCTTCGCGGAGATGTGGCACACCATCATGGACGGACAGGTCTGGCACGGCGAGATCTGCAACCGGACCAAGGCCGGCGACGACTATTGGGTGGCCGCCACCATCGTGCCGCAGCTGACCGCCGACGGGCAGCCGCACCAGTACATCGCAATCCGCACCGACATCACCGAACGCAAGCGGATGGAGGCGGAGCTGGAGGACAGCCGCCGTTTCCTGCAAAGCATCACCGACAGCATGGGCGAGGGCGTCTTCTCGCTGGACCGCAACGGCTTCTGCACCTTCCTGAATCCGGAAGCGGAACGGCTGCTCGGCTGGTCGCTGGAGGATCTGCGCGGCATCCCCCTGCACGACGCCGTCCATTACAAGGACCGGCAGGGGAACCCGGTCGCCCGGGAAAATTGCGCCGTCCTGAACAGCGTCCGCCGCGGCGAAGCCTACCGCTCGGAGACCGATCATTTCGTCCGGCGCGACGGCACCGTCTTCCCCATCGCCATCACCACCGTACCGCTGCGCGAGGAGGGGCGCATCGTCGGTTCGGTCACCGTCTTCCAGGACATCACCGAACGCCAGCGCATGCTGACCGCCCTGCAGGAAAGCGAGGAGCGGCTGACCGTGGCGCTGGACGCCTCCAACACCGGGCTGTGGGATTGGAACCCGGTGACCGACCACGCCTATTACTCCGACCGCTGGCTCGGCATGCTGGGCTACGCACCCGGGGAGCTGCCGCCCTGCGGCGCCACCTGGCTGGGACTGCTGCACGAGGACGACCGGGACCGGGTTCTCGCCATGCTGGAGGAGCATGTCGCCGGCCGCCTCGCGGTCTACGAGGTCGAGTTCCGCATGCGCCACAAGTCCGGCGCCTGGGTCTGGATCCTGTCGGCCGGCAAGGTGACGGAGCGCGACGCGGCGGGCCGGCCCACCCGCATCACCGGCATCCACAAGGACGTGACCGACCGCAAGCGCACCGAGGACGAGCTGGCGCGCGCCAAGGAGGAGGCCGACCGCGCCAACCGGCAGAAGAGCGATTTCCTGGCCAACATGAGCCACGAGATCCGCACGCCGATGAATGCGGTGATCGGTCTCAGCCACCTGATGATGAAGACCGACCTGACGCCGCGGCAGCGCGATTACCTGGACAAGATCCACGCATCCTCGCGCAGCCTGCTCGGCATCATCAACGACATCCTCGACTTCTCCAAGGTGGAAGCCGGCAAGCTGACCATCGAGGCGATCCCCTTCCATGTCGGCGACGTCCTGCAGGAGGTGGCGACCGTCGTCCTGCCCAAGCTGCGGGAAAAGGGGCTGGAGCTGATCGTCGACCTGAACGGCGACGTGCCGGGCACGCTGGTGGGCGATCCGCTGCGGCTGGGGCAGGTGATCCTGAACCTCGTCTCCAACGCGGTGAAGTTCACGGAGCGGGGCGAGGTGGTGGTGACGGTGGGCGGCCGCATCGGCACCGCCGACGATTACCGGCTGGAGGTGGAGGTCTGCGACACCGGCATCGGCATGTCGCCCGAACAGACGGCGGCGCTTTTCCGCCCCTTCACCCAGGCCGACACCTCCACCACGCGGCGCTTCGGCGGCACCGGGCTGGGGCTGGCGATCTGCCGGCAGCTGGTGGAGCTGATGGGCGGCGCCGTGTCGGTGGAAAGCCGGCCGGGGGAAGGCAGCATCTTCCGCTTCTCCATCCGCTGCCGGGTCGCGGCCGGCGACACCGCCGACGACCGGCTGCCGCGTCACCTGATGGACCGGCGGGTGCTGGTGGTCGACGACAGCGACGCCGTGCGCTCCATCCTGACCGACATGCTGGAGCGCTTCGGCCTGACCGTGGAAGCGGTGGCCGACGGCCTGTCGGCGCTGCGGCGGCTGGAGGAGGGGCAGGCCGGCAGCCAGCCGCCGGTGGAGCTGGTGGTGCTGGACTGGCGCATGCCCGACCTCGACGGGGTGGAGACCCTGCGCCGCCTGCGCGCGCTGCCGGGCGCCCAGCCGCCGGTGGTGATGACCACGGCCTATGGCGCCGATGGGGTGCAGGGAGCGCTGGATGGGGCGCTCGACGGTATGGCCGGCCCCGCCGGACCGGTCACCGCCGTGCTGGAAAAGCCGGTGACGCCATCGGCCATGTTCGATTCGGTGATGATGGCGCTCGGCGGCGCCGGTCCCCGCATGGCGGACGCCGTCCGCCGAATCCACGATCCGGCCCAGTCGACGGAGCTGTCGGCGCTGGTCGGGCGCACCGTCCTGCTGGTGGAGGACAATCTGGTCAACCAGCAGGTCGCCTGCGGCCTTCTGGAGCTGGTCGGCATCGAGGCGATGGTGGTCGGCAGCGGCGAAGAGGCCTTGCAATGCCTGCGCGAGGTCAAGTTCGACCTCGTGCTGATGGACGTGCAGATGCCGGGGCTGGACGGCTACGAGACGACCCGGCTGATCCGGCGCGACCTGGAGCTGTCGAGCCTGCCGATCGTCGCCATGACCGCGCATGCCATGGCCGGTGACCGCGAGCGCTGCCTGGACGCCGGCATGAACGACCATGTCTCCAAACCGATCGACCCGGAGGCGCTCTATGCGGCCCTCGCCCGCTGGTTGAAGCCGGTGCGCGGGCTGGGGAACGGATTGGGGGGCGGCACGTCGCCCGGAACGGCGGCGGCGCCGGTGGTGGCAGCCGTCTCGGCCGCACCGGCGCTGCCGGAAAACCTGCCGGCACTCGACCTTGCCGTCGCCCGCCGCAACGTGAACGGCAACCTCGCCCTGCTGCGCCGCATCCTGATCGACTTCGCCGCCACCCATGCCGGGGAGGCGGCGCGCCTGACCGCCGCGGCGCGGGAGGAGCGATGGAAGGATTTGCTCCGCCTGTCCCATACGCTGAAAGGCACCGCCGCCACCATCGGTGCCATGGACCTGTCGGCCCTGGCCGGCGCGGTGGAGCGGGGGGCGATGACCTCTCCGCCCATGCTGGAGGACGGCATCCTCGACCGGCTGGCCGAGGCGCTTGCGCTGGTGGTGGAGGGAATCGGCACCCTCGGCCGTCCGGCGGGGGAGGCGGCAACCACCGCCGAGACACCGGCGATGCAGCTGTCCGCCACACTGCCGCGCGATACGCTGCTGGCGGCGCAGTCCCTCGCCGACCAGCTGGGCGGCCTGCTGATCGCCGGCGATCCGGAGGCCGGCGACATGGCCGACGGGCTGGCCCGCCTGCTGGCCGGCAGCCCGGCCGCCGCCGCGGCCGACCGGGTGAACCGCCATGCCGGCGCCTTCGACTTCGAGGATGCCGCCGCCGCCCTTGCCGAGCTGCGCGACCGGCTTCGTGACCTGAAAGAGACCGCGACATGACCATGCCGCCTCCCAACAGCGACAAGCCGCGGATCCTGATCGTCGACGACGAGCCGATCAACCTCAAGGTCATGGCCGACCTGTTGCGCGACAGCTATGGGCTGATCGTGGCGAAGGATGGGCCGCAGGCGCTCGCCCGGCTGGCCGGCGACCCGCTGCCGGACCTGATCCTGCTCGACGTGATGATGCCGGGCATGGACGGGGTGGAGGTGTGCAGACGGCTGAAGGAGGATGCCCGCACCCGTGACCTGCCGGTGATCTTCATCACCGCGATGGGACAGGTCCATGACGAGACCCGCGGATTCGCGGTGGGCGCCGTCGACTACATCACCAAGCCGATCTCCCCGCCGGTGGTGCTGGCGCGGGTCCGCACCCACATCGCCCTGCGCGAGGCTCGCCGTGCGCTCGCCCTCCAGAACCGGCAACTGGAAGACCGGGTGGCGGAGCGCACGCGCGACCTGCTGCGCGCCCAGGACGCCACCATCCGCGCCATGGCCTCGCTCGCCGAGACCCGCGACAACGAGACCGGCAACCACATCCGCCGCACCCAGAACTATGTCCTGGCGCTCGCCCTCCATCTCAGACGCGACCCGCGCTATGCCGGCCGGCTGGACGAGGAAACCATCGAACTTCTGTACAAGTCGGCGCCGCTGCACGATGTCGGCAAGGTCGGCATCCCGGATTCGATCCTGCTGAAGCCGGGGAAGCTGACCGACGACGAGTTCCACATCATGAAGACCCACGCCGCGCTGGGCCACGACGCCATCTTCGCCGCCGAAGGGCAGGCGGATATGGCTGCCGGCGAAAGCTCTTTCCTGCGCATCGCGCGGGAGATCGCCCACGGCCACCACGAACGCTGGGACGGCACCGGCTATCCGCAGGGGCTGGCGGGGGAGGCGATCCCGCTGTCGGCCCGCCTGATGGCGGTGGCCGACGTCTACGACGCCCTGATCAGCCGGCGCTGCTACAAGCCGCCCTTCCCGCACGAGAAAGCGGCGGCGATCATCCGCGAGGGCAGCGGCAGCCATTTCGACCCCGCCGTCGTCGCCGCCTTCACCGCGTTGGAGGACGAGTTCAAGGACATCGCCGACCGTTACAGCGACGAGGAGTGAGCTGTCCGGCGACGGTCAGATCCAGGAATCGCCCCCATCGCCGCTGCTGCCGTCATCGAAGGGCGCATCGTCGAACGACGCATCGTCCGCCGGCGGCGGGTCGGGGTCGTAGGAGGCTTCCTGAACCGCATCGGCCTGCGGTCCCCGGTCGCTGCCATAGTTGTTGATCACCGTCTCGTTGATCGTCTCGCTGACCGGGGTCTGCGCCGCCACCTCACCGAAGGGGCCGGGGGAATGGTGCAGCAGGGAGGAGATGGCACTCGCCGCCAGCATGCCGCCGGCCACACCCGCCGCCGTCTGCGCCGCTCCGGCGAAGAAGCCGCCGCCGCGAGGTGCCATGCCGGGGGCCATTCCGGGCGCCATGCCGGCTTGCGGGAAAGGCGGCGGCGCATAGGGTTGCTGCGGGTATGCGGCACCCGGTCCGCCGCCCCACGGACTGCGGCCAGCGGGGGGCGGCTCGGCACCCCGGCTCCACGGGCTGCGGCCGATGCCGAGCGCATTCGACAGGAAACTGCCGCCGGACGGCGCCGGCTGGGCCGGTCGGTCGCGCAACTGCCGCTCCAACTCCTCGATCCGGGTCTGCGCCGCGGACAAAGCCTGCTGCTGAACCAGAACGGTCTGCGCCATGTAATAGGCGGACAGCGGCTGGTCCTGGACCGCGCGGCGGATGAAGTCCTCCGCTTCGCCGTCGCGCGGCTGTGTTTCCACCTCGCGCAGGCGGCGGAACAGGTCGGACAGAAGTGTGCGTTCCTCGGGGGTCATCCTCATCTCCTCGCGCCATCTCCTCGCGCGGTATCCATCGCGCGGGCGCCTGGCATGATGTGGAGTCGCCATCCCCCTGCGTACAAGTCCCCTGGGGAAGGTGCCAACCGGGGATTCTGTCGTCACCCCGAACAGCGGCCAAACCACTTCATTACGTCTCTAAAGCAATATTGCATTGGAGTGCCGCTCTGTTGCCGAACGTTCCGAACTTGGCGCATGAGTTGGTGGATCGTCGGGCTGACCATTGTGGGAAGTGGGGCGGCTATATCGGCTATGGCGTCGCCGGCTTAACATATGACATTGACGGGGGTGCCCTTTTCCCGGTCGATGGGCCACATTCGGAGTGCGACCGCCGGGCGGCGCCGGTTGTGAGGCCGAGACCAAGAATGAACAGGCGCCGAGAGATGGTGGAACTGACCGACCTGGAGCGCGATGCGCTGACCGAGTTGGTGAACATGGGAGTCGGCCGTGCCGCCACCCATCTCAGCCGCATGGTCAACGACCAGGTCCTGCTGTCCGTCCCGACCGTGGACATCGTCAGCCGGCAGGAAGCATCCGATTTCCTGAACGCGCGGGAGCGCAGCGGGCTGGTGGCGGTGGAACAGCAGTTCCACGGCTCCTTCGATGGGCGCGCCATGCTGATCTTTCCGGAGGCCAACAGCCTGGAACTGGCCCGCGCGGTGCTAGGCGGCGACCTGACGCTTGCCGAGATCGTCGATCTGGAGCAGGACGCCCTGGCGGAGATCGGCAACATCATCCTGAACGGCTGCCTCGTCGTGGTCGCCAACGCGCTGAAGGACCGGCTGACCATCTCGCTGCCGGCGGTGCTGCGCGGCGACGGCGCCAACATCCTCAAGGACAAGGCGGGAAGCGCGGACGAGCTGGTGCTGTTCCTCTACATCGACTTCACGATCCGCAGCCGCAGCATCCGCGGCTACATCGCCTTGCTGATGGGCGTCTCCTCGCTGGAGTCGCTGCAATTGTTGATCCATGCCTTCATCGAAGACATCGCCTCCGAAGACCCAACATCCGCCGGAACGCCGCATGGTCCCCAGATTGCCTGAACAACCGATGTGGGCCCTGGATGTCCTGGGGGCGCTCGATGCAGGGATCCTGCTTCTCGACCGCCATTGCCGGGTGCTGTACTGGAACGGCTGGATGGAGCAGGCCTCCACCCTGACCGCCAGGGAAATCCTTGGGCATGACCTGTTCGATGCGCTGCCGAACCTGCGCGAATCGCGCCTGCACATCGCGGTGCGCGACACGCTGGCGACCGGGGCGCCCGGCGTTCTGTCCCACACGCTGAACCCGATGCTGTTCCCGCTGCGCCTGCCGGACGGGCGGCGGATGGTCCACAATGTGGTGATCCGTCCGTTGCCGACCCACGCCCAGACGATGGGCGGGGCGGCCGGAGGAGAGGCGCGCTGCCTGATCCAGGTGACCGACGTCACCGCATCGGTGAACCGCGAGCGCGTCCTGCGCGAGCAGCGCGACGCCCGCTATCGCGCCATCGTCGACACCGCTCCCGACGCCATCGTCACCACCGACACCCGCGGCATGGTGCAGTGGATGAACGGTGCCGCCACCCGCCAGTTCGACTATCGCCCGGAGGAACTGATCGGGCAGAGCGTGACGGTGCTGCTGGGCGACGACGCACCGGACTGGATCGCGATGGCCGAGCATAGCGGGCCGGGCAGTTCCGGCAGCCTGGATGCCGTCACCCAGCCGGTTGAACTGTCCGGCCGGCGCCGCGACCGCAGCCACATCGACCTGGAACTGTCGATGGCGCGCTGGGAATCGGAAGGACGCAGCTTCATCACCGGCATCCTGCGCGACATCACCGAACGCCGCCGCACTCGTGAGGAGCTGCGGGCCAGCGCGCTCGCCATGCGGCAGCTGGCCGAGCAGACCAAGGCGACGCTGGATGCGCTGCCCGCCTTCATCGCCGTGCTCGACCGGTCCGGCCACATCGTCTCGGTCAACCGCGCCTGGGCCGAAGCCGGACCGGAGACGACCTTCCTCGGCCAGGGCTGCATCGTCGGCGACGATTACCTCGACCATTGCGGCAGGGGCAGGGCCGCCGACCCGCGGGCGGACGACGTGATGGAGGGCCTGCGCAGGCTGCTGAGCGACGGGGGGCCGCCGGTGTCGGCGGAATATGTCACCACCAACCAGCATTGGTTCCGCTGCCTCGCCGCCCCCATGCCGGCCGGTCCCTTCGGCGGCACGGTGCTGATGCACATCGACGTGACGGAGATCAAGTCGATGGAGGCGGCGCTGCGCAAGCTGGTCGGCCAGAAATCGACCCTGCTGCGCGAGGTCAACCACCGCGTCAAGAACAGCCTGCAGCTGGTGTCCAGCCTTCTGACCCTGCAGACCCTCAGCCTGCCGGACGAGGCGGTGCGGGTGCATTTCCAGGACGCCCGCAGCCGCATCGAGGCCATCGCCCGCGTTCACAACCGGCTCTATCAGGCGGACCAGTTCCAGACCATCGAGTTCGGCACCTACCTGAACGAGCTGTGCGAGGATCTGGCCCGTGCGTCGGGCGGCGAGAGCATGTGCGACATCGTCGTGCGGTCCGAGGTCATCGACCTGCCGATCGACCATGCCGCGCCGCTGGGCCTGATCGCGAACGAGCTGATCACCAACGCGGTGAAACATCGCGGAGGCGGGGCGGCACGGGTGACGGTGACCTTCCGGCGCGAGGGCGACGACCTGTCCCTGACCGTGTCGGACCGCGGTCCGGGGCTGCCGTCCAACTTCGACATCCGCAAGAGCCGCAGTCTGGGCATGCGCCTGATTTCCAGCCTCGCCGGCCAGATCCGCGCCAGCGTGGACATCGACACCAACCCGCAGGGGACAACCTTCCGGATCGAGCTTCCGGTGCCCGACGCGGTGCCGCTGCTGGAAGCCTCCTCCGCCGAGGAGTTCGACGGATGAAGATCCTGCTGGTGGAGGACGAGGTGCTGATCGCGCTGGAACAGCAGCTCTACCTGGAATCCGTCGGCCACAGCATCATCGGCCCCGCCGTCACGGCGACCGAGGCGGTGCAGCTGGCCGAGGCCGACAAGCCGGACCTGGCGCTGGTCGACGTGCATCTGGGCATGGGCACCAACGGCATAGACGCCGCGCGCGGCTTGAACGCACTGGGCGTACCCTGCCTGTTCATCACGTCGTTCCGCGACGAGCTGAAGAAGGACGGCCCGCTCACCGGCATCGGCTGCCTGCCCAAGCCCTTCACCGAAAGCGGCCTGCTTGCCGCCGTCGACGTCGCCCGCGCGGTCCTGGCGGGGGAGACGCCGCGCAACGTGCCGCAGACGATGGAACTGTTCGTGTGAAGCGAAGGGGAGGGGAGTTTCTGACTTCTGGCCCTGGCCTCGGTCGCGCTGCCGGCCGTTCGGTGGCATGCCCTCGACGGCAGCCGTTACAGCAACCGGCGCACGGACAGGATGTTGTAGCGGCCGGGACTTGGCCTGGAAAAGACCTGCGACCAGATCTGCCATTGT
The DNA here is from genome assembly GCF_000283655.1 of Azospirillum lipoferum 4B. Classification (NCBI taxonomy): domain Bacteria; kingdom Pseudomonadati; phylum Pseudomonadota; class Alphaproteobacteria; order Rhodospirillales; family Azospirillaceae; genus Azospirillum; species Azospirillum lipoferum. The sequence goes on along the minus strand of NC_016624.1, from coordinate 81,193 downwards.
CCGTTCACGCGCACGCCGATGACAGTCGCTTGGCCGCTGCCGTTGGCAAGGTTGCGATAATCGTCCCGCATCAATCGCCCCTGGTATCCGGACATGGCGTCGAGCATGGCCGCATTGTCCGTGGAGCCCTGGGAAGAACGGATGTTGTGATGGGCGACGCGCACGGTGCCATTACCGGGGTTCCAACCGAACGAACAGCCATTCATCAGGGCATTGAAGAACAGGCTCGCATCGTTGCCGATCACCAACGAATAGGCACTGTCTACGTTCCAGGGCAGGAAATAGGCGGTACCGTCTCCTGCCCCGTTGGGCGACACCTGATAGAAGTTGCCGCCGCCGCTCCATCCATAGACGCGACCGCGATGATGGACATTGGCGTTCGCCACCTGGGTGACCTGGAATATGCTGGGCCGGTGACCCTGGACATTCACGGCAGCCCCGTTGACCCGCTGAGCCCATAATGCGGGTGTCATGCCGTTGGGCATGAAGAAGGCCACGATATGCCGTTTCAGGAAGGCCCCGGCATCTGTGGCGAGTGGCACGGTAATGATCGGCGACGCAATGGGCATGGCCTTCCCTTCGGTTGTTCAAGGCGATAAAAAACAATTATCAAAGCGTGCAATCGAGTTGCATCAGCCTTGAAAATTGTATTTCGCCGCCTCAGCCGTGGGAAGAGCTTTCATGGGCGGAGTTGCCAGCCCTACCGGGCCTTGGGTGACAGCTTCCCATTCCGGCCGGCCCTGCCATCCCGCTCGGTACGTACCGGATGGCCGCCGGCCGGTTTGTTCCCCACCGGCGGCACCACGCGGCGTCCCTGGCCGGCCTGCTGGGTCAGGAAGGTCTTGCCCCCTTTCTCCCGCGGCTTGGCGGTGGCGCCGACCGGCTGCCACGCCGGGATCAGCTGCTCCTCGCCCGGTCCGATCAGATCCTCGCGGCCCATGCGCTTCAGCGCCTCGCGCAGGATCGGCCAGTTCTCCGGATCGTGGTAGCGCAGGAAGGCCTTGTGCAGGCGGCGCTGCTTCAGCCCCTTCGCCGACGACACCATCTCCGACCCGACACGGCGCACCGGGCGCAGCGGGTTGCGCTCGCTGTGGTACATGGCGGTCGCCAGAGACATCGGCGAGGGCAGGAAGGTCTGCACCTGATCCGCCTTGAAGCCGTTCCGCTTCAGCCACAAGGCGAGGTTCATCATGTCCTCGTCCGTGGTGCCGGGATGGGCGGCGATGAAGTAGGGGATCAGGTAGAGCTTCTTCCCCGCCTCCTTCGCCGCCTTGTCGAACATCCGCTTGAACTCGTCATAGGCGCCCATGCCGGGCTTCATCATCTTCGCCAGCGGACCCGGCTCGGTGTGTTCCGGCGCGATCTTCAGGTATCCGCCGACATGGTGGGTCACCAGCTCCTTGACATATTCCGGGTTGCGCACGGCGAGGTCGTAGCGCAGGCCGGATGCGATGTGGATCTTCTTCACCCCCGGCACCGCGCGGGCCTTGCGGTAGAGCTGGACCAGCGAGGAATGGTCGGTGTTCAGGTTCTTGCAGATGTCCGGGAAGACGCAGGACGGGCGCCGGCAGACGGATTCCGTCTCCTTGTCCTTGCAGGCGAGGCGATACATGTTGGCGGTCGGCCCGCCCATGTCGGAGATGACGCCGGTGAAGCCCTTGGTCTTGTCGCGGATAAGCTCGATCTCGCGCAGGATGGAGCCTTCCGACCGGCTCTGGATGATGCGGCCCTCATGCTCGGTGATCGAGCAGAAGGAACAGCCGCCGAAGCATCCCCGCATGATGTTGACCGAGAAGCGGATCATCTCCCAGGCCGGGATGCGCGCGTCGCCATAGGACGGGTGGGGCGCCCGCGCATAGGGCAGGTCGTAGACGCCATCCATCTCGTTGGTTTCCAGCGGGATCGGCGGCGGGTTCAGCCAGACGTCGCGGTCGCCGTGGCGCTGGACCAGCGCGCGGGCGTTGCCGGGGTTGCTCTCCTGGTGCAGGACGCGGCTGGCATGGGCATAGAGCACCTTGTCGGCCGTCACCTGCTCGTAGCTGGGCAGGCGCACCGCCATGCGGTCGGCGCCGGCGGCGCGCGGCGACACCGGGGCCGACGGATCGTCGATGGAACTGCTGTCGACCACCGTCCAGCCCTCCGGCAGGGAGGAGCGCATGATGGCGGTGCCGCGGATGTCGGTCATCGCCTTGGGCGATTCTCCCTTCAGCGCGCGCTGGGCGATCTCGATGATGGCGCGTTCGGCGTTGCCGTAGACCAGCATGTCCGCCTTGGAATCGACCAGGACGGAGCGGCGGATCTTCTCGCTCCAATGGTCGTATTGGGCGATGCGGCGCAAGGACGCCTCGATGCCGCCCAGCACGATGGGCACGTCCTTGAAGGCTTCGCGGCAGCGTTGGGAATAGACGATGACGGCGCGGTCCGGTCGCTTGCCGCCCTCGTCGTTCGGGGTGTAGCTGTCGTTGTGGCGCAGGCGACGGTCGGCCGTGTAGTGGTTGACCATCGAATCCATGTTGCCGCCGGTCACGCCCCAGAACAGCCGCGGCTTGCCCAGGATCTTGAACGGTTCCGCACTGCTCCAGTCCGGCTGGGCGATGATGCCGACGCGCAGGCCCTGCGATTCCAGCAGCCGGCCGATGATCGCCATGCCGAAGCTGGGATGGTCGACATAGGCGTCGCCGGTGACGACGATGACATCGCACTGGTCCCAGCCCAGCCGGTCCATTTCCGCACGCGACATCGGCAGGAAGGGTGCCGCCTTGGGGCGCACGCTCCGGTCCGGGCGGTGGGCGAACAGGTTGGGGGCCGCGAGCATCGCGTTCTCCGGGTCTCAGCTGTCGATAAGGATGGAAGCCGACAGTCTTACCCTGTCGGCCCGCAAATTCCCACCGCTGATAACGCAGCGGAGCAATGGGATATTCTGCGGGATGGTCGGCAGCTATGTGGGACGCCCCACAGCCGGTGCAAGGGTGTCCAGTGGGCAAGGGGGTGGGGAAGGGGGTGGGAAGACGGCGCCGGTCAGGCCGCTGCGCCGTCCGCCTCCTCCGCCCGGCCGTTGCGACGCGCCACCGTCCAGCCGATCACCGCTCCCAGCAGCAGCACGAGTGCCGCAATGACGAAGGCCAGCCCCGGATTGGGGAATAGCGGATCGGCACCGACGGAAACGGAATAGACCGTTCCGAAGACGACCGGCGCCAGGATCCCGGCGACGCTCGCCACGCTCATGTTGGCGCCCTGCAGCTGGCCCTGTTCCGAGGGCGAGACCCGCTGCGTCATCAGCGACTGGATGGTCGGCATCGCCAGCCCCCACAATGCAGCGGGCAGGATGGACAGCGCGAACCAGCCGCCGTCCGGCGCCAGCCCCATGCAGGCCAGCCCGACGGCCCCGCCGAACAGGCCGACCACCATCGTGCCGCGGTCGCCCAGCCACTTCACCACGCGGGACACGACCAGCCCCTGCATGACCATGTCGAGCGCGCCGACCACCGCCAGCAGCAGCCCGACATCCCAGGCACTCCAGCCATAACGATGCCCGGCATAGAGGACGAAGACGGCGGGAAAGACATTGTGGGAGAAATGCAGCATGAAATTGACCAGGGCCAGCCCCGACAGTTCCGTGTGGGACCGCAGCAGGCGCAGCGCGCCGAAGGGATTTGCCCGACGCCAGGAGAAAGCCATCCGGTTTTCCGGCGCCAGCGATTCCGGCAGAACGGCCAGACCATAGAGGAAGGCCAACCCGCTGAGCGCACCCGCAGCCCAGAAGGGGGCACGCGGCGAAAGTTCACCCAGCAGCCCACCCAGGAGGGGACCGGCGATGAAGCCGGCGCTGAAGGCGGCGCCGATCAGGCCATAGGCCCGCGCCCGCTGCTCCGGCGGCGTCACGTCGGCCATATAGGCGAAGACGGTGGTGAAGCTGGAGGAGGTGATGCCGGCGATCGCCCGGCCGACCACCAGCCACCACATGTTCGGCGCCACCGCGATCAGCACGTAATCCACCGCCAACCCCAGGGCCGACAGCAGGATCACCGGCCGCCGCCCGTACCGGTCCGACAGCGACCCGATCACGGGGGAGCAGAAGAACTGCATCAGCGCCCACAGCGCCACCAGCGCGCCGTTGATGGTGCCGGCCTGTGCATCGGGTCCGGCGAACTCCTCGATCAGCGCCGGCAGCACCGGAATGACGATGCCCATCGCGACGATGTCGAGCGCTGCGGTGACGAGGATGAAAGCGATGGCGGCCTTGCGTGGCCGAAGCAGGGAAGACATGGAACAGCCTTGCGAAACACGACGGATGACTATGCCCGGACCGGACGGGAAATGCGATGCCGGCCAGACCGGCAGCCGGAAGGGGATTTCCCAGTGAAGCGGGATCATAGGCGGCAGCCTACCGGTTGTGAAGCGAAATATTTCCGACTTCGGATGTATTTCAGCCATGCGCCGCGGCGGGATTTCGCGGCACGGGGACTGCCGGTGGAACGGCGCTTCCATCAGGAGCTTTTCGAAATGCGATGATCGCCCGTCAGTCCTCCAGGGCGCGCTCGATCCGTCGGTCCGGCACCAGCCACAGCAGGATCACGAGGACGTAAAGCAGGATGGACAGCGGTTGCAGGATAAAGGCGACGGGAATGGCCAAGGCATAGAACGCCATGCTGATCTTGCCCTTCAGGTCGGACCCGATGGCCCGCGCCACCGCCGAATCGCTGCCGCCGCAGGCGATGATCGCCCGTTCGGTCAGGGTGTAGCCGACCGCCGCCATGCCGAGGACGACGCCATAGGCCGCCGTCGCCACCGGCGAAAACGCGCTTTCATCGAGCCAGCGGATGACGAAGGGCACCAGCGACAGCCAGAACAGCAGGAACAGGTTCGCCCACAACACCCGCCCGTCGATGCGCGCGGTCGCCTGCAACAGATGGTGATGGTTGTTCCAGTAGAGCCCGACATTGACGAAGGACAGCACGTAGGCCAACAGGATGGGAATGCGCTCCGCCAGGGCGGCGAGGCTGCCGTCCTCGGGAACCTTCAACTCCAGCACCATGATGGTGATGACGATTGCCACCACCCCGTCGGTGAATGCCTCCAGCCGGCCGGCCTTCATGGGTCCGATCTCCGCCGTCAGGCCGCGGCCGGCGCGGCGGCCACCGGATGAAGCGCGCAGACCGCGGTCCCCGCCAGCACCAGCGCGCCGACGACGACCAGGGGAAGCACCAGCCCGCTCTGCATCACCATGACGGCACCGATCACGGCACCGAGGAAGATCGCGGCGACGCTGGCGATGCGCCGCGGCGCGTTGGTGTTGGCGCCTCCGGCAAGGCTGGAATCCGCCGCCAGTCCGGTCAGGGTCAGGGTCAGGACCGTGGTGGTGAGGTCGGGGACCTTCAATTGCCGGACCGTGGCGTTGCGGAAACCCATGGCGAACCCGGTCAGGGCGATGATCGTATACAAACCGGACGCGGGAGCCTGCGTGCCGACATCGAAACCGGCGGCGACCATCGCGGCGATCCAGAACAGCGACGTCTCGAACAGCGCCGCAGCCAGCAGCCAGTGCCGCATCGGCCGTCCGGCCAGCGTCCTGCCGACCCGGCCGGCGATCAGGGCCCCGGCAAGGAAGGTTGCCAGCGCGGTAACCGCCGGCATGACCAGGAAGCCCGGCGTACCGGCGGCAGCGAAGCCGAGGAAGACGACGTTGCCGGTCATATTGGCGGTGAAGACCTTGCCCAGGCCGAGAACACTGATGGCATCGACCAACCCCGTCGTCACCGACAGAAGAAGCAGAAGCCAGGGCAGGGGGGAGTTGCCGGTTGTGGCCGGTGCGGACATGGCTGTCGCTTTCCCATTGTTTCCGGTGGGTGGAGCGCCAGCATCGGTCATCGCCGCGACCGCGGTCTTGTCGGTTCACGGCCGGCTTGGAAAATTCTGCACATCTTGCCGGGGCGCCGCCGGCGGGGCGCTGACAGTTTGACTTTGCGCGCGCGACTTACGGCACATAAGTTCAGTTATGAAAAATAATCGACGGCTTGCGCGACTTGTCGGATCGACGGTTCCCGGCTATGCTCAAACCCAGGTGGCGGCGTACTGTAAGAGATGCCGGGTAGCCTTCGGGTCCGTGGGGCGTGTCTCTCTCCCCAGCCGCTACCTTACCTCTACATGGGCGAACCAGGACTCCGCGCGCTCGCATGTTTGCGATCTGGTCGTTGTTGCTGCGGCGCAAGGACTGGAGATACACCCCCCTGCGATCCACCGTCACTTTCACGACTGCGCACCACCAGACCAAGTCATGGCGCGCTACGACCACGTGCCTCTCGCGATCCTCCCGAACCTCGCCTTGGTCCAAAATCTCTTGAAGACGGGCGAAGGCTTCAGGGGTCCATCCGTGCTTCTTATGGCTGTCCCTGGTCTCCGACGACAGGAACACGCGAGTCGTTTTGGCACCGAGATGTTTTTGGATGTCGGCCGGCAGACGCGCCACGACGATGATGCCCGAGGCATCCCACTCAAGAAAATACTCCACGCCGCAGCCGTTCCCGCCATCACAGTCAGCGGCCCGACCCTACCCCATTCGAGACTCGCAAGAAAGGCGGCGGTTGAGTGAACCGCCGCCTTATACCAGCGGCTTTGAAGTGTGACTCGTCACGGTGGATTCCCTTTTGGTCCGCCCTGTGATTCGCTGCCAGCTCTCGGAAGGAGGCGGGTATGGCGGCGATTGCGATCACGCGGCTGGAGCTGAGTTCAGCGGAGTTGCGCCAGCGGGCGGTGCGTTTTGGCGATCCGGATGTAGCGCGGCGCCTTCTCGCCCTAGCTCTGGTTTTGGAGGGGCGATCTCGCGAGGACGCCGCGCGGTCTTGCGGGATGGATCGGCAAACGTTGCGGGATTGGGTTCACCGCTACAACGCCCAAGGCGTGGCGGGGCTGCGGGATCGTAAGGCACCGGGAGCCAAGCCGAAGCTGTCGGCGGAGCAGGAAGCGGAGGTGGCGTCCTGGGTCCGCTCCGGTCCGGACCTCGCCGAGGATGGCGTGGTTCGGTGGCGGCGGTGCGATCTGGCCCGCAAGATCGAGCGCCGGTTCGGCGTGGTGCTGGCCGAGCGCAGCGTTGGCGGGCTGTTGCGCCGTCTGGGGTTCCGTCGCCTGTCGGTGCGCCCCCAGCATCCTCAGCAGGATGGCGAGGCGCTCGAGGCTCACAAAAAAACTTTGCCGCTCTGGTTGCCGGCGCCCTCCCCGACACCGCCCGCGGCAAGCCGCTGGAGCTCTGGTGGCAGGACGAAGCCCGGGTCGGCCAGCAAGGGACCCTGACCCGGGTGTGGGCCGCCAAGGGCAGCCGGCCACGCGCGCCCCGCGACCAGCGCCATAGCTGGGCCTACCTGTTCGGCGCCGTCTGCCCGAGCCGTGGCGCCGCCGCGGCCTTGGTCCTGCCCAAGGCCAACGCCGCGGCAATGACCCTGCACCTGGCCGAGATCAGCGGCCAAGTGAGCGACGGCCACCATGCGGTGCTCATCCTCGACGGCGCAGGCTGGCACCAGCCGGGCGACAAGCTGGTCGTGCCCGAAAACATCAGCCTTCTGCATCTGCCGCCCTATTGCCCGGAACTCAATCCGGTCGAAAACATCTGGCAGTTCCTGCGACAGAACCACCTCAGCCATCGCGTCTTCGATTCCTATGCCGCCATCGTCGAGGCCTGCTGCGAGGCGTGGAACGCTCTCGCCCAGGCACCCGAAATCATTCGCTCAATCGCCTCACGCTCGTGGGCAGCGGTCAATGTCTAAAGCCGCTGGTATTAAACAGCTTTCAGTATGCAATCCGCCGAAATTTCTCCGCCGGTTCTCCCCTTGGCAGGAAAGACCGGCGGAGCGGAACCGTCAGCCGAAACGGCCGGTGATGTATTCGGACGTCTTGTCCTTGGTCGGGTTGGTGAAGATCTCTTCCGTGTTCCCGAACTCGATCAGTTCGCCCAGATACATGAAGGCGGTGAAGTTGGAGATGCGGGCCGCCTGCTGCATGTTGTGGGTGACGATGGCGATGCAGTAGTCGGAACGCAGCTCGTCCACCAGCTCCTCGCACTTGGCGGTGGAGATGGGGTCGAGCGCCGAGGTCGGCTCGTCCAGCAGCAGGACCGACGGCTTGACCGCGATGGCGCGGGCGATGCACAGGCGCTGCTGCTGACCGCCGGACAGGCTCATGCCATTCTGGCGCAGCTTGTCCTTCACCTCTTCCCACAGGGCGGCGCGGCGCAGCGAGAATTCCACCCGCTCGTCCATTTCGGTGCGGGACAGCTTCTCGTACAGCTTCACGCCGAAGGCGATGTTGTCGTAGATCGACATCGGGAACGGCGTCGGCTTCTGGAACACCATGCCGACGCGGGCGCGAAGCAGGTTCAGATCCTGCTTCGGCGACAGGATGTTGACGCCGTCCAGCATGACCTCGCCGGTCGCGACCTGCTTGGGATAGAGGTCGTACATCCGGTTCAGGATGCGCAGCAGGGTCGACTTGCCGCAGCCCGACGGGCCGATGAAGGCGGTGACCTGACGATCGTACAGCGGCATCGAAACGTCTTTCAGCGCCCGGTAGCCGTCGTAGAAGAAGTCCAGGTTGCGGATGCTGATCTTCTCGGGAAGGCCGGCACCGGCGATTGGGCGGTCGGCACCGGCGCCGGGGATCATGCCGGGGGGCATCGTGTGGCTTCCGTGGGCGGGGCTGTTGGCGTCCATGTGGGTCATCGTCATGGTTACTTTCTCGTCGAGCCGAGACCGGCCAGCAGCCGGGCGCCGATGTTGAGGAGCAGGATGGCGACCGTGATCAGCAGCGCGCCGCCCCAGGCCAGCTGGCGCCAGTCCTCATAGGGAGACATCGCGTACTGGAAGATGACCACCGGCAGGTTGGCCATCGGCGCATTCATGTCCGCGCTCCAGAACTGGTTGTTCAGGGCGGTGAAGAGCAGGGGGGCCGTCTCGCCGCTGATGCGGGCAATCGCCAGCAGGACGCCGGTGATCATGCCGTTGCGGGCGGCGCGGTAGGCGACCATGGTGATCACCTTCCACTGCGGCGCGCCAAGGGCGGCCGCGGCCTCGCGCAGGCTGTTGGGCACCAGCTTCAGCATGTCCTCGGTCGTGCGGACCACGACGGGGATGACGATGACCGCCAGGGCCATGGCCCCCGCCCAGGCCGAGAAATGGCCCATGCGGATGACCATCACCTCGTACACGAACAGGCCGACCATGATCGACGGCGCGCTCAGCAGCACGTCGTTGATGAAGCGCACCACCTCGGCCAGCTTGCGGTCGCGGCCGAATTCGGCGAGGTAGGTGCCAGCCATGATGCCGATCGGCGTGCCGACCAGGGTGGCGACCGTGGTCATGATGACGCTGCCGAAGATGGCGTTCAGCAGGCCGCCCTCGCCGCCCGGCGGCGGCGTGTTCTCGGTGAACAGGGCGATGTTGATGGCCGACAGCCCGTTGTAGAGCAGCGTCCACAGGATGGCGACCAGCCAGAACAGGCCGAAGCCGGCCGCGCCCAGCGCAAGCGACAGCGCCACCTTGTTGACGACACGGCGGCGGTTGTACAGCCCGCCGGCCGGAGCGGCGAGCGCCGCGGAACTTGTCATGCTCATGGCCTCAGACTCCGGCCTTGCGCTGCAGGCGCAGCAGCATCAGCTTGGCGATCGACAGCACGGTGAAGGTGATCAGGAACAGGAACAGGATCAGGCCCAGCGCCACCAGCGAGGCGGTGTAGACGTCGCCGACCGCTTCGGTGAATTCGTTGGCGATGGAGGCCGAGATCGTCGTGCCCGGCGCCATGATGGAGGAGCTGATGCGGTGCGCGTTGCCGATGACGAAGGTGACCGCCATCGTCTCGCCCAGCGCGCGGCCCAGCCCCAGCATGACGCCGCCCATCACGCCGGTGCGGGTGTAGGGCAGCACCACGTTCCACACCACTTCCCAGGTGGTGGCGCCCAGCCCGTAGGCGGATTCGCGCACCATCGGCGGCACCGTCTCGAAGACGTCGCGGGTGATGGAGGTGATGAAGGGCAGCACCATGATGCCCAGGATCAGGCCGGCGGTCAGGATGCCGATGCCGTAGGGCGGGCCCATGAACAGGTTGCCGATGCCCGGGACCTGACCAAGCGTGGAGATCAGGAAGGGCTGGATGGTCGACTGCATGAAGGGGGCGAAGACGAACAGGCCCCAGATGCCGTAGATGATGCTGGGAATGCCGGCCAGCAGCTCGATGGCGACGCCGAGCGGGCGCTTGAGCCAGGCCGGGCACATCTCGGTGATGAACAGCGCGATGCCGAAGCTGACCGGGATGCCGACAGCCATGGCGATGACCGAGGTGATCAACGTGCCGTAAATGGGGGCGAGCGCGCCGAATTCCTCCGACACCGGGTTCCAGACTTCGGTCGTGACGAACCCGAAGCCGAACGCGCGCAGTGCCGGAAGCGCGCCGTCGATGAGAGAAATCGTGACGCCGCCCAGGATGAACAGGACGAGCAGGGCGAAGAAGAGGGTGGCGTTGCGGAAGGCCGCATCCTGCAGGCGCTGGCGGCGGGCCCGTCGGGCGGTGGAAGCGTGTGCGTCGGTCAAGGTCAGCGCGATCTCGGTCATGGCCGCTCCGTGAGGCGTGCGGTGGGGTCGGCGAAATTTCCAACCCCACCGGCGGATCATGCCCCCGGGGCGCGCCGTCTGCCGGCGCATCCCGGGGTCGGGTTGGCCGTGGTTACTTGGCCGACGCGGTCCAGATCGGCTTGCCGTCGGCCTGGATCGACTGCGACCAGGTCTTCTGAACCAGCGAGACGACCGAGTCCGGCATCGGCACGTAATCCAGATCGGTGGCCATCTTGGCGCCGCTCTTGTACGCCCAGTCGAAGAACTTCAGCGCTTCGGCCGAGGTCGCGACATCCTGCGGGTTCTTGTACATCAGGATGAAGCTGGCACCGGTGATCGGCCAGCTGTCCGCACCCGGCTCGTCCGTCAGGATGACGTAGTAGCCCTTGGAGTTGGCCCAGTCGGCGTTCGCCGCGGCGGCCTGGAAGGCCTCGATCTTCGGAACGACGGTCTTGCCGTCCTTGTTCTGCAGGCCGAGATACGTGATGTTGTTCTGCTTGGCGTAGGCGTATTCGACGTAGCCGATCGAGCCGTCCGTCTGCTTGACCATGTTGGCCACGCCTTCGTTGCCCTTGGCGCCGATGCCGGCCGGCCACTGGACGGAGGTGTTGGCGCCGATCTGGGTCTTGAACTTCGGGCTGGTCTTCGACAGGTAGTCGGTGAACAGGAAGTTGGTGCCCGACCCGTCAGAACGGTACACCGGCGCGATGGCGGTGTTCGGCAGGTTGACGTTGGGGTTCAGCGCCTTGATCTGCGGGTCGTTCCACTTGGTGACCTCGCCCATGTAGATGTTGGCGAGAACCGTGCCCGACAGCTTGACCTCGCCCGACTTCAGACCCTTCAGGTTCACGACCGGAACGACGCCGCCCATGATCATCGGGAACTGGATCAGGCCGGCCTGCTCCAGCTCTTCCGGCTTCAGCGGCATGTCCGAAGCGCCGAAGGTGACCGTCTTGGCCTTGATCTGCTTGATGCCGCCGCCCGAACCGATCGACTGGTAGTTCAGGCCCGTGCCCGTCTCCTTCTTGTAAGCGTCGGCCCACTTGGCATAGATCGGATACGGGAAGGTGGCGCCGGCGCCGGAGATGTCGGCGGCCGAGGCGACCGACAGCGGGGCGACCGACACGGACAGAACGGCCAGGGCACCAAAGGCGGCGCAGCGAACGAACGCCGAGGTCATGGTTTTCACGGCAAAACTCCCGATAGGTTTGGACGGTGTCGTTGGGTTGTGGAAAAGCCCGGCCTTCGCCGGAGGACGTAACCCGCCTTCTTCGTCGCGGTGACCATAGCCACCGCTGGTGACGGGTTTGTTTTGTTTACGTGTCAGTTTTATGAAACCGACCCGTTCGTGACCGGGGCTGCAACGGCATCGGGACAATCGTCGCGACCGTCATCGCGCGGCCCGGATTTCCTGGAGGAACAGATGCACGGCGGAGCCGAGGCTGGTCGCCTCCTGCGACAGGCTTTCCGCCACCTGCAGCACGTCGCCGGCCTGGGCGCGCACCTTGGCCGCGGCCTCCGACAGGCCGGCGACATGGTCCGACGCCGCCTGGGTGCCGACGGCAACGCGGTGGGAGCTGTCGACGATGCTGGAGGTGATGGTCGCCTGCTCCTCCACCGCCGCGGCGATGGCCGAGGCATTCGATTCGATGCGCTGGACGCTGCCGGTCATGGTCGCCACCACCTCCGCCGTCTGGCGGCTGGCCGCCTGGGTCGCGGCGATCTGGCGGGCGATCTCGGCGGTGGCCTGGGCGGTCTGTCCGGCAAGGGCCTTCACCTCCCCGGCGACCACCGCGAAACCGCGGCCCATCTCCCCTGCCCTCGCCGCTTCGATGGTGGCGTTCAGCGCCAGCAGGTTGGTCTGGCCGGCGATCTCGTCGATCAGCCCCACCACGGTGCCGATCTCCCCCGCCGTGCTCGACAGGTCGGCGACGGTGGCCTTCACCTGCTCCGCCCCGGCGGCGGTGTCGCCGATGATGCGGGCCGATTCGCCGGTGCGCTTGCTGATCTCGGCAATCGACTGCGAAATCTCCGAGGCGGCGGTCGCCACCTGCTGGATCCCCGCCGCCATCTCGCCGGAGAGCTGCATCGCGGCGTCGGCCCGGTCGTTGGCATTGGCGGCGATGTCGGTCAGCGAGCGGGCGCGGGCGGCCATCACGCGGGCGGCCTCCGCCAGGGTCTCCACGCTGCTCAGCACGTTGCGCTCGAACTGGTCGGCGATCTCCAGCATGCTGGTCCGGCGGGCCGAAGCGGCGTTGCGGCGTTCGATCTCCACCTTCTCATGCGCCTCTTCCATGGCGCGGGCGTTGGCGATGAAGACGAACAGCGCGCGGGCCATGTCGGTGATCTCGTCGTTGCCCTCGGCCTTCTGCTCCACCGTCAGGTCGCCGCCGGCCACCCGGCGCATGGCGTCGGCAAGCGCCTCCATCCGGCCGACCACCCGGCGCCCGACATAGAGCGAAACGATCAGCCCGGCCAGCAGCACGCCGGCCGTCGCCAGCAGGATCTGGATCTCGTTGGTGCGCTCCAGCGCGTCATGGGCGGCGGCGGCCCCCTCGGCGGTCGCGGTTTCGGCCGACTCCACCAGCGTGTCGACCATGCCGGTCAGGGCGGCGCCGGTGCTGCGGTTGTTGTCGATCAGCGCGGCATTCTCGGCATAGGCGGCCAGTTCGCCGCCGCGGAGCGCCAGGATGCCGACCTCGCCGAAGCCCAGCTCCAGCAGATTCTCGGCCAGCCGGCGGACCTCCGGGCCCAGATCGCCCTGCGACTCCTGCAAGGTCTTGCGGATCGTCGCCGCCAGCGGATCCAGCGTGCGGCGTGCGGCCGACAGCCGGGCCAGCGTTTCCGCGTTGCCGGCCTCGGCCAGCTTGCCGGCCAGCAGGTTGGCGTCGGCCATCAGGCCGCTCAGCACGGTGTAGCGGTGCTGGGCTTCCGGCACCACATTTGTGGAAAGATCCTGCATCCGCTCCGCGATGGCGTTCCCGGCCTCGGCGATGCGCCCGCGGGAATTCAGCATCAGCGGCAGCATGCGGCTGTTGGCGTCGCGGTCCAGCCGGACGATCTCGTCGACCGCGGCGGCCTGCGCTTCGGCAAGCTTGCGCGCTTCCTCCTCCGGGATGCCGGGGGTCAGCTGGCGGACCCGGCGGGTGTAGACGCTCTTGTCGCCGTCACCATATGCCGTCAGCTCGTTGATCGCCGCGATGACGGGGGCGGCCGCCTCGCTCTTCGCCAGCGGGCGCAGGGCGCCCTGCAGGTCGGACAGCGCCGAATCGAAATCGGTGGACAGCGACATCACCTTGGACCGGTCGGTCTCGAAGGCGCCGATCAGCAGCGCCTTGGCCAGCGCCGCCTCCGCGCCGCGCAGCTGGAACAGTGGGATCACCGTCTGCCCCAGTTCGCCGCCGATGGTCTCGGAGGATTGCGAGGTCGCCTCCACCATCGCGGTGATCGCCTGGGCAAGCTGTTCGCGCGAGGCCTGCATGTCCGGCTTCAGCGCCGCCAGCAGCCGGGCATGGGCGTCGCTCAACTCGGCCAGCCGGCCGCTGCGCTGTTCCTGCAGGCTCAGCCGGCGGCCGGTCGCCGCGCCCAACGCGTCGACGGTGCCCAACAGCGAGCGGGCGGTGGCCGCCAGCTCGCCCATGCGGCCGATGTCGCCATGCCCGTCGGCCAGCCGGGCGAGCTGGCCGTCCAGCTCCGCGCGCTGGCCCGCCGCCGCACTGCGCAGCCTGGTCAGGTCCTCCTCCGACGATGCGGCGTCGATCAGCGGCCCCAGCGCCAGGACCCGCGCCGTGGTGGTGGCAAGGCCGTGCGCGGCGCTGAGCACCGGCACCTGCGTTCCCGTGATGTCGGCGACATGGCCCCGGACCGCGCCATAGGACATCCAGCCGACGACCGCCGCGATGCAGGGCAGTGCCGCCACGGTGCCGAAGGCGATCAGCATTTTCGACTTGATGCCGGATCGCCGGCGCTGGTCGGCGCGATCTGCCATGTGGGCCACCCACGGTCTGGAGGTTGTCGGCACCGGCCCCGCGGTTCTCCGCAGGCCGGCCGACGCCATGGGTAGACCCTCTCTTTGGATGTTTGGGTGACGGTTCGGTGAAGTTTTCGCGACGCACAATCGAAACATCGTTGCGCCCGCGAAATCGACCGCTTTGGCGACGGTAGACTGCCGATCTTCCGCCTGTCATGGTGAATCGAACGTAAACAGCGCGGCGATGCTCCAGCGGCGCCCGCCGGCATCGGGCGCCGCATTACTGCGCGTTATCGGAGAAGAACATCCCTCTTATTGCAAGCGTTACACCGGCGGTGCGGTGCACCGCAGGCTGTCGCGGTCGGATGCCTTGTCGAACCATGCCGCGAGCGCCGGCCGGCCTTCGCGCCAATCCTCGGTCCCGAAGCGGAAATCCAGATAGCCGAGCGCCGCCAGCACGGCGAGCGTGCCGATGGTGTCCTCGCCGGCCAGCGCCGCCGCGTCGGCTTCCAGCAGGTCGAGCGCGCGGGCGACCGCCTTGCGCTGGCGCTCCATCCAGGCCGCCGACTTCTCGCCATCGGGTCGCATGGACTCCAGCCGGCGGAGGATGGCGGCGTCGCAGATGCCGTCGGCGGTCGCCTGGAACCGAAGCGCGGTCCAGCGTGCCGGCCCGGCCGGCGGGAACAGCGGCGCCCGGTCGCCGAGCGAATCGAGATACTCGACGATGACCGGGCTGTCGAACAGGGTGGTGCCATCCGCAAGCGTCAGGGCGGGAACCTTGCCCAGCGGGTTCTCCTTGGGCAGGTCGGTATCGGCCGACCAGGGATCGGTCACCACCCGCTCCACCCGGTCCTCGAGCCCGCGTTCGATGACGACCATCATCACCTTGCGCACATAGGGCGAGGTGGGGCTCCAGCGCAGCTTCAACATGGATGTTCCTTCGGTGATGTCGGTTTACGGAGGCTCCGCCCCGCATCCTGCCACCGAACCGCCCGCCGGGGGAGCGCTCGATGGACGGAGCCGGGCGAAGGTTTTGCGCCCCGCTCCCGGCCGCCTCGGTCCTGTCGGATCCGCTTTGACTTGCAACGCTTCGCCATTGCCGTCATTTGCTGACATCGGCCGGTTGGGCCGGGGTGCAGCGTGGACAGGCCGGGGGCAGGCGCATGAAGGTGATCATCTGTGGAGCGGGGCAGGTCGGGGCCAGCATCTCGCGGCACCTCGCGCTGGAAGACAACGACATCACGGTGATCGACACCTCGACCGAGCTGGCGCAGCGGATGGACGAGAGTCACGACGTGCGCGGGATGGTCGGCTATGCCTCGCACCCGGATGTGCTGGCCCAGGCAGGCGCGCGGGATGCCGACATGCTGATCGCCGTCACCCATTCCGACGAGGTCAACATGGTGGCCTGCGAGGTGGCCCATTCGGTGTTCAACATCCCGCTGCGCATCGCCCGCATCCGCAAGCAGGCCTATCTGCAGCCGGAATGGTCGTCGATGTTCTCCGCCCAGCATCTGGCGATCAGCGTCGTCATCTCGCCGGAGGTGGAGATCGCCCACAGCATCGCGCGGCGCCTGCGCTCCCCCGGCGCGTTCGAGATGGTGCCGCTCGCCGACGGCAAGGTGCATCTGATCGGCGTCCACTGCACGAACAGCTCGCCCCTGCTCAACACGCCGCTGCGCCGCCTGACCGAGATGTTCCCGGACGTGCGCGCGGCGGTGCTGGCCGTCTTCCGCGACGGCACCGGCTTCGTGCCCAAGGGGAACGACATGCTGCGGCTGGGCGACGACGTGCATCTGGTCTGCCGCACCGCCGACATCGTCCGCGTCGTCGCCCTGTTCGGCCACAGCGAGGCGCCGGCCCGCCGGCTGGTCATCGCCGGCGGCGGCAATGTCGGCTTCAACCTGGCGAAGATCGTCGAACGGCACATGCACGGCATCTCCATCAAGATGATCGAGGGCAACGCGGAGCGGGCGGAGCTGATCTCGCGCTCGCTGCGCTCCAGCACCGTGGTGCTGAACGGCGATGCGCTGGACCACGAGATCCTGGACGAGGCGCAGGTCGGCCGGGCCGAGACCATCGTCGCCGTCACCAACGACGACGAGACCAACGTCTTCACCTCGCTTCTCGCCAAGCGCGCCGGCTGCGGGCGGGCGATCACGCTGCTGAACAAGACGTCCTACGCGCCGATCGTCGCCGGGCTGGGGATGGACGTGGTGGTCAACCCGGCGGCGGTCACCGTGTCCTCGATCCTGCGCCATGTCCGGCGTGGGCGGGTCGCCGCGGTGCAGACCATCGGCGACAATTTCGGCGAGGTGGTGGAGGCCGAGGCGCTGGAGACCTCGCGCGCGGTCAGCGGCCCCATCGGGTCCATCGGCCTGCCGGCCGGCATGATCGTCGGCGCGCTGGTCCGCGGCGGGGAGGTCATCATCCCGACCAGCCAGACGGTGATCGAACCGCACGACCGCGTCATCGTGATGGCCACCGCCGATCTGGTGCGCAAGGTCGAAAAGCTGTTCGCCGTGGGGCTGGAGTTCTTCTGACCGGCGGTATCGCCCTGCCGGATACGTCATTACCTTCCCGCCGCCGCCCATTCCCCTGACCAGAGACATCATGCCGAATTTCAGGCCGATCCTGTTCATCGTCTCCATCGTGCTGCTGGCGCTTGCCGGGACGATGCTGATTCCGGCCGCGGTCGACTTCGCCTATGGCAATCCGGACGCCGGGGTCTTCCTCTATTCGGCCGCCTTCACCGGTGCCTGCGGCGGAGCGCTGGCGCTCGGCACCCGATGCCACCTGCATGGCGGATTGTCGCTGAGACAGGCCTTCCTGCTGACGCCGCTGACCTGGACCAGCACCGCGGCCTTCGCCGCCCTGCCCTTCCAGTTCGGCCATTTCCCCGAGCTGTCGCTGAACTACGCCAACGCCTTCTTCGAAACCATGTCGGGGCTGACCACCACCGGATCGACGGTCCTGGTCGGGCTGGACCGGACGACGGAGGGCATCCTGCTGTGGCGGGCGCTGCTGCAATGGATGGGCGGCATCGGCATCATCGGCGTCGCCATCGCGGTTCTGCCGGCGCTGCGGGTGGGCGGCATGCAGCTGTTCCGCACCGAATCCTCCGACCGGTCGCAGAAGGTGCTGCCGCGCGCCCAGCAGATCGCCAAGGCGATCGCCGGCGTCTATGCCGGGCTGACGGCGATCTGCGGGGTCTGCTACTGGCTGGCCGGGATGACGCCGTTCGAGGCGGTGGTGCACGCGCTGACCAGCCTGTCGAGCGGCGGCTTCTCCACCTCCGACAGTTCCATCGGGCATTTCGAAAGCCCGGTCCTGCATTGGCTGGTGACGCTGTTCATGCTGCTGGGCAGCCTGCCCTTCGTCCTGTATGTCCGCACCCTGACCGGCCAGCGCGACGCGCTGTGGAAGGACAGCCAGGTGCGCACATATCTGGCCTTCCTGGCCGCGGTGATCCTGCCGCTCAGCATCTGGCTGGCGGCGACCCACGGCCACGGCTTCCACGATGCCCTGCGGCTGGTGGCCTTCAACGTGGTGTCGGTCGTCACCACCACCGGCTATGCCTATACCGATTACAGCCAATGGGGGAATCTGGCGGTCGGCGTCTTCTTCGGGCTGACCTTCATCGGCGGCTGCACCGGATCCACCGCCGGCGGCATCAAGATCTTCCGGTTCGAGGTGATGGTGACGGTGCTGCGCACCCATTTCCTTCACCTGATCTATCCCCGCGGCGTCTTTCCGCGCCAATACGGCAACCGGCGGCTGGACGACGACGTTCTGGGATCGGTGATCGTCTTCTTCGCGCTGTTCTTCACCGCCTACAGCGTGATCACCATCGCGCTGATGGCCCTGGGGCTGGACTTCATCACCAGCGCCAGCGCCGCGGTGACCGCGCTGGCGAATGTGGGGCCGGGGCTGGGCGACATCATCGGCCCGGCCGGCACCTTCTCCTCCCTGCCGGATTCGGCCAAATGGCTGCTGTCGCTGGCGATGCTGCTGGGCCGGCTGGAGCTGTTCACCGTGCTGGTGCTGTTCATGCCCCAGTTCTGGCGGGGCTGAGGACGCGGGAGGACCGGACGGAACCGGCCCTCCCGGCAGGGTTCTACTTGTCCGGGTCGCGGTTGGCCGCGTGATCCTGCATCTGCTCGGTCTGCACCGCCTTGCTGTCCAGCCCGCGGGCATCGGAATGGCGGGACTTGTCGCGGTTCGACAGCACTTCGTTGTCGCCGATTGCGCCGGCCGGCAGGTCGGTGGTGGCGCCGGTGCCGGTGCCCTTGCCCTGACCGCCGGGGCTCATGTGCTTCTTGCTGGCGTTCGCCATCCTTGCTTTCTCCATCGGTTGGACGGGGTCGCCGGCAAATGGCTTCCCGGTGCCCCCGGCTTGTGTCCGTTCAGATCCGCCGCAAGCCCCCTTGCGGGTCTTACTGCGGATTGCGCGGCTGGGTGCTGTCCAGGCTGTTGGCGGTGCCGTGGGCGGCGTCGTTCTTCATATCGCCGCCCTTGTTGTTCATGGTGCCGTTACCGGCATTGCCGCCGCCGCTGTTGCGCTGGCCCAGCGAGACGGTGTTGTCGTCATACTCGAACTCCGCCATCTGCCTGACCTGATCCTCGGTCACCTGCCGGGCGACGATGCGGTCGCCGTCGGCGTTCAGCAGCGTATAATCCAGGGCCACCTGCTTGGCGCCGATGCCCAGAATGCCGCCGCGGTCCAGGATCACCTGGGTGGCCTTGCCCGACTGGGCGTCGAGGATGATGTCGGCGACATCGCCCAGCTTGCCGCCGCTCTCACCATAGACGGCCTTGCCCATCATGGTTTCGAAGCTGGTGCTCTGCTGGGCGGCGCCGCTGGTGGAGGCGACGTTCGGGCGCAGGTCGCGGACCTGGCGCAGATGCTGCTCCAGCGTCGGCAGGGTCTGCTCGGCGAAACGCTTCAGGTCGGCGTCCTGGCCCTTCTCGGCCTGGGTGCGGAACAGGGTGACGGCGGTCTGGTGGGCGTCGATCTGGCCCTGCAGATAGGCGGAATCGAACTGGTCGCCCTGCAGGCCGCGCAGCCGGTCGAGCTTCTGCTGATGTTCGGAATCGAGCTTGGTCGGCAGCGACATCGATTTCTGCTGGGCCATCGCCTTCATGGCTTCGGACGTCTTGGTGTGGTCGGCCACCATGTGGTTGCCGAACTGCTTGACGCCATTGTCCTTGGCCTGGTCCTGCGCCAGCTTGCCGGCCTGGATTTCGAACATGTCGCTGATCGCCGCCTTTTCGGCGAAAGTCATGTCCTGCTGCGACAGTTGCCCCTTCTCGGTCACGGTCTTCTGCGGCGTCGGCGTCTGGGCCAGCGACAGCGTGGGAGCGGAGAACAGGATCAGGGCGGCGGTGGCGAGAAGATGATGGCGTTTCATGGCGGCGGTTCCTGCGGTTGCATGGTTGCCGGTGCGCGTCCGTCCGCGGCCGTCCGGCCGGGCCGAGGCACCGTTCTTCCCCATTTCAACCGCCGACTGCGGCCGTCGTTCCCGCCATCATTCCCACGATCACTTCCAGCCGCCGGGGCGATACGGACCGGCCATCCGGTTCGTCCGGGGTGCCGCGCTTGCGTTGAGTACCGGAGTAGTGCGGCGCGCCGGGGGTATAGCCGAATGCGCGCTCGGCCTAGGCTACGTGTCCGGGGCAAGAAGGAACGGCTTATATCCCTGGTACGGAGGCCCGCTTGCTTCGTGACGCCCGCCATGTCCTGAACGGCACCCATATCGATTGCGACCTGTGCGTGATCGGTGGCGGCGCCGCCGGCCTGACCATCGCGCGCGAGCTGGCCGGCAGTTCCTGCAGCGTCGTCCTGCTCGAAGGCGGCGGATTGGAGGTCGACGGCATCTCCCAGGCGCTTTATGCCGGCCGCAACGTCGGCCTGCCCTATGAACGGCTGACCACCGCGCGCAGCCGCTATCTGGGCGGCAGCACCAACTGCTGGGGCGGCTTCTCCCGCCCGCTGGAGCCCGGCGACTTTGCCGAACGGTCCTGGATTCCCGGCAGCGGATGGCCGATCCCGCGCGACACGATGATGCCCTATTACGAGCGCTCGCAGAGTGTGCTGGGTCTGGGTCCGTTCGACTACGACAATGATTTCTGGATGGAGCGGATCGGCGGGCCGAAGACGGCGCTGTTGCCGGTAGAAGACAAGGACGGCGACGGCTTCGAAAACCGCCTCGCCCAGCTCAGCCCGCCGATCCGCATGGGCGAGGCTTACCGAGCCGAGATCGGGCGCGCCGCCAACATCACCGCCTTCCTCAACGCCAACGTCACCGGCCTGGACACCAACCCGACCGCCACCGCGGTGGAACGGGTGCAGGTCCGCACGCTGGAGGGACCGGGCTTCACCGTCGGCGCCCGGCTGTTCGTGCTGGGCTGCGGCGGCATCGAGAATGCGCGCATCCTGCTGCTGTCCAACAAGGTGCAGGCGGCGGGGCTGGGCAACGGCAACGATCTGGTCGGCCGCTACTTCGCCGACCATCCGCGCTTCAAGACACCGCCGATCCGCCTGACCCAGCAGGGGCGGCACCGCACGCTCTACGACGTCAGCCTGTGCCTGGCGCGGCGGCGGCTGCGCCGGCCGCACCCGTCGGTGGCGCTGGCGCTGGCGCCGACCGCGGAGCTGCAGGAACGCCACGCGCTGCCCAATTCGCGGACATATCTGGTCGCCTCCTACCATTCGGGGGCGTTGGACGCCTTCAAGGCGATGCGCGACCTGCGGCTCCTGCCCTCGCGCCACAGCTGCCGGCGCTTCGGCGTGTCGGAGGACGAGTCGGTCAGCCTGCTGCGCAACGCCGGCCCGCGCATCCTGCGCAGCATGCCGCAGCTCGCCCACGCCCTGTTCGACAGCCTCGTCGATCCGGGCTGGCTGCCCCGGCGCTTCACGCTGGAGACGGTGCTGGAGCCGGTTCCCAACCCCGACAGCCGGGTGACGCTCGACCATGCCACCGACCCGTTCGGCTGCAACCTGCCGCGGGTGGACTGGCGGCTGACCGAGCAGGACCGCCGGGGCGCGGCCGAGACCCAGCGCCTGCTGCGCGAGGATCTGCTGCGCCGCGGCCTGATCACGACCGGCGGGCGGCAGGAGGAGGAGGCCGAGGCGACGATGGCGGATGTCGGCTGGTGCTGGCACCACATGGGTACGACGCGCATGCACGAATCGCCGCGTCACGGCGTCGTCGATGCGGAAGGCCGCGTGCATGGCGTCGGAAACCTTTACATCGCCGGCAGTTCCGTCTTCCCCACCATGGGCGCCGACCACCCGACCATGACCATCGTGGCGCTGGCCCTGAGAATGACCGACCGCATCCTCGCCCTGCTGCAGGACGAACGGAGCAGTCCGCCTGCCCCCGCGGTCGCCGCCTCGCTTTGAGCGGGGCGGCGGTGTCCTATATCTTCCTCTCCCTGCGGAGAGGAACCGACCGATGGACCTGTTCGACGATGTTCCGGCCCCTTCCCCGAACATGCTTCCGCCTGCGGCCGGGCCGTTGCCCGACATCGTGGCGCCGGGGCTCGACTGCCTGTTCGTGGGCTTCAACCCCGGCCTGCGGTCGGGCGCGCTCGGCCACCATTATGCCGGGCGCGGCAACCAGTTCTGGCGCCTGCTGTTCGAGGCCGGGCTGACCCCTCGCCTCTATCGGCCGGAGGAGGACGTCACCCTGCCGGCCATCGGGCTGGGCTCAACCAACCTCGTCGCCCGCGCCACCGCCAGCGCCGCCGAGCTGTCGCGGGCGGAGCTGCGCGGCGGGGTGCCGCGGCTGGCGCGCATCGTCGCCTTTGTCCGGCCACGGGTGCTGGCCTACACCGGCAAGGGGGTCTATCTGGCGGCCACCGGCCTGCCCGACGCGCCCTGGGGCGTGCAGGAGCGCGGGCTGTTCGACGGCGTCGCCGACGTGGTGGTGCCGTCGCCGAGCGGCCTCGCCCGCCTGCCCTTCGAGGAAAAGCTGCGCTGGTTCCGCGACGTGCAGGCGGAGATCGACCGGCGGCGAGGCACGGGGTAGGTTTCAAATCGGATCGATGGAAACGTCCCAACGATGCTATGCAACAGCCTCGAGATGCGGCTGGCGCGTTATCGTGAAGCTGACCGAGCCGTCGGCTTCATAGCGCAGAATCCAGACGGTGTGGAAATCGTCACCCTCCCATTTTTTCGGAACCTGATCGGCCGGGGCGCCGAGTGCCAGTGCCAGCTCCGGCAGCTTGCCGTGATGCCAGCAGATCAGGACGGTGGCGCCGGTGTAGGGCGCACCACTCAGAAGCGCCGGAACCTGGGCGACATCATCGTCGGCAATCGTGTGGGCCAGCGGCAGGGCGCGGATCAGGCTGATCGGCGTCACCGTTTCGATCGGCCGGACGCTGTGCGGCGAGGGCGCCGTCGCCACCACCGCCGAAATGGCCGGAACTCCCGTCGGAACCAGATCGGGCAGCGTCTTGGTGATGGAGCAGGCGCGCTGCCAGCCCTTCGCCGACAGGTTGGGGTCGGTGTCGTCGTCCGGCTTCTCGCCATGGCGGATCAGCAGGACGGTGTTCGGCGCCGGATTCGGTGCGGTCATCGCCAAATGCCTTTCAACGGGAAACTTTCCATCATTATACGCAGAAAAAGAGAATTTGCTGCCAATTTAATCTTATAAGGAGTGAATCGACAGGCGTCTTGCCGGAAATGCCGTCATCGCAATTCCTGGCTAGTCGGTAGAGATAACTGTCCGGACGGAGAGTATCGGCCGGGAGCGGGGGGCTGCGGGGGCAATCCCCCTGCCCCGGCGAATCTCCGGGAAAGGCGAGGATGCGAAATCGGCCTTGAGCCATGCTGTGCGCCGCATGACCGCCATCGACCGACACAGCATCCCGCACGACCCATTGCACACGCCGGAGACCGGTATGGTCGCCCGGCGGCTGCGGCGCCGCCTTTGGACGGTGCTGGCGCTGGCTGTCCTGCTGCTGGCCGGGGTTCTGGCCGCCGCCTGCCACCTCACGGTGCTGACGCCTGCCACGATGGCGGCCACCGCGGCCGTGGACCCCTGGGGACCGCAACTGCCCCGGTCATCCCTTCCGGCCATCCAGTCCCAGCGGCTCGCCCGGCTTCTGTGCATCGAACCGCCACGCAAAAAAGAACCGGCGGAGACTTCCGTCGCCGCCGGTCCGATGCGGGCCGATCCCGCGATAAGGCTGCTGGTGGACCAGGGCTGGCCCGGCCGCCGGCCGGCGGCGATTCCCGCCACCGCCCAACTGACGGCGAAGACCGGGCCGGCCCCGCCTTAGCTGCCCCGTCTCAGCTGACGATGCCGCTGCGGCTGAAGGGCAGCGTCTGCTGCGGCTGGCCGGTTACCGAGAAGACGGCGTTGGCCACCGCGGGCGCGGCGGTCGGGACGCCCGGTTCGCCGGCACCGGTCGGCCGTTCGCCGGACGGCACGATGTGCACCTCCACCACCGGCATGTCCGACATCCGCATCGGCAGGTAGCTGTCGAAGTTGGCCTGATCCACCACGCCGTCGGTCATGGTGATCTCGCCGCGCAGGGCATGGCCGATGCCCCAGCCGGTGCCACCCTCCATCTGCGCCTTGACGATGTCGGGGTTGATGACTTGGCCGCAGTCGATGGCGACGATGACCCGGTCGACCTTGACCTGCCCCTTGGCGTCGACCGTCACGTCGGCGACATGGGCGACATAGGTGTTGAAGCTTTCATGCACCGCCACGCCGCGGCCTTTGCCCTGCGGCATGGGCTGGCCCCAGCCGGCCTTCTCCGCCGCCAGCTTCAGCACGCCGGCCAGACGCGGATGGTCCTTCAGCATCTCCAGCCGGAAGGCCACCGGATCCTTGCCGGCCGCCTTGGCGAGCCGGTCGATCATCACCTCCTTGGAATAGGCGGTGTGGGTGTGCCCGACCGACCGCCACCACAGGGTGGTGACCGGCGAGGCGACGGTGTGGGCGTCGACCGCCAGATTCGGCACGGCATAGGCCATGTCCGACGCCCCCTCGACCATCGTCGCGTCGACGCCGTTCTTGACCATTACCGCCTCGAACGGCGTGCCGGCCATGAAGCTCTGGCCGACGATGCGCTGCTTCCAGGCGACCAGGGCGCCCTTGGCATCCACCGCGGCCTTGATCCGGTGCAGGAACAGCGGGCGGTAGCGGCCGCCCTTGATGTCGTCCTCGCGCGTCCAGACCAGATGCACCGGGGCCTTGGGATAGGCCTTGGCGATCATTACCGCCTCGGCGATGTAGTCGGCGTTGGTGGTGGCGCGCCGGCCGAAGCTGCCGCCGGCCCACTGGGTCTCGATCTTCACCTGTTCCGGCTTGCAGCCCAGGATATGCGCGGCGACCATCTGTTCGACCGTCTGGAACTGCGAGCCGGCCCAGATGGTGCAGCCACCCTCCGGGTTCAGCGCCACCACGGCGTTCAGCGGCTCCATCGGCGCATGGGCGAGGTAGGGGAAGACGAAGTCGCCTTCCACCACATGGCCGCCCTTGGCCGCGGCGTCGGCGAAGGCCTTGTCGGCGTCGCCCTTGCCGGCGGCGACCGCACCCGGCCGGTCGGCCAGCTTGCGGTAGTCGGCCAGCATGGCGTCGGAGCCGCGCATCTCGGACTTGGCATCGTCCCAGGTGACCGTCAGCGCCTCGCGGCCCTTCATGGCGGCCCAGCTGTTCCTGGCGATCACCGCGACGCCGACCGGAAGGCTCACCACCTCGATCACGCCCGGCACCTTGCGGGCCGCCGTGTCGTCGACGCTCTTCACCGTGCCGCCGAAGCGGGGGCTGCGGGCCAGAACCGCCGTCACCTGACCGGGGCGGCGGATGTCCATGGCGAAGATCGCGGTGCCGTCGGTCTTGCTGATGTGGTCCAGCCGGTGCAGGTCCGGCTTGCCGATCAGCACATAGTCCTTGGGGTCCTTCAGCTTGACCTGCTGCGGCACCGGCAGCTTCGCCGCCTCCTCAGCCAGTTCGCCGAAGGTGAGGCTGCGGTTGCTCGCCGCATGACGGACCACGCCCTTCGACACCGTCACCTCGCCGGCCGGCACGGACCAGCGGACGGCAGCGGCGGCGACCAGCATGGCGCGGGCGGCGGCACCGGCCATCCGCAGTTCGTCCCAGCTGTTGGCGATGGCGGTGGAACCGCCGGTGCCCTGGATGCCGAAGAAGTGGTTGGCGTACAGCTTGCTGTCGGCCGGGGCGAAGGCGCCGCGCACCTGGGCCCAGTCGGCGTCCAGCTCCTCCGCCACGATGGTGGCGAGGCCGGTGACGATGCCCTGGCCCTTGTCCAGATGCTTGGCCAACACGGTGACCGTGTTGTCCGGCGCCACGATGACGAACAGCTGCGGACGCGGGTCGGCCGGGCCGATGGTCTTCGCCGCCGCTTCGGCGGCCAGCGCCGGCAGCGGCAGATGCGCGCCGACGACCAGCGCGCCGGCCCCGGCGCCGATGGCCTTCAGGAAACCGCGGCGCGACGGGGCCGTCAGCGGCTTCAGCGCAAGGGGTTCGCCGAACCCGTTTTGGGCGGCCTGACGGATCAGATGATGCAGCATGGATCAGGCCCTCATCGTCTGGGCGGCATCCTTGATCGCCGCGCGGATGCGGACATAGGTGGCGCAGCGGCAGACATTGCCGTCCATCGCCGCGTCGATGTCCTGGTCGGTCGGGTTCTGGTTGTCGGTCAGCAGCGCGACCGCGCTCATGATCTGGCCCGACTGGCAATAGCCGCACTGGACGACGTCCAGCTTCTGCCAAGCCGCCTGGACGGCTTGCGCCGCCTTGCCCTTCACGCCCTCGATGGTGGTGACCTTGCTGTCCGGACCCAGCATGCCGACCGGGGTCTGGCAGGCGCGGGTCGGCGTGCCGTCGACATGGACGGTGCAGGCGCCGCACTGGGCGACGCCGCAGCCGAACTTGGTGCCGGTCATGTTCAACTCGTCCCGCAGGACCCACAGGAGGGGCATGTCCTCGGGCACGTCGACCTGACGGTTCTCGCCGTTGACGTTGATGCGAATCATGGCTCTTGCCTCTTTCTCCCTGAACGGAACTGCCGCCTTGTGGTGACGACGGCAGGTCCGCTGCCCGGTTGCGGGCCTTGGCTGCGAATGGCGGCTACGGATCAGGATTTTTGATTGTTTGGCTGCTGGAGCAGCTCTGTCTCGACAGAATACACCGTCTAGTGCACAATGAACTAGGAGGCTTTGGTTCATATCGTCATGAAAGCTATTCATAACCCTGCGCTCGATCTGAACCTGATCAAGGTGTTCGACGCGCTGCTCGAAACCCGCAACGTCTCCCGCGCGGCCGAGGCGCTGGGTGTCAGCCAGTCGGCGGTCAGCCATGCCCTGGCCCGGCTGCGCACGCTGGTCGGCGATCCCCTGTTCGTGCGCACCGGCAACCGGATGGAGCCGACGCCGCGCGCCCAGCGGCTGGCGGAACCTCTGCGCGACCTGCTGGTGGGTGCCGCCCGCGCCCTGTCGGCGGCGGAGGATTTCGACCCGCAGCGGGAGGAGCGGAGCTTCAGCATCTCCACCTCCGATTCCATGCAGGCGGTCCTGCTGACCGGCATCCTGCGCGACGCGGCGGAGGGCGACCTGCGCGTGTCTGTGGCTCTGCGCAGCCTCGATCCCGACGCCATGTTGGACGCGCTGGATGACGGCACGCTCGATCTGGCCATCGGCTATCTGCCGGAACTGCGGCGCTGGCACGACCGCCAGGTGCTGTACCGGGAGACCCATGTCTGTCTGTACAACCCGGCTCTCGTGCCGGTCACCCCGCCCATCGGGCTGGAGGATTACACCCGCTACCCGCACCTGATGCCGTCGCTGCGCGGCGGCATGACCAGCTTCATCGACGACGAACTGGCGGCGCTGGGCACCCGGCGGCGGGTCGCAGCCTCCACCACCCAGTTCCTGGCGATCCCGATGATCCTGACGCGGGCGCCGATGCTGACCTCGTTGCCCGCCCGGCTGGCCCGCCTGTGCGCCGACGCGCTGGGACTCGCCACCAGCCCCCTGCCCTTCGATGTCGGCGATTACGAGGTGTCGATGATCTGGCACCGCCGCAACACCGGCTCCCCCTCGCACAGCTGGCTGCGCCAGCGCATCGGCGAGGAGGCGGTGAAGCTCTGACGCGAATAGGACGGGGCGCCCTTCGAATTGCCTGGTCGAACCGGATCGGCGGCCAATCCGGCCTGGATGGCAAGTGCGGCCGCAAGCAGGCTTTTCCACAGCATGGGTTGTCTCCCCTGCGGCAGGACGCCGCGCCGGCGGGAAGGTCACCATGCCGCATACGACAAGTCATCGCAGCGCAACGAAAAACCGTGTAGAACTTGCTGCACCTGCGAACCAACGCAACCGCCAACCAATAGGGGCAAGGAACAATGGCCGAGAGCATGGGAATCGAGACCATCGGCGTCATCGGCGCCGGACAGATGGGCAACGGCATCGCCCAGGTCTGCGCCGTCGCCGGCCTGACGGTGGTGATGACCGACATCTCCGAGGAAGCGGTGCAGCGCGGCCTGTCGACCGTCGGCGGCAGCCTGGACCGTCTGGTCAAGAAGGAGAAGATGACGGCGGCCGACCGCGAGGCGGCCCTGGCGCGCATCACCGCCACCACCGACAAGTCGAAGCTGGCTGCTTGCGATCTGGTGATCGAGGCCGCGACCGAGAACGAGGATCTCAAGGTCAAGATCCTGAAGGATCTCTGCGCGACCCTGAAGCCGGAGGCGCTGGTCGCCACCAACACCTCGTCGATCTCCATCACCAAGCTGGCGACGGCCACCGACCGACCGGACCGCTTCATCGGCCTGCATTTCTTCAACCCGGTGCCGCTGATGGCGCTGCTGGAGATCATCCGCGGCATCCAGACCAGCGACGACACGCATGCCAAGGCGATGGCCTTCGCCAAGCGCGTCGGCAAGTCGCCGATCACCGCCAAGAACAGCCCCGGCTTCGCCGTCAACCGCATCCTCTGCCCGATGATCAACGAGGCGATCTTCGCGCTGCAGGAAGGCATCGCCACGGCCGAGGACATCGACGCCGGCATGAAGGCCGGCTGCAACCACCCGATCGGCCCGTTGGCGCTCGCCGACCTGATCGGTCTGGACACCATGCTGTCGGTGATGGAGGTCTTCTATGAAGGCTTCAACGACCCGAAGTACCGTCCGGCCCCGCTGCTGAAGGAAATGGTCGACGCCGGCTATCTCGGCCGCAAGACCGGCCGCGGGTTCTACGACTACAGCAAGTAATGTTTGGGGGGCGTTGCGGACACGCGATGCCCCCTCCCTCCCCCGCCCTCGGCCGACCGAAGGTCGGTCCGATCGCGGGAGAGGGCGTATTTGCATGTAAGCGGCAGTCCCCTCTCCCACCGAAGGTGGGGGAGGGTTAGGGAGGGTGCCGAGCACCCCCCGTTTACAAAAACTCCCGCACCGTGTGCAGGTGGTTGAGCGGCCCATGCCCGTGGCCCAGCCCCGGCGCGGTCAGGATCGCCGTTTCCACGTAACGCCGCGCCCGCGCCACCGCGTCGCGCGTGCCGAGCCCCTGCGCCAGCCCCGCGGCAATCGCCGAGGACAGGGTGCAGCCGGTGCCGTGGGTGTGCGGGGTGTGGACGCGCTTGCCCTGGAAGACCGTCTCGCCCTCCTCCGTCAGCAGCAGGTCGTAGAGGCTGTCGTCCTCCAGGTGTCCGCCCTTCAGCAGTACCGATTTCGGGCCGAAGCTCAGCATCAGTTCCGCCGCGCGGCGCATGTCGTCCAGGTCGCGGATCGGCAGGTCGGTCAGCGCCTCCGCCTCCGGCAAATTGGGCGTCACCACCTCGGCCAGCGGCAGCAGGCGCTTGCGCAGCGTCACCACGGCGTCGGGATCGAGCAGGTGATGGCCGCTCTTGGCGATCATCACCGGATCGAGCACCAGCGGCACATTGACCGCGCGCGCCTCATACTCCGCCGCCACCGCCTCGATCACGGGAGCGTTGGCGAGCATGCCGATCTTCACCGCGTCGGCGCCGATATCCTCCAAAACCACCTTCATCTGCAGGGCGACGAAGGCCGGGTCGACCGGCACCACGCCATAGACGCCGGTGGTGTTCTGCGCCGTCAGCGCGGCGATGGCGGTCGTGGCATAGGCGCCGAGCGCGCTGACCGCCTTGATATCGGCCTGGATGCCGGCACCGCCGCCGGAATCCGACCCGGCGACGATCAGGACGCGACCCTTCACCGAGCCGGTCATTTCCGGGCCGCCGCTCATTGCGCGGCCTCCAGGCTGCGGGTGGCGCTGGCGCGGATGGCATCGGCGATGTCGCCGACCACGCCATGGACCAGCGCCTCGTCGTCGCCCTCCGCCATCACGCGGATGACCGGCTCGGTGCCCGACTTGCGGATCAGGATGCGGCCGCTCGATGCCAGCCGCGCCTCGCCCTCCTTGATCGCCTGCTGGACGGCGGCATCCTCCAGCGGCTTGCTTCCGGCGGCGAAGCGGATGTTGGTCAGCTTCTGCGGCACCGGATCGAAGACGCGGCAGACCTCGCTGGCCGAGCGGCCCTCGGCCTGGATCAGCACCGCCAGCACCTGAAGCGCGGCGATCAGCCCGTCGCCGGTGGTGGAATAGTCGGACAGCACCACATGGCCCGACTGCTCGCCACCCACGTTGTAGCCGCGCTCGCGCATCATCTCGACGACATAGCGGTCGCCCACAGGCGTACGCGCCAGATGCAGGCCCAGCCCGCCGAGATGACGCTCCATGCCCAGATTGGACATCACGGTGGCGACCACGCCGCCGCCGCGCAAGGTCTGCGACCGCGCCCAGGAGGTGGCGATCAGGCTCATCAGCTGGTCGCCGTCGATGGGGCGCCCGGCCTCGTCCACCATGATCAGGCGGTCGGCGTCGCCGTCCAGCGCGACGCCCAGATGGGCGCCATGGGCGACCACCTGTTCCTGCAGGGTCTGGGTGGCGGTGGCGCCGCAGCCCTTGTTGATGTTGGTGCCGTCGGGGCTGACGCCGACCGGGATCACGTCGGCCCCCAGCTCGTACAGCACCTTGGGCGCGACCTTGTAGGCGGCGCCGTTGGCGCAATCGACGACGATCTTCAGCCCGTCCAGCCGAAGGCCGCGCGGGAAGGTGTTCTTCACATATTCGATGTAGCGGCCGGTGGCGTCGTCCAGCCGGCTGGCGCGGCCGAGATCGGCGGGGCCGGCGAGGTCGGGGGCGAAGGGCAGAGCCATTCGCCGCTCGATGGCCGCCTCGACCTCGTCCGACAGCTTGTAGCCGTCGGGGCCGAACAGTTTGATGCCGTTGTCCTGATAGGGGTTGTGCGACGCGGAGATCACCACGCCCATGTCAGCACGGAGCGAGCGGGTCAGCATCGCGACCGCCGGGGTCGGCAGCGGCCCGACCAGCACCACGTCCATCCCCATGGAGATGAAGCCGGCGGTCAGCGCCGGTTCCAGCAGATAGCCGGACAGGCGGGTGTCCTTGCCGATCACCACCCGGTGCCGATGGTCGCCGCGGCGGAACTGCAGCGCGGTCGCCATAGCCACGCGCAGGGCCGTTTCGGCGGTCATCGGGTCGATGTTGGCGGTGCCACGGATGCCGTCGGTGCCGAACAGGTGTCGCGTCATGAAAACCTCGTGCAGGAACCGTCTTCAGGCCCGGATGTCGGGGTTCGGGGCCGGAAGCGCAAGCGAAGGATGTTTCTTCGCGCGGCGGACCGGCCGGGTCAAGCTCCCTTCGGCGGCTGCGCGAAAGGGTTACTGGCGAGCTTACCGGGGATGCAGCCCTTCCCACAAGGCGCGGGCCTGCGCGGTTTCGGCCACGTCGTGGACACGCAGGATCTGCGCGCCCTGGTTCAGCGTCTCCAACCCGGCGGCGAGCGAGCCGGGCAGCCGCTCCTTCGGCGGCTCCTCACGCGACAGGCGGCCGATGAACCCCTTGCGCGACAGCCCGATCAGCACCGTGCAGCCCAGCGCATGGTACAGCGTGGTGTGGCGCAGGATTTCCATATTGTGCTCCGTCCTCTTGCCGAAGCCGATGCCGGGATCGATGGCGATGCGCTCCGCCGGCACGCCGGCCGCGGCGCAGCGGGCGATCCGCTCCTCCAGCCAGTCGAACACGTCCAGCGCGGCATCGCGGTAGGTCGGGTTGGCCTGCATGGTGCCGGGCTCGCCCTGCATGTGCATCACCACGACCGGGGTGCCGGTTCGCGCGACCACCGGCAGCGCGTCCGGATCGGACAGCCCGGCGATGTCGTTGACGATGCGGGCGCCGGCCGCAGCGGCGCTCTCCATCACGCTGGCGTGGCGGGTGTCGACCGAGACGGCGGCCCCCTTCGCGGCGAAATGGCGGATGACCGGCAGGACGCGGCGTTCCTCCTCCTCCGGCGCGACCGGGGCGGCACCGGGGCGGGTGGACTCGCCGCCGATGTCCAGGATGTCGGCGCCGGCGGCCAGCATCGCCTCGCCATGGGCGATGGCGGCGGAGGGGTCGAGGAAGTCGCCACCGTCGGAGAAGCTGTCCGGCGTGACGTTGACGATGGCCATGATGAGCGGCCGGTCGGTCGCCAGCCCGGCGAAGGGCGCGCGGGCGCGGGTCAGGGCGCCGAGTTGGCGGTCCAGCGCCTCCGCCACCGCGCGCGACCGCTCCCAGCCCCAGGCCATGATCTCCGACAGCGGCGCGAAGGCGCGGTCGATGCGGGAGGCCCCATCTTGCAGGCCGTCGCGCACGATCAGCTCGGCGGTGGAAAAGGCGAAGCGCCCACCGGCCAGCGGCACAGCGGCACCCTTGGCCCAGGCGGAGATGGGCATCAGCCCGACCGGACGAAGGTAGACCCGCACCCCCTCCTCCGCCGCCCAGGGACAGAAGCCGGCCAGCGACCCGGCGGCCGATTTGGGTGCGGCTTTGGCGGCGGGCTTGGCGGAAAGCGGCGGCATCGGGATGCTCCCATCATGTCACGAACTGTTGCCACCGTTCCTGGCACGCGCCCGGCGCGATGGCAAGGGGGGCTTACCCCCTTCCTCACCCCCGCCGCGCCAGACCACCCTTCAGCTTCAGCACATAGGTGATGACCTCCGCCACCGCCTGGTAATGCTGGAGCGGAATGGCGGCATCGACCTCCGCCGAGGCGTGGAGGGCGCGGGCGAGCGGCGGGTTCTCGACGATGGGGATGTCGTGCTCCTGGGCCAGGGCGCGGATGCGCAGCGCGATCAGGTCGGCGCCCTTGGCGAGGCAGATCGGGGCGGCGGTGCGGCCGCGCTCGTATTCCAAGGCAACGGCGAAGTGGGTGGGGTTGGTGATGACCACGGTCGCCCGCGGGACGTTCGCCATCATCCGCTTCTTGGAGCGCGAACGGCGGATGTCGCGCAGGCGGGCCTTGGCGTGGGGGTCGCCCTCGATCTGCTTGAATTCGTCCTTGATCTCCTGGTGGCTCATGCGCAGGCGGCGGCGCCATTCCAGGCGGTTCCACAGCACGTCCACCGCCGCCATCAGCACGGTCGCCAGCAGGACCGCCAGCAGCAGCCGCAAGGTCACGTCCCGCAGCAGGTTGGGCAATCCGGCGACGTCCATGCCCACAGTATCCTCCGTCCATGCGATGTAGGGCGCCAGCGCATGCCAGGCGGCAGCGCTGATGATGGCGAGCTTGACCAGGCTCTTGACGAATTCGACCAGCGCCGGCCGGCCGGCCATCCGCTTCCAGCCCGAGGCGGGCGACAGGTGCGACCATTTCGGCCGGATGCGGTCGGAGGCGACCAGAAAGGGCCCCTGCCCCAGCGCCGAAACCACCACCCCACCCAACAGGATGCCCAGCACCGGCAGCAGAGCCACCGCGGTGCCGACGATCAGCCAATGCAGGCTGTGGATGACGTCGATGGCGCTGCCGTCGATGCGGATGTCGTCGGGATTCTCGATCAGCGGCAGCAGCAGGCCCGACAACTGCGACGACACACCGGGCGCCGCCATCAGCACGATCATCCAGGCCGCCACCATGGCCGACAGCAGTCCGACGTCGCGGGCACGGGGGACATCGCCCTTCTCCGCCGCCTCGCGCAGGCGTTTCTCTGTCGGTTCCTCTGTTTTCTGCTCGTCGTCCTGCTCCGCCATCGGTCAGGATCCCGAGAGCCAGCCGCCGAGCGCGGCGACGAAGGCGGTCAGCATCGCCCCGGCGGTCGCCATGAACAGGCCCATGCCCACCATCAGCACGCCCGGCGTCGCGACGAAATAGACGGGCATCGCCGGCATGACCCGGTTGACCAGCCCCAGTGCCACATTCATCACCAGCCCGTAGAGGATGAAGGGCGCCGCCAGCCCCACCCCCAGCCGGAAGGTGGTCGCCAGCAGCTCGGCGAAGCGCTGGGCGACCATGCCGAGGTCCGGGAACACACCCGCCGGCCAGGAGCCGTAGGAACGGGCCAGCGCTCCGATCATCAGGTAATGCACGTCCGCTGCGAACAGCAGCGCCAGTCCGCCGATCAGCAGCACGCCCGACAGCACCGACCCGCCCTCGAACCCCGCCGCCTCCATCGAGAAGGGGTTGCTGAGGCCGACGACCTGCGCCACCAGCGCGCCGGTGGTCTGCAGCGCGGCCATGAACAGCCGGGCGCCGAGCCCCAGATAGGCGCCGACCAGCGATTCCCCCGCCAGCGCCCGCAGCATCTCCACCGGCTGGTCCGGCATGCGCTCCGGCAGTCCCTCCACCCCCGGCAGCAGCACCAGCGTCACGATGATCGCCAGCACCGCCCGGATGCGCATCGGCACCGCCGCCTCGCCAAAGCCCGGCAGCAGCCCGATGGCTGCCGCCACCCGCGCCAGCACCAGGAGCCCGCGGTAGATCTCCAGGGTCAGGAACTGGCTGAGCGCATCCATCGGCCTAGACCTGATCGATGGTCTTGAGCGACGCCTTGCGGTGCAGCTCGGCATGGCTCAGCACCGGGGTCATCGGGCTGACCCGCTCCAGCAGGGAGCGGACGAAGGGCCGCACCTCCGCCCCCACCAACAGGGCGGGCCAGACCTGCGAGGTGGCGTGCTTCTGGATCTTCAGGCGGACGGCGGTCAGGAACTCCTGCACCTGGCTGGGCGGCATCGCGAAGCGGCGGTCGTCGCCCTCCACCACGATATGGTCGAGCAGCGCCTGCTCCCAGCGCGGGCTGAGCACGATCACCGAGACGAAGCCGTCCGGACCGGCCAGCCCCTGGTGGATCTGCTGGCCCAGCCGCATGCGCACATGTTCGGTGATCAGCGTGATGTGGCGGGTCCAGCCGACCGCCTCAGCCACCGCCTCGACGATGGCCGGCAGGTTGCGGATCGACACCCGCTCCGACAACAGCTGCTGCAGCACGCGCTGGAGCACGACCAGCGAGATCTGGCTCGGCACCATGTCGTTGATCAGCTTCTGGTACTCGCGGCCCAGACCGTCGATCAGCTTCTGCAAGGCGGCGAAGGTCAGCAGGGTGGACAGGTTGTCCTTGATGACCTCGGTCAGGTGGGTGGTGATGACGCTTTCGGGGTCGACGACGGTATAGCCCTTGGCCACCGCCTCCTCATGGCGGAAGGGGTCGATCCATTTGGCCTGCAGGCCGAAGGTCGGTTCGCGCGTCGGGTCGCCGGCGATGTCGGGCACGGCGCCGCCGGTGGGGTCGATGGCGAGCAGATGCTTGGGCCGCACCTCCCCCTTCGCCGCCTCCACCCCCATGATGCTGATGACATAGCTCTTGGGGGCCAAGAAGCTGGAATCCTTGATGCGCACCGACGGAAGGACGAAGCCGAACTCGGTGGCGAAGCGCTTGCGCAGCGTCTTCACCTTGGTGGTCAGCGGGCCGTTCTTGTTCAGGATCAGCGGGACGAGGTGGTTGCCGACCTCCACCTTCACCTCGTCCACCTTCAGCATGTCCTCCACCGCCTCTTCCGGCGCGGCGGGCGGCGCCTTGCGGCTTTCCTCCAGCTTGGCGAGCGCCGCGGCGCGGGCCTTGCGGCGCGGCGCGTACCAGCCGAGCACCGCGAAGGCGACGCCGATGGCAAGGAAGGGCGCCATCGGCAGCCCCGGCGTGATCGCCAGCGCCACCAGCAGGCCGGAAGCCACCATCAACGCCTTCGGATAGGCGCCGAGCTGGTCGATCACCGCCTTTTCGGCGGAGCCGATGTTGCCGCCCTTGGTCACCAGCAGGCCGGCGGCCAGCGACACCACCAGCGCCGGGATCTGCGTCGCCAGCCCGTCGCCCACCGTCAGGGTGGTGTAGATGGAGGCGGCGTGCTCGAAGCTCATCCCCTTCTGGGCGATGCCGATGGCCATGCCGCCCAGCACGTTGATGACGGTGATGACCAGACCGGCCACCGCGTCGCCGCGCACGAATTTCGACGCACCGTCCATCGCACCGTAGAAGGTGCTTTCGTCCTCCAACTCCTTGCGGCGGCGGCGCGCCTCGGCCTCGTCGATCATGCCGGCGGAGAGATCCGCGTCGATGGCCATCTGCTTGCCGGGAATGGCGTCGAGCGTGAAGCGGGCACCGACCTCGGCGATGCGGGTGGCGCCCTTGGTGATGACCACGAAGTTGATGACGACCAGGATGCAGAAGATCACCACGCCGATGACGAAGTTGCCGCCCATCACGAACTGGCTGAAGCCCTGGATGACATGGCCGGCGGCGGCGTGGCCGTTATGCCCCTCGCTGAGGATCAGCCGGGTGGACGCGATGTTCAGCGCCAGCCGCAGCATCGTCACCACCAGCAGGACGGTGGGGAAGGAGGAGAAATCCAGCGGCCGCGGGATCCACAGCGACACCATCAGCACCAGCACGGCGACCGAGAAGGACAGCGCCAGCCCGAGATCGAGGAACCAGGACGGCACCGGCAGGAACAGCACCGCCAGCACCAGCAGGATGCCGACCGCGAACAGCACGTCGCGGTTCGCCAGCCCGATGTCGCCGATCAGGCCGAACCGGCTGCGGACGTGATCCGTGAAGGTCATGGGAGCCCGGAAGGGTTCGAGGGAGGGGACGGTCGTCCGGCAACGATAGGGGGGTGCGGTAAAACCGGGATTTAAGGCGGAGGGGAGCGGCGATGCCGTCATCTGGAACGTCGCCTAGGAAACGGAATACGGTTGGATTCCTGATCAACAAACAGGAATGCTGCCGGCGCCCAACCGGCTCGCCGCCCGTATGGGGATGACGCGCACATAGGAATGACGCGCAGCGCCATCAACAAGCTGCCCGACCGGCTGCTCGCCAAGGCGCCGGTCATCCGGCATGACGATCCCCAGGATGGGCACAGCAGAAGACAAACGTCGACGGCGGGCGCCGCCGTCTTCCAGGCGGACATCATTGAGGCGGCGGTATGCGAGGCACGGGCCGGTGCTGAGGGCTAGGGCGTGTCGTCAGTTATGGGATTCCCAGCGGTAGGAATGCGTGATTCATAGAGGGTCGGCTGACGGGAGGGCCGACGAATGCGACGCTATGCTTTGCGCGACGATCAGTGGGAGCGGGTCCAGGATTTTCTGCCGGGGCGGGTAGGCCATGTCGGGGGGACGGCGAAGGACAACCGCCTGTTCGTCGAGGCGGTGCTGTACCGTTACCGGGCTGGCATTCCCTGGCGCGACCTGCCCACCCGGTTCGGGGATTGGAAGAACACCCACCGCCGCTACCGCCGCTGGTGCGAGAGCGGGGTGTTCGAGCGCCTTTTCAAAGCCCTGGCCGAGGACAGCGACAACGAGTACATGATGCTCGACGCGACCATCGTCCGCGCCCACCAGCACAGCGCCGGGGCGCGAAAAAAGGGGGCGCCTGCCAAGCCATCGGCCGATCACGAGGGGGGCTGACGACGAAGATCCATGCCATCGTGGACGCCTTGGGCAACCCGGTGGCGATCTCCCTGACCCCCGGTCAGGCCTCTGACTTCAGCCAAGCCGCCCCTCTGCTCGACGCGGTCGAGCCGCAGGCCCTCATCGCCGACAAGGCCTATGATGGCGACGCCCTGATCGACGCATTGAAGGAGCGCGACATCGTCCCCGTCATCCCGTCCAAGGCTAATCGGCTGATCGCCCGCGATACCGATTTCGCCTTGTACCGCGAACGTAATCTCGTCGAGCGATTCTTCAACAAGCTGAAGGGCTTCCGAGCCATTGCAACTCGATACGACAAGCTTGCCAGCACTTTCTTGGCGGCTGTTTACCTCGTGTCGGCTGTCATCTGGCTCAACTGACGACACGCCCTAAAGCTATTGGTCCTTCTGAGAAATGGCGAAGGCGGTGGGTTGCGCCGGGTACAAGGTGTCCTTCCCCCAGCAGGCGCGTGGTCTATTGCGGCCAGACCGTCAGCGGATGGGCCGGACAGGAAGCCGAGCCAGCCGCGCTCGACCGCGATGAAGACGGGGCCATCATCGAACTTATGGTCGCCTGGATTTTTATAGTTAACCGGAAATTGTTTTCAAATCAGATAACCAGAACAGAACCATCTCGATTCTGAGTTCCGCTGAATTGTATGCGTTTAGCCATATGATGTTGTTTGTACGCATATGACTTCTGTTTTGTTGAAATTCTATAAGATTATTTCTATTCAGAGTGCGCTTTCGAACCCGATGGGTATTCGAAAAAGTTAATAACAATCAAGGTGAGATAATAAATGCATCTTCCATACAAATTTAGGAAACTTCAGGTTTCGATCGACTCGGAAAGAATATTAGAAGAAATAAATTCTTTGGGTGGAAGTGCCTGGAGACGACAGGAATTTCATAAAACCGGCCATGACGTCATTCCGCTCATAAGCACAAACGGAACATTGCTTAACGATAATGGAGACCATAATAACTCTCTTCTACCTCCGTTCATTCCAACAGAGCACCTGTTGAAACTGCCATACACCAGAGATGTTATTTATTCCTTCGGAGCGCCCCCTCACCGAACGCGCTTTGCATCTATTCCGCCGAACCACAAGATAACACCCCATCGTGATCTGCAACCGAATTGGCACAATAAAGTCAGGCTCCACATTCCAATTGTCACAGATCCAAATGTTCTGGTCCACATCTGGGAAACAAGCAATGTTCTCCGATCAGAGGATCGTACCGATGTCCATATGGAGGCAGGATATCCCTGGGTTTTCGACATCTGGCGCGTGCATGCCGTAACCAATTTCTCAAAAGTCAACCGCATACATCTTATCATTGACCTCGAGCCAAGAGGGAATTTATTCGACCTTATGTTTGGCGATATTGATCCAATGTTGGTAAAAGAAGTATTTTCATACAAATACCCTAGCGAATATCAAACCGACCTGGAAACACTCACTTGGCTCACAGGGGGAAAGATAGACACGGGAAAGGCGTTATGGAATGCAAATATCGTAGAAAAAACCCTCAAGTCGGTCAATATCATCACCCGGAGGAGTTCTGGCTTTCGTAAAGTTATATCGCGTGGAAAACAGTGCTTCAGGACAGCGCCACCAAAAATACTCCAATATCCCCAGGCTTGCGATTTTATTGCTCGCACATCCCATGAGGCTCTACTCCCAATGAAAGACAATACGCTGGCCGCAGCTGGGTGGATGCTTGGACATGTCTTGGCATTCGGCCTGTCTGCCGGTTTGATAAAGGGATTATCAGGTGCAATTCCGGTGTCCGAGCAGGTCTTTCTGCGCTCTGCCACCGCCGCAATCATCATGCTTTTCGCTGTCAGATTGGCTGGCTCCCCCTTGGTGCCACCGATTTGGCGTCTTCTGGTGTTCCGCGGCGTTGTCGGGTTCGCCGGTCTGGCGTTGATGTATTTGTCCTTGTCGATGTTGCCGCTGACCATCGCAATGCTGCTGACCTGGACCACTCCGGTTTTTGTCGCAATCATTTCGCGTGTTTTTTTGAAGGAACATCTGCCGTTCAAAGCGGTCATCTGTATGGTCGCGTGTTTCGCTGGCCTATCGCTGACTGTCACCGCACCCACCGACATGGGCACAATCACATTGGCCGGTGTTGTGGTGGGAGTTGCGGCTGCCCTTTGCGCCGGAACCGCCTTTGTCGCCGTTCGGGCCGCGACGATTTCCGTCGGGCCTGATTTGATCGTTCTCTACTTCGCCGGACTGTCGATGATCCTATCCGCGCCGATTGCAATGGGTGAACTCGTCATTCCCGACAGGGTTCATGCAATCGGATTGCTTGGCCTGTGTTTGCTGAGCGTGGTTTCCGACGCTTGCAAAACAAGAGCTTACAAGCACGCGGCGGCAGGGATCGTCAGCACCATGGCGCTTTTCAGCGTGGCGATATCGGCGGTGCTCGGTTGGCTGCTGTTTGACGAGAAACTGTCCGCCATGCAGTGGATGGGGGTGGCGATTCTGACCGGGGCCATCACCATTTTGTCCGCCTCAGGAAAAAAGCCGGCGTCGCTACCGTCACCCTCCGCACAACGGGCAAGCTGACATCGGCAAAATGCCGGCGGGCGCCCTCAAGTCGTCATTGGTTCGGCAGCAACGGGCGGGCCGGGCCGTCGGCGAACAGGCCGGACAGGAAGCTCAGCCGGCCGCGCTCGGCCGCGGTCCAGACCAGGGCGGAGCCGGAGGGTCCCGCCGCCAGCGTTTCCAGATAACCGAGAGCCCCGGCCACCCAGCGCAGATTGCCGGTCACCCGCTGGCGATAGGCCTCGCCGCGTTCGGACTGGGACGAGTGGTAGCGGGCGATGGCCGTTTCCAGTGAACCATGGTCGCGCCGCAAGGACGACAGGAAGGACGCGGCATAGCGGGCGTTGGCGACCGGATCGAAGGCGGTGACCAGATCGGGAAAGGCGTCGGGGTGCCAGCGCAGATTGACTTGCAGGCAGCCGACGTCGATGGACTGCACGCCGCGCGCCTGGGTCTCGCGCACGAAGGCGATGGCATCGTCGCGCGTCGGGAAATAGTGGGACCGCCCCTCGGTGTTGACCGTCCAGGGCCAGGCGGTGAACAGCCGGTCCTCCGTCCGCCGGCCGGATTCGGTGAAGCCCATCGCCAGCAGCAGATGGTCGTCGATGCCGGCCGCCTTCTCCGCATCGAGGATGGCGGCGATGCACTGCGCTTCCGGCGGCAGGGCCTTGCGCGACGCCGGGGGGACCGGTGCCTTCGGCGCGGCGTAGAGCGCCGTGCTCCACACCCCGATCTGCGAGAGGTTGGCTGGCGGCGCCGCCGCACCGCCGGCCGGACTTACGAGCAGTCCGAGAAGGGGAACGACCGCTCGCAACAGGGGGCGCCGCATCGCCATGGGCGTCACTGCGGGCGTCAGTCGATGGCGACGATCAGGTCGCTCAGCCGGTCGGCATAGGTGGCGAGCGCGCCATACATGAAGGGCAGCGCCAGCACCGTCACCACCAGGATCGCGACGATCTTCGGCACGAAGGTCAGCGTCATCTCCTGCACCTGGGTCAGCGCCTGCACCAGCGAGATCGTCACGCCCACCACCACCGCGACGATCAGCGGCGGGGCGGCGACCAGCAGGGTCGTCCAGATGCCGCTGCGCAGCACCTCCAGCACGTCGGCCTGGTTCATGGGGGGTCCTTGGTTGTGGATCCCCCCTCTCCCCCCCCGGGGAGAGGGCCGGGGTGAGGGGGATGCGAGGGGAGGATTCTCGGCAAGCCACGCTGTGCGTCCCCCTCACCCTAACCCTCTCCCCGGGGGGGAGAGGGGATTCTTCCCGGAGGGCAAGCGCGCCACGCGTTCAAACCGCAATCCGCATGATCTCCTGGTACGCCTGCACCATCTTGTCGCGGATGGCGACGACGCTCTGCACCGTCATCTCCGCCGCCAACACCGAGCGCACGACGTCCTGCGCGCTGGCCTTGCCCGACACCGCGGCCAGCGACACGCGCTCGCTTTCCTTCAGCGTGTCGACCGCCTGCGAGATAGACTTGTCGAGGAAACCGCCGAAATCGCTTTCGGCGCTGGCCGCCACCGCGTCGGTCTGGCCGGCGGTGGAGAGCGGCGAAGTCGCCGTCTGGGTCTCGGCAAGGCCCGCGACGAAGGGGCTGCGGTTGGCGGCG
Organism: Azospirillum lipoferum 4B; assembly: GCF_000283655.1. Lineage (NCBI taxonomy): Bacteria > Pseudomonadati > Pseudomonadota > Alphaproteobacteria > Rhodospirillales > Azospirillaceae > Azospirillum > Azospirillum lipoferum. The sequence goes on along the minus strand of NC_016624.1, from coordinate 39,665 downwards.
TAGGCGGCGGCGACGCGGCCGACGGACATCTCGATCATGGAACGGTTCCTCAGCTGCGCAGCAGGTCGACGACGCGGTTCATCATCGCGCGCGACTGTTCGATGACGTTCATGCTGGCCTCGAAGGCGCGGCCCGCCTCGCGCATGTCCATCATCTCGATCAGCGGCTGGACATTGGGTTTCTTGACATAGCCCTTGTCGTCGGCCGCCGGATGCGAGGGCTCGTAGGCGAGCTGGAAGTCGCTGCGGTCGCGGCCGATCTGCTTGACCTGCACCAGCTCGGCACCGACGCCGCGGTCCATCACGCTGTCGAAGGACACCGTCTTGCGGCGGTAGGGGTCGCCGCCCTTGGCGGTGGCGGTGCTGTCGGCGTTGGCGAGGTTTTCCGCCACCACGCGCAGCCGGGTCGATTGCGCCTGAAGTCCGGCGCCGGCGATCTTCAGCGTGGCGCCGAGGACATCGTTCATCATGGCTCGTCTCCGTCCAATATCCGTCAGCCGTTCCGCCAGGCCATGCGCAGCATCTGCACATTGCGCTGGATCAGGCTGGTGGTCAGCGCGAAGGCGTCGCGGGTCTCGCTGCCCTTGATCATCTCCTGCTCCAGCGACACCGCGTTGCCCGACGGCGTCGTTTCCCACAGGCCGGCCTTGCCCGCCTCGCGGAAGCCGGCGGTCGAGCGGGTGCTCGCCAGATGCAGACCGGAGGTGCGGGCGGTCTCCACCGGCCGGATGCCCTCCATCACGCTGTCGAAGGATTTCAGGTCGCGCGCCTGGTAGTCGGGCGTGTTGGCATTCACGACATTCTCGGCGACCAGCTTCTGCCGCTGCGCCAGATAGTCCAGGCGCGTGCCGGCAAGCTGAAAGAAACCGATTTTACCTAAATCCATTGCGACCTCGTTCCATTACATCTGGCCGGAACACGAGGGGACGATGAACCCGCCCGTTTAAAACCGGATTTAAATTCCTTCCTCTAGGCTGACCCCATCGACGGACATGATGGAGACAGCGCCGATGCCGGCACTCGCCACCCTGGCGGCGGAACTCGAACGGCTGCCGACGCGCCATTGGCGCGGGGAAATCCGCTCGGCCGCCGGCATGACGCTGGAGGTCGACGGGCTGCAGCGCGTGCTGTCGGTCGGCGACAAATGCCATGCGGAAACCCTGCGCGGCGGCCGGGTGCTGTGCGAGACCATCGGCTTCCGCAACGGACGCTCGCTGCTGATGGCCTTCGACAACCTCGACGGCGTGGCGGAGGGCTGCGCCGCCGTCACCGACGACACCGCCTTCACGCTCCGCCCCGGTCCCGGCTGGCTCGGCCGGGTGGTCAATGCGCTGGGCGAGCCCATCGACGGCAAGGGTCCCCTGGTGAATGGCGAGCATCCGCGGGCCTTGCGCCAGCCGCCGCCGGCCGCCTGCGCCCGGCGCCGGGTGGGGAAGCGGCTGGACAGCGGCATCCGGGTGATCGACAGCTTCGTGCCGCTGTGCCGCGGCCAACGTCTGGGTGTGTTCGCCGGATCGGGCGTCGGCAAATCGACCCTGCTGGCGATGGTCGCCCGCCATGCCGAGGCCGATGCCATCGTCATCGGCCTGATCGGCGAGCGCGGCCGCGAGGTGCGCGAATTCATTCAGGACGATCTGGGACCGGAAGGGCTGGCCCGCTCCGTCGTCATCGTCGCCACGTCGGACGAGCCGCCGCTGATGCGCCGGCAGGCCGCCCTTCTCTGCATGACGGTGGCCGAAGAAATGCGGGATCAGGGAAAACACGTCCTCTGCCTGATGGACAGCGTCACCCGCTTCGCCATGGCCCAGCGCGAGATCGGGTTGGCAGCGGGCGAGCCGCCGACCGCCAAGAGCTATCCGCCCAGCGTCTTCGCCGAACTGCCCCGCCTGCTGGAACGCGCCGGTCCCGGCCCGGAAGGCAGTGGAGACGGCGACATCACCGCCATCTTCACCGTCCTGGTCGACGGCGACGACCATGACGAACCCATCGCCGACGCGGTGCGCGGCATCCTCGACGGGCATCTGGTGCTCGACCGCAAGATCGCCGAGCAGGGGCGCTATCCCGCCGTCAACCTGCTGCGCAGCGTGTCGCGCACCCTGCCCGGCTGCCACGACGCGCGGGAGAACCGCATCGTCGGCCGTGCCCGCGCGCTGGCCGCCACCTATGACGGCATGAAGGAGATGATCCGGCTCGGCGCCTACAAGCGCGGCACCGACCCGGAGACCGACGCCGCCATCGACCTGCACCCGCGGCTGGAAGAGTTCCTGCGCCAGGGCAAGGACGATCCCTCCCCATCCGCCGACAGTTTCGCGCGACTGGACGCGCTGCTCGCCGCCATCGGAGACCGATCATGAGCATCAACACCAGATTGGCGGCCCAGGCCGTCACCCCGCCCTCCCCCCAACCTGCCCGCAAGGAAAAAGCGGAAAGCCTGGACGACAGGATGAGCCTCGGCTTCGACGATCTGGTCGACGCGGTCAACCCGCTGCAGCAGTTGCCGGTGGTGTCGTCGGTCTACCGCGAAGCGACGGGGGAGAGCATCTCGATCCCCGCCCGGCTGGCCGGCGGCTTCCTGTTCGGCGGCCTGCCCGGCCTGATCGGCAGCGCCGCCATGGTGGCGTTCGAGGAGGTCACGGGCGATACGGTTCTGGGCCACATCGGCAGCCTGCTGGAGGATGAGGCCGGCACCGCCGTGGCGGACGGCAAGGCGGCGGGGCCGCTGCCCTGGATGAACGCCGGCACCGGCGGCGCGGACGGGAGTGGTGCGGATCCGGCCCTGCCCTCCCCCCAGGCGCTGGCTGAGGCCCTGCGGCGCAAGTCTCCCGCCACCGAAACCGCGGCGGCGGCGCTCGCCGTCCCGGCCGGCGACCGCCCGGCGCCGCAGCTGCTGGCGAAGCTCTACAGCCTGGAAGCAACCGCCAATGCCGGCGCGCCGGGCGTGGTCCGCAAGGCGGGGTAAGCCCCTATCTCGATACCCTGGAGCGCTGATGCACGGCCATGCTACGATTCCCGCCAGTTTCCAATCACGGGTGGTCAGGTGGCGGACGACGGCGAGGATCGTGGTGAGAGCAAGGGCGTCGCATTTGGCGATAAACACCCTCTCCCGCCCCGGGAGAGGGAGGGGACCCACGCCGAAGGCGTGGGGAGGGTGAGGGGTAGCCCAAGCATCCCGAACCGCATGGTTCCTTGCAATACCCCTCACCCTTCCCATGCTCCGCATGGGCCCCTTCCCTCTCCCGGGGCGGGAGAGGGAGACAAGGGCGCGGCTCCGCCCGGCAGGCGATGGCTCTGGCTGCTGATCGGCCATTCCGCGGTCGGTCTCGCCACGGCCGGCGCGATCCTGCCGGTGCTGCCCACAGTCCCCTTCCTGCTGGTCGCCGGCTGGGCCTATGCCCGCAGCAACCCGGCCCTGCGCGAGCGGCTGCGCAACGATCCGCGCTTCGGCCCCGCCGTGCGCGAGTGGCAGGACCGCGGCGCCGTCCCGGTCAAGGCGAAGGTCTTCGCCGTCGCCGGCATGTCGTCCGGCTTCACCGTGCTCGCCCTGTCCTCGCCGGGCTATCTGGTGCTCGGCAGCGTCGGAATGGTCATGGTGGCGGCGGGCACCTATGTGGTCTCGCGGCCGGCCCCCGCCGCCGCACCCTCCGCCGACGACAAGGCCTGAGCCCACTCCTCACCCGCCGAGATTGTTGCGCGACGCCTGTTCGATGGTCTTGATGTGGGCCAGACCGGGCAGGATTTCCGACCGGATGAACTCCAGCCGGCGCACCGGGCCGCCGCCGCGGGCGAAGCGGTGCTTCCACAGATTCATCTTCACCGCCAGCCCGCACAGCACCCCGCCGATGGTCAGGTGATGGGTGACGATCAGGTCACGGATGCTGCGGAAGCTCTGCGGGTTGATGTCGCGCCAGAAATCGCGGGAGCGGTTGTCGAAGCTCTCGAACCGTCCGGTGATGGAGGTGGCGATGTCGGTCAGGTCATGGCCGATCTCGTCCAGCATCCGGCCCTGGCGGGTGTCACGGCGCACCTCGCTGACCTGATAGAGCTCCGCCATCCAGCCGAGGAAGCCCTGCACGTCGGGCACGATGTCGTCCAGGCAGCGCTTGAAATAGGCCAGCGACAGGAAGATGTCGGCATATTCCTCCAGGAAGGCCGGAATCTCCTGAAGCGGGATGTCGAGCCGGTCGGCCGTCATCTGCAACCGGCGCCGCGCCTCCTCCACGTCGGGCTGGGCGAACAGGCGGATCAGCTCGTCCATGCTGGCGATTTCGGAGCATTGGATGCCGTAGACATGCTCGATCAGCGGCCGGGTGAAGACGCGCATATAGCTGGTCAGCTCCGACCGCTTGGCCTGCGACAGCCTCAGGGCGTCGGAATCGTCGACGGCTATGTTCAGCCGGCGCAGCTCCAGCCGCAGGCTGTAGACATCGAAACTGGCGGCTTCGGCGATCTGCGCGATCTTGCGCAGGTCGCGGCGGATTTGCGGATCGTCGAGGCCGAAACATTTGGGCAGCTGGTTGATGCCGATCTGGCCGCTGCCGGTCTGGGCGTCGTTGAACAGCTCCGCCACCGTCTCCAGCCGGACATTCTTGATCAGCCGCGCCCGGCGCAGGCCCGGCGTTTCCAGCGGCAGGATCGACAGCGGCAGGATGTGCAGCGCATCGCGCGCCTCATCCTCCTCAGATGTGGCCGGCGGCTTGAGCAGCACCGCCGCCGCTCCGCTGGTGGCCGGCGGCCGGATGCGGTCCCGCCGCGGTCTGTCCTGTGGGGTGCCGGCTGGAGGCAAGGCTGGGATCTCCCGTCTGCCGAGCCCCGCGGGCTTGTCAGAAGCGCGGGAATCTCATCAGCGTCATGGTGATGGACGGATCGATGGAGATGACCGACGCGCGCCCGCTGCGGGAAATCGGCCCGATCGACGGCATGGCCGCGGTCGCGGCGGCGCCACCGTTCTGCATGTCGTACATCGCGGCGAAGCGGTCGAGGAACTTGGCGACCTTCTCCGGATTCTTCAGGTCCGCGATGTCCATCCGCTTTTCCAGCAGCGCCTTCTGCTTGTCCACGTTCAGCAGCGCCGTCTGCTCCGGCAGGCCGAGCGCGGTGTAGACCACTTTGCGCAGGGCATTGTCGGCCATCACCTGATACCAGTTGGTGATGTTGCCTGAGCGCCGCTGGAAATAGAGGCCGAGGCGGACCGCCGGGTTGGTGGCCTCGGAATCGACCTCCAGCGTCACGTCGACGTAGCGGTCGACGATGGCCTGGACGACGGCCGGCTGCTTCAGGTTGGCGCCGCCGGTTTCGGCGAAGCCGAGGATGGTCGCCATCTCGCGGAACTTGGTGTCGCTCATCCGGTTGGCGGTGGAGTACTGGTCGCTCACCCCCTCCTCCAGGACCTTGCGGATCAGGCCGCGCGACTTGGCCTGGCTGCCCAGGTCGAATGCCTCCAGGACGAAGCGATAGAGCTTGTCGTCCTTCATGAACTCTTCGGTGCTGGAGACCTTGCCGATATTCTCCTGGAAATAGGAGATGGCCCGCTGCACCGCCGGGCGGCTGCGCACCGCCTGTTCGTAACGGTCATGGTTGCGGCTGATGACGCGCAGATCGACGAGTGTGGTCATGCCTTCACCTCGCCGATTCCGTTGTCGGCGCCCTCGCGCGGAACGGCCGGGTCCTCGTCGGCGGCGTCGGTTTCCGCGCCGTAGCTGGCGGGGATGCGCATGATCACGTCCCCCGTCGCGGTGTCGAGCACCTCGGTATAGAGCCGACTGGTGCCGGGGTCGAGGTTGACCCGGTAGGGCCGGACCGCATGCTTGGGCTCCGCCTCCGCGGCGTCGGTCTTTGCGCTGCGCTCCACCACCTCCGCTGGCTTGGTCGTCTCGGCCTGGGCGGCGCGGAGACGGTCGGCCTGCCGCTGGCGGGCCTCGGCGATGATGTCGGCGCTGGCGGGGGACCGTTCGCCGCTCGGGCCGGCCACGCCGGCGACGGGGGTGGTCATGGCCTCATCCTCCCGCGTGGCGGTCGATCCGAACCGCCGGGGACGCCTGGAGCGGCACCGGCGGGGCCGGATTGGCCGCCGACAGCAGCGTGCCCTCATACTCCATCACCGGACGCAGGGCGGAGAGCGCCTTGTAATAGTCGCGCTCGCCGACATGGCCCATGGCGCCGGCGATGCGGTCCTGGATGTCGGGGCGGGTGAAGGTGGTGTAGAGCTGCGCCATCATCTCCGCCACCGTACCGCTGCCGACGGCGGCGGTCGCCGGGTCCAGCAGCATGCTCTGGATCAGGAAATAGGCGCGGCGCACCGGGGTCACCGCATCCTCTTCCTGCAGGATGTCGCTGCCGCGGATGATCTGCGCGAAGTTGGAGATGGTCAGGGTGTAGCGGCGGTTCTCGTTCTGCACGACGCAGCCGTTGATGACCACCCGCTCGCACGGCTTGAGGCGGAGCTTAAGTGCCATAGGACAGGTCCTCCGTCGCCAGCTCCCGCGCCGGCTGCCGGGCGGCGCCCTGCAGGCCCTGCATGACCGAGCGGTTGAAGTGGATCAGCAGGTCGATACCGCCCTCGCCGCGCAGGACGCGCTGGGTGTTGCGGTTCACCGCGAAGGACAGGGAGACCAGCCCGGCGCGCAACGCTTCCGGCAGGGCGTTGCCGTCCTCCAGCAGGTCGGCGCGCAACGCGTTCCACAGCTCCAGGTTCCGCCACAACGCGTCCTTCAGCTCGGCGCAGCGCCAGTCGGCATGGCGGTTGTTTTCCAACGCCAGGGTGATGCGCAGGAACACCCGGTACTCGATCTTTCGCGGATCGTCGCACTCGGCGATGGTCTGGTGGTAGGCGGCGATGCTCATGGGTGCACCCCTGCGGTGGGGTCCTTGGCGGCGGGAAGCCGGACCGGTTGCGGTGGGTCTTGGAAGATGGGCTTTGGGTGACGGGCGGGGAGCCGTCGGCGATGCCCGCTCCGCCCCCCTCCGGAGGCGTGCGGCGTGAACGGGCATGGCCGACGGGGCGGCGCCATCGTCCAGGGGTTTGGACGACGGCACCGCCCGCGAAGGGACTTAGCGGAACAGCGACAGGATGTTCTGCGGGCCCTGGTTGGCGATCGACAGAGCCTGGATGGCGAGCTGCTGCTGGACCTGGAGGGCCTGCAGGCGGCTCGATTCCTCGTTCATGTCGGCGTCGACCAGCGCGCCGATGCCCTTGTTCATCGAATCGGTCAGCTTCGACACGAAGTCGTTCTGCACCGACACGCGGTTCTCGATCGAGCCGATCACCGCCGCCTTGCCGATGGCGCTGTCGAGCAGCGAGTTGATGACTTCCAGCGACTTCTTGGAGTTGTTGACCACGTCGATCTGGGTCAGATCGGCAAGGCCGCCGAAGGCGTCGCTTTCCTTCGAGCCGACCCACAGACCGGAGATCTGGGCGGTGAAGTTGCCGTCGGTGTTCACGTCCTGGTCGGTGAAGGTCAGCGTGTCACCGGTGAAGGCGACCTGGAAATCGGCACCGGCCGCGGTCAGGGCGGTGTTCACCGCGGTTGCGATGTTGCCCTGGGTGGTCGCCAGGTTGGTGTCATAGGTCTGGGCCGACAGGTCGACCGAAACGTCGGCCTTGGTGCCGTTTTCCTTTGTCACCGTCAGCGTCAGCTTGCCGAGGCCCAGGTTCTGGCCGTTGATGAAGGTGTCGCCGGGGGCGCCGAACTTGATGTCGACCTTGGCCTTGGTGGCGTTGGTCGAATCGACCTGCTGCTCGATGGTGGCCTTGCCGACGATCGATTCCACGCGCATGTCCTGGCGCTGGAATTCGATGTAGCTCGGGTCGACCGTGCTGTCGCTGCGGCTCAGCGAGGCCAGGATCGAGACGTTCTTGTCCTTGGCCGTGCCGTCGTTGGAATAGGTGACGCGCAGCAGGTTGTCGCCGTTGAAGGAGGCATCGGCGGCGGCGCCCTTGATCAGCTTCACCAGCTGGTCGACGTCGTTCTGGATCAGGGTCTTGTCGACGCCGTTGGTCTGGCCGGCGATGACGCGGGCCTTCAGCGTCTGCAGGTTCTCGACGATGTTCTTGGAGGCCACCGACGCGGTGTTGGTGGTGCCGGAGCCCAGCTCCAGCGATTCCTTGACCGCCTTGAAGCCGGCGACGTCGGCCTTCATGGTCGTGGCGATCGACCAGTAGGCGGCGTTGTCCTTGGCGTTGTTGACCTTCAGGCCGGTCGAGATGCGGTCCTGCGTGGTCTCCAGATCCCCCGTCACGCGACGCAGGGTCTGCAGCGCGGTCATGGCGGAGGTGTTCGTCATAATCGAGGCCATGGGTATCTCCATTCGCGAGATGCATGGCGCCTTTCTGACGCCGGGGCCATTCGCGCCGGCCTTCCCGGTCATTGTGCGGGGGCGCGAGCGGCAAAATCAGGATGACGGAGCCGGTTTAAGCCGGGGTAAAAAATCGGACACTTGGGAACGGACGGAAAGCCGGAACGAGAGAATCGATGTCGACGCCCAAATCACCGACCCGAATCACCGCCCGACCGCGCGGGCGGCGTCGCGCGGCGTCACCGGCGGGATGAAGGGCACACGGGGGCCGGCGGCCAGCCCGCCGGCACTCGACCAGCGGTCCAGCATCAGCTTGGCCCGGTCGGGAGCCACATGGTCGGGCGGCGCCTCGAACTTGTAGCCGCGGCCATAGACCGTCTCGATGTAGCGGCCACCGCCGGTCGCCATGTCGATCTTCTTGCGCAGCTTGCAGATGTAGACGTCGATCACCTTGTCGAGCGGGTCGGAGCCGGACAGGCCGTAGACCTCCTCGTAGATATGCTCCTTCGACACCACGCGGCGGTGGTTGAGGGCGAGCACCGACAGGATCGCATGTTCCCGCTGGCTCAGGCGCAGACGTTCGCCGTCGACCTCCGGGTCGCGCCCGTCGAGGAAGACGGTCAGGCGGCCGACCGACACCGCGTTGCTGGTCAGCCCGTAGGAGCGGCGGCGGATCGCCTCCAGCCGGGCGCGGATCTCGGTGCTGATCACCGGCTTGACCAGCACGTCGTCCGCCCCGGCCCGCAGGATGCCGGCGGTGGTGTTGGCGCAGCGGCGTTCGATCAGGCAGATGATCGCGGCGGTGACGTTGCGGGCCCGGAGCATCGCCACGCAGGCTTCGGTGTCGCCGACATCGCCGATGATGATGGCGTCATGTCCGATCTCGATGGAGCCATGCCCGCCCACCAACTCGCGCAGGCCATTCAGGTCCACGCGGTCATGGTTAACCTTGCACAGGGCAAGTTGTTTACCGATTGCGTCGGCAATCAGATCGGCTGGCTCAATCAGCAAAGCCTGCATTGGATTCTCCATGGTCGAGCAAGCGCAGATAAAGCATTGATTTTTACGCAATTGCGCTCATGTCACATGCTTATCACAGCCCCAAAAGAACCCATCGAAAGGCGACGTGTCAACAGAATGAGGTACCCGGATAGACATAGCCAAGGACGCCATTTTACGCCGTTTTAAGGGTTTCATACGACTAAATACCGGATAAATTTTTATTCATCTACGGTTTTACTTAGAAAACCGACCGGACTCCGCAGTGATCACCACAAGCAATCATTAATTCGTTCGACATCTATGGTTAACGACAGTGAAGAGGGTGAAAACCAACGCTTACAAACATGAACGCTGGTTTAACCCTGTTGCCCTACGGTCGCCGGGCATCCGTGTTTGAGGAGGTTCCATGTCCGGAACGAAGGCGTCCGTCATTCCGGCGACCGCAGCCGCTGCTTGTCTGCTCGCCCTTGGCGGTTGTGCGCAAGTGCCGCAGAGCCCCGACAGCGCTTACCGGCAAGCCCTTGAAAAAGCGATCACCGCCGGCAGCTGCGACGGCGATTCCGTGCGTGATTTGTGGTCGGCTTACGACCGGTGGTATGGGGTGGCATCCTCCATCGCCGGCCATCCGAAAACCGACGAGGCCGTGGCGCTGCTGCGCCAGGGCGACCAGTTCCGCATCCTGGGCTGTCCGGAGGTGGCGCGTGCGTCCTACCGGACGCTGATTCGCCGATTCCCGGAAGACGGCTTCGTCCCGCTGCGCGAGGCCGCCCGCGCATCGCTGCAAGCCCTGCCGCCGCCGCCCGCGCCGGGGACGACTCAGGCGCCGGCAGTCCCGTCCGGCCCGACTCTGGTCAGGCCGCCGGCCGAAATCTGAGAGCAGGGAGAGGGGATTCGATCAAAGGGCGATGTCGGACGACAGCGGCCGGTCCAGCCCCAGCCAGGCGTCGGCCAGCGGGCCGACGGTCAGCGTGCCGTCGATCCGGCAATCGGCCAGGGCGGCGCTGAAGGTCTCATGCAGGTCGGCCAGCGCCGACGACGGCAGGCCGGTGGCCAGCCGCAAGGTCACATCCAGCCGGCGCCCGCCCAGCGTCGCCATCAGCTGCACCGGCCCCAGCCGCTGCGGCCGGGCCTGAAGCACCAGGGTGACGCGGTCCGACGGCCCGTCCTCGATCCCGACCGCGCACAGCAGCCCGTCGTCGCCGTCCAGCAGCGGCACGCGCGACAGCCGCCAGACCCGCCCCTCGACGGTTTGGAAGCGGGGGGCCAGCGCCCGCTCGCAACCGTCGATCAGCAGCCCGCCGTCGAGGCCGGACAGTTCCGCCGCGGCGTCCGCGCCGATCCAACCGCTGCAGCCGCCGGCCGTCGCCGCCAGGAACAGGGCGAGCCCGGCGCCGAAGGTCGAATCGCAGCGCGGCAGGCATCCCCGCGCCAATGCCGCGTCGGCCGGTGCCAGCGTGTCGAGCAGGTCGAGCAGACGCCGCACCAGAGGCCCGGCCTCGGAGCCGTCGCCGGCATCCGCCGACTCAGCCGGCATGGGCGCCGGCCTTATACCAAAGCGCGCCGCCAGCAGGTCGGGCGGCGGCACCTGCCGGGGGACGAGGTCGCGCCCGGCCATTCAGGAGCCTCCCATCCGGCGCGCTCCGCTCAATAGACGACCGTGTCGACGTCGTCGGATTGCGGGATGATGATGGTGCCGTCGTCGGCCATCGCCTTGGCTGTGCGGACGATCTCGGCCTGGGCGTCGTTGACGTCGCGCATGCGCAAGGGACCCATGTTCTCGATCTCGTCTACAAGGATCATGCGCGCGCGTTCCGACAGCACCGACAGGAAATGGTCGCGCTGCGCCACGGGCGCGCCCTTCAGCGCGATGGCGAGCTGTCCGGTGTCGCAGCGGCGGATCACCGCCTGCAGCGAGACGCGGTCCAGCCGCATCAGATCCTCGAAGGTGAACATCAGCTGCTTGATGCGCTGGGTCGGCTCCGGCATCACCGTTTCGAGGTCGTCGAAGATCTCGGTCAGCGTCTCGCGGTCGATGCGGTTGAAGATGTCGGCCATCCGCTCCAGCGAATCGTTGCCGTGGGTGCGGGCGTAATTCGCCATGAACTCGTTGTGCAGGATCGATTCGATGTCCAGCAGCACCTCGCGCTGCACCGATTCGATCTGGATCATGCGCTCGATCACCTCGGTGCGGATGGCCGGCGGCAGCAGGACCAGCACCTTGGCGGCATGGTCGGGCCGCATCTTGGACAGGATGACCGCCGCCGTCTGGGGATATTCGCCGGCCAGATAGCTGGCGAGCACCCCCTCGTTCACGTTGGACATCTTCTCCCACATGGTGCGGCCGGCTGGGCCGCGGATTTCGCCCATGATCTCCGTCACGCGGTCGGCCGGCAGGAAGCGGTTCAGCATCCGCTCCGTGCTGTCGAAGGAGCCGACGACCGATCCGGCATTGGCGAAGCGCTCGGTGAAGATGCGCATCAGCGTCTCCACCAGATTGGAGGTGACGTTGCCCAGCGTCGCCATCGCCCGGCTGACGAGGCGGATCTCGTCCTCGTCCAGCCGTTCCATCAGCCGCGAACCGCGCTCCTCGCCCAAAGCCAGGAAGATGACGGCGCTCTTCTCGACGCCGCTCAGGCTCTTGTAATTCTCACGGATCTTGATCGGCGTTCCCATGGCGGCACCTCAGAAGGAGTAATCGGCGGACGGTGCGGATGGCCGCGGTGAGTCTGGTTCGTCGGCCGGCGGCAGGGCCAGCGCGCGGTCGCGGCGGAAGGCGACCGCCATCACGGCCCCCGCCACCAGCAGCAGCGGATGCGGGATCAGCGGGGTGGGCTCGATGGCGGCGAGCAGCCCGGCGATGGAGCCGTCCTCCGGCACCGTGGCGCCACGGCGCCGGGCCAGCACCAGAAGGCTGTCGGCGAGGCTGGCCGGCGGCGCGGCGGGCATGGCGGCGGACTCGTCCATCCTCACACCCCGTAGGAGCGGATCAGGCTGCCGGCGATCAGGAACCAGCCGTCGGTCAGCACGAAGAAGATGATCTTGAAGGGCAGCGCGATCATCACCGGCGGCAGCATCATCATGCCCATCGCCATCAGGATCGCCGCCACCACCATGTCGATCACCAGGAAGGGCAGGAACAGCAGGAAGCCGATCTCGAAGGCGCGCCGCAGCTCCGACAGCAGGAAGGCCGGCATCAGCAGCCTGAGATCGACGCTCTCCGCCGTCACCGGCCGGTCGTCCTTTGCAGCACCGTCCTCGCCCGCCGGCTTCGGCTTGGCGGTGAAGGCGGCGAAGGCGGCAAGGTCGCGCTCGCGGACATGGGAGGCCATGAAGCCGCGGAACGGCTCGATCATCCGCTCCAGCCCCTGCTCCTGCGTCACCTGCTCGTTCAGCAGCGGGCGCAGCCCCTCCTGCCAGGCGCTGTCCATCGTCGGACCCATGATGTGGAAGGTCAGGAACATGGCGAGGCTGACCAGCACCATGTTCGGCGGCGACTGCTGCAGGCCGAGCGCCGAGCGCAGCAGCGACAGCACCACGATGATCCGGGTGAAGCAGGTCACCATGATCAGCAGCCCCGGCGCCACGCTGAGCACCGTCAACAGCACGATGCCCTGGACGATCCGCCCCGACAGGCTCGCCCCATCCGCCATCGACCCCAGCGCACCGAGATCGAGGTCGAGCGGCGTCGCCGCGGCGGGGCCGGCGGCGAGGGTCAGGGCGAGGAGGAGGGTGAGGGTGCGCATGCGGGGGCTTTCCGGGCGGGTGTAGAGGAATCGGCTTCGCATGCCCCCACCCCAACCCTCCCCCGCTCTCAGCGGACCTACGGTCCGCCTGTCGCGTCAGCACAAAGCGAAGCTTTGTGCGAGAGCTGGGCGGGGGAGGGAGCAAGTGCTTGTGCGGGAGAGCGGCGGCAGTCCCTCCCCCGCCCAGCGGGGGAGGATAGGTGGGGGTCTAACTCCCCCTCAGTCGATTTCCAGCTCCGTCCGCACGATCTCGGTCAGGGTGACGCCCAGCCGGTGGTCCTCGACGATCACCACTTCGCCGCGCGCGACGAGGCGGTGGTTCACCAGCACTTCCACCGGCTCGTCCACCTTTCGCTCCAGCTCCAGCACCGCGCCGCGGCCGAGCTTCAGCAGTTGCGCCACCAGCATGCTGGTGCGGCCGAGCACGACCTGCACGTCGACCGGCACGTTGTAGATGGCGTTCATCGGGCCGTCGTAAGGCTTCTCGCCGAACTTCTCGGCGGCCTTCTCGGCCTGCTTGGGATCGTCGTCGAGCATGTCGAGATTCAAAGGGGGCATGAGGGTTCTCGCTTCGGATCGTTCAGGTCATGTCGGGGGACAGCGCCGACATCAGGGCGGCGACGGCACGGTCGGCAAGTGCGGCGACGGCGGCCTCGAAGGCGGCGGGATCGCGGCGGACGGAGCCGGCACCCCAATTCGCCTCCAGCGCGCCGACGGCGAGCGACGGGTCGCCCTGGATGTCGATGCGGCCGCGGAACACGGTCTGCCCGGCCAGCCGTTCTTCCAGTGGAGGGCAGAGCGACGGGTGCAGGCGCAGGGTGAGAACCGGGGACTGGCCGGCGGCGCGCAGGGCCTCGGCGGCAAGCCGCTCCACCTCCTCCCTCGCCACCTGATCGAGCAGCTGCGGCACCATGCGGCGAACCAGCGCCACCAGCACGAAGGCGCCCTGGGCCTCCAGCCTTTCCATCAGGGCTGCATGGTCGGCGTCGAGCGCCGCCATTTGCTGCGCCAGCCGGTCGAGGGTGACGGCAAGCTCCGCCTCGATCCGCCCGCAGGCGGCGCGTTCGCCCTCGGCCCGGCCCTGGGCGAGACCCTCGGCCAGCGCGCTTGCGCGGGCCTCGGCCAGGGCGGTCCAATGCTCGCGCTCCGACAGGGTGGGACGGTCGAGCGGATCGGCCGCCTCCATCACCTCCGGCTCCGCCGCCGGGACGGGCGCGCCGAAGCCGTGGTCGAAGCGGTAGCGCGGGTAGGCAGCCATCACGCCACCTCCTCATAGAGCCAGGAGCGCAGGATATCGATGGCTTCGTCGGGATACTGGTCGACCAGCTCGCCCAACCGCCGGATGGAGGAGGCGCGGACGCGGCCCTCCACCGTGCGCAGTTCGATCAACTGGTCCATGGTCTCCTCGATGCCCAGCTGCGGCGCCATCGATGCGGCGGCAAGGGCGGCGGAATCGCCTTCCCCGCCGTCGGCCAGCGCCGAACCGCCGCCGGCCGCGGCGGCCGAGGCCATGGCCGGGCCGGTCAGCTGCGGCATGGCAGCGGCTGCGGGCGCGGCCAAGGCCGGGGGTTCCGCCACCGCCGGTTCCGGCGCCGGGAAGACGCGGCGGATCAGCGGACGCAGGCCGACCAGGATGACCAGGGCGGAGAGCACCAGCAGGATCACCCACTGGATCAGCGTCATGACGTTGCGGCTCAGCGTCTCGGCGATCTCGTCGCTCAGTGGGCGCGGCGTCAGGTCGGGCGCCAGATCGACGAATTCCAGATTGTCCACCGTCACCCGGTCGCCGCGCGCCTCGCTGAAGCCCATGGCGGAGCGGACCAGCTCGGTCAGGCGCTGCAGTTCTTCCGCGCTGCGCGGCTCGTACTGGCGGGTGCCGTCGGCGGCGGTCTTCCAGGTGCCGTTGACCAGCACGGCGACGCTGAGGCGGCGGACGTCGCCCGGCTCGATCACCGTTTCGCGGCTGACGTTGGAGATCTCGTAATTGACGGTCTCCTCCTGCCGCTTGCTGTCGTTGGAGGATTGCGGCCCCTGCGGCTGGGCGCGCACGTCGCGCTGCGGCAGGTTCTGTTCGGCGGTGACCGGCGGCTCGCCGTTGCTGTCCTGGGCGCGCTCCTGTTCCTGCACCGTCTGGGTGGAGCGGACGACCTGGCTGTTGGGGTCGAAGGTCTGGCTGCGCACCACCTCGCGCTTGGTCTCCACCTCGGCGGCGACCTGGACGCGGACGTTGCCGGCGCCGAGCCGGGCGACCAGCATCTGCTCCACCGCTCGGGCGACGCGGGTTTCGGCCGCCACGCGCATGCCGTCGGTGCGCGCCGAGGCCAACCCCGGCCCGTCATCCTCGGTCAGCAGAAGCTCGCCGGAAGAATCCATCACCGTCACCGCGCTGGGCTTCAGGTTCGGCACCGCGGCGGAGACGAGATGGCGGATCGAAAGCGCCTGCTTGCGGTCCATCGCCGCCCGGCCGCGCATGCGCACCACCACCGACGCGGTCGGCTTCGGCGCGCTGCGCGAGAACTCCTCGCGCTCCGGCAGGACGATGTGGACGCGCGCGGCCTCGACCCCGGCCAGCGTCTCGATGGTGCGGCCAAGCTCGCCTTCCATGGCGCGCAGGCGGTTGATGCGCTGCATGAAGCTGGTGATGCCGAGCGGCTTGTCGGTGTCGAACAGCTCGTAGCCGACGCCGCCCTGGGCGGGCAGGCCCTTTTCCGCCAGCGCCATGCGGACGCGGGAGACTTCGGACTGCGGCACGCTGATCGTCGTTCCGTCGAAGCCGGCAGTCACCGGCACGCCCATCTCCTGCACCGCCTTGGCGATGCGGCCGGCTTCCACCGGTTCCAGGCCGCTGTAGAGCGGCGTCATGTGCGGCTGCGACAGCAGAAGCGCCATGCCGGCGACGGCCAGGACGATGCCGAGCCCGGTCCCCGCCAGCACGAGCAGCCGACCGCGCCCCAACGACCGCAAGGTGTCGATCAGACTGTCCACGGTTCCCCGCACCTTTAAAGTTTCTGAAAATCGGCGGGCCTAGTCTTCGCCCTGCGCACCCCCTCACGCTAACGGGGCGACTTTTAAGCGGAGTAAAAAACGGCGCGCACTCCGAAGACAAAGCGCCTCAAATCTTACCGAATACCAGCTTTACTAAAATTTTCGGCAATCGCCGGCGGGATGGAGCGATGATTACACGATTTGGCATGGCGGGGACGGCTGCGGTCCGGGATGAAGTCCTGAACCGCCTGCGCGGATCGGGACGCATCCTGGTGATCGCCCTGCCGCTCGCCCGCCTTGCCGCGGGCCTGATGGCGGTGGGGGCCGTTCTGGCCGCCGGGATCGCCGGATACTGGATGGCCGCCGGCCCGCAGGCGCTGGACCGGCTGTGGCCCGCGGCGACGGAGGCATTGCCGGCCGACGGCGTGGTCGACATGCCGGAACTGGTGGTCAATCTGCGGCGCGACACGCCCTCCCGCTTCCTGAAGATCGGCCTGTCCCTGACCGCGGCCCACCGCGACCGCGAGAGGCTGGAGCGCGCGATGCCGCAGCTCACCGACAGCCTGCAGGAGTTCCTGCGCAACCTGGACCAGGACGACCTGGAGGGATCGGCCGGGCTGCACCGGCTGCGCAGCGAGATCAAGCGCCGCTTCAACCTGATCCTGTCCGATCCCGCCGGCCGGCAGGAGGTCGTCACCGACGTCCTGCTGCGCAGCCTGCTCACGCAATAGCGACCTCCAGAGGCACCGGATGACCGACACCCCTGCCCCGACCGCCCCATCCATGGCCGCTCCCCAGCCGATCCCCGACGAGGCCGCGGACTGGTCCGACGCCGCATGGGAACTGGCCGCCGCACAGCAGACCGATCCGCCCGCCCCGCCCGCCGCTCCCATGGCCGCCCCGGCAGCCGGAGCGATGGGCGAGGCGATGGCCAACCTGTCCGGCGAGACCAAGACGCTGAGCCAGGAGGAGATCGACCGGCTGCTGAATTTCGGCGCGCCTGAAGGCGGCGGGCCGGAGATGAGCGCCATCCAGCGGCTGGTCAGCTCGACCACGGTCAACAAGGACCGGCTGCCGATGCTGGACGTGGTGTTCGACCGCATGGTGCGGATGCTGAACACCTCGCTGCGCCAGTTCGCGTCGACCAACGTCGAGGCGTCACTGTCGAAGATCGAATGGCTGCGCTACACCGATTTCCAGGACACCATCGAACTGCCGGCCCTGATCGGCGTCGCCCGCGCCGAACCGTGGGACAACCAGATGCTGGTGTCCATCGACAGCGCGCTGATCTATTGCATGATGGACGTGCTGCTGGGCGGACGGCGGTCGCGGCCGGGGCGGATCGACGGGCGCGCCTACACCTCCATCGAACGCAAGATGACCGAGCGGATGATGAAGGTGGTGCTCCAGGATTTGGGGCAGTCCTTCGATCCGCTGGCCCAGGTCGATTTCGTCTTCGACCGGCTGGAGGTGAACCCGCAATTCGCCACCATCACCCGCGCCACCAACGCCATCATCCGCGTGCGCATTGCCGTGGAGGTGGAGCGCCGGACCGGCCATATCGACATCGTCATCCCCTATGCCACGCTGGAGCCGGTCCGCGGCAAGCTGGTGCAGATGTTCATGGGCGAGAAGTTCGGCCATGACACGGTGTGGGAAAGCCACCTGAAGAACGAGCTGATGCGCTCCAAGCTGGAGCTGGTCGCCGTGCTGGCGGAGACCAAGGTGCCGCTGGGCGAGGTGCTGGCCTGGCAGAAGGGCCAGTCGCTGAAGCTGCGAATCAGCCCGGATCAGACCGTCCTGGTCTTCAGCAAGACCATCCCGCTGTTCGCCGGGCACATGGGACAGCGCAACGACAACATCGCGGTGAAGATCGACACCGATCTCGACACCAAGCAGGAGCTGATCGATGGTCTCCTTTCTCATTGACGCGGCCCTGGCGGTGATGCTGGTCACGGCGACCGCCTATCTGGTCATCGTCAACAAGCGGCTGAAGCTGCTGCGAACCGGCCAATCCGAGATCAACGCCCTGGTGTCGACCTTCTCCAAGTCGATCGACGACACCGACGCCTCGATGAAGCGCATGGTGGCCTCGGCGACGGAGATCGCCGCGCGGCTGTCCGACGACCTGGACCGCGCGAAGGGCATGAAGGAGGACATGGCGCTGATCCTCGGTTCCTGCGAGCGCACCACCGCCCGCATGGAGGAATCGGTCCAGCATGCCCGCGCCCTGCTGCGCCGCCTGGATGAGGGCGCCATGGGGAGCGCCGCGCGCGCCGGCCGGAGCCGGGCGCGACCGGAAGATACCGCCCCTGATGCCGGGGTCGACGCAGGCGGCATGGCCAAACGGGCCGATGCCGAGGCCGCACCGGCTTCTCCGATGCTGTCGGCGTTGAAAGCGGCAGAGGTCGACAAGGGCGAGTTCCAGGCGCTCGAAACGGCTCTGCGCGCCGTCGCCGGCCAGACTGACGACGCTGCCGCTCCCGCCACTACCGGCACGGCCCCCACCGGCACGGCCCCATCCGCCCCGGCGAAGGCCGCGGCCAATGCCTTCTACGCGCGGCTGCGCACCGTGGGATCGGAGGCGTCGGCATGATTCCGCGCATCCTCCCCATCACTCTGGTCGCCGTCCTGATGGTCCTGCCGCTGAAACTCGGCGCCCTGGTCGACGGCTTCCCGGTGATCGCCCAGCAGTTCGACCGCGAATTCGGCGCCCATGAACGCCCGTGGGCGACCGACCTGAAAGCCACCGATCCCAAGGCCACCGACGCCCAGGCCGCCGAGGCGGCGGCTGCACAGGCACCGGTCCCCGCTCCCCTGCCGGTCTCGACACCGGTCGCAGAGGCGCCGCCGCCGGTGGCGCTGGCTCCGCCCAGCTGCACCGACCCGCTTCTGCGCGCCGCCATCGACGAGCAGAAGGCCGACAGTGCCGGCCGGCAGAACCGCCTGCGCGAGGCCGAAGCGGTGCTCGCCGCCACCGAGGCGCGCGTCGGCACCCAGATCCAGCGGCTGAACGGCGTGAAGCGTGAGGTCGAGGCGCTGATGACCCAGCGCTCCACCCTGCAGCAGGAAGACCTGAAGCGCATGGTGGCGATCTACGAGGCAATGAAGCCGCGCGACGCCGCGCGCATCCTGACGGACATGGAAACCGACATGGTCGTCGACGTGCTGGACCGCATCACCGAACGGCGCGCCGCCCCGATCCTGGCCGAGATGGCCGACGCCAAGGCCCGCGAGGTGACACGGCTGATCCTGCAGCGCCGCGCCCTGCCCGGCGACCGCAAGGCGGCTCCGGCTGCGGTCGGGGCCACGATCCCCGTCACCGCCGCCACCGCCGTGCCGCGCCCCACCCTGACCAATTGAGCGCCATGACCAGCATGCCCGATGCCGTCGCGGCACCGCCCCGCCCTGCCCCGTCTCAGCGCGGCGGATCCGCCGGCGACGATGCCCGCGACGGCGACTTCTCCAGCCTGGTGGACGACACCGCGGAGGGGGACCCCGACGAGGCCGCGACGCGCCCCGACCGTCTGCGCAGACGCAAGGAGCCGACGCCCGACAGCCCCGCCGCCGCCCAGTCCGCGATTATCCAGGCGGTCGTCCAGCCGGCGGTCCAGCCCGGCGGCAGCACCGACGCCCCGCTGATGCCCTGGATGGTCGCCGCCATCCCGGCTGCGCCGCCCGCGGCGGCGTCGCAGACCGTGCCCACCACGCCGGAACCCAATCAGGGCAAGGCCGTACCGCCGGCAGGGCAGCAGGCTCTTTCCGCAACAGGAAACGGCAACCGGACCACGGGGAACGCTGCCGCTCCGCAGCAGCCGGTAGAACCGTCCGCAACCGGTGCCCCCACGCCTGAGGGCACGACACAGAGCGCAAGCGCCGAAGGAGCCCCTCAGTGCGCCACGGGCCAGAGCGCGGCAGACCCCGCTTTCCCGCAGTCCACGCCCGTTCCCACAGAGGCGACCGCCTCGACCGCAGCCATTCCAGCCCCCACCGTCGCCGCCGACGCGGACCCGGACGGGCGCGCCAACCGCCGCGACGAGAGCAGCGATCCTCGGACCGCGATCCGCTCCGCCCGCGGAACCGGCCGGCCGGCCGCCGCCGACAAGGCGGACCAGCCCGTCAGCGCCGCGGCGTCTCCCCGGACGGCCCAGCCCGCCGCCGATGCAATCGCCACCCCCATCGCTCCTGAACCGGCCCCCGCCTTCGGCGCACAGTCCACCGCCAGCGCCGGCAGCGGCACCGCCGCGACCGGCTTCGAAGCCCTGCCCACCCTGCCCGCCCAGGCCGCCACGCAATATGCCGCCGCCGCCGCATCGGGCCGGGCCGCCACGGCGCACAGTCCGGCGATGGCGCAGCTGGCCGCTCCGCTGGTCCGCGTGCTCGAATCCGGCGGCGGCGAGTTCCACATCGACCTCGCCCCGGCGGAGCTCGGCCGCATCCGCGTCGTCGCCGACGTCAGCGACGGCAAGGTTTCGCTGACCGTCCAGGCCGAACAGGCCGACACGCTGGCCCTGCTGCGGCGCGACCTGCAACAGCTCGAACGCGCGCTCGGCGATGCCGGTCTGTCGCTCGACAATGCCAGCCTGCAATTCTCGCTGCAGGACGATGGGCAGTCGCGCGGCTTCGCCGCTCCCGACCAGGGCCGCGCCACCGCCGGCTGGCGCGCTCAGGCCCAATCCGAAGCCAGTCCCGAACCCGTCGCGGACAGACCGATGCGCCCGATCGACGGGCTGGTCGACGTTACCGTCTGAACAGGAAAGCCCCTCCCGCCATGACCACCACCCCCGGCACCGGCGTCACCGCCGCCACCGCAAAGACCGCCGCGGCGTCCGCCGACGAGTCCAAGAAGCCCACGGTCGATTACGAATCCTTCCTGAAGCTGCTGACCGCCCAGCTGCGCAACCAGGACCCGCTGGCGCCGATGGATGCCTCGCAGTTCATGACCCAGCTGGCGCAGCTGTCCACGGTGGAGCAGTCGATGCGCTCCAACGACACGCTCGGCAAGGTGCTCGACACGCTGAAGAGCAGCGGCATGCGCATGGACATGGCCCTGCTCGGCCGCAAGGTGGAGGTGGAATCGAACCAGCTGTCGCTGACCGGCGGCAAGGCGGAGGCCGCCTATACGGTGGACGGCCAGCCGGCTTCCGTGAAGCTGGACGTGCTGAACGCCGCCGGCAACGTGGTCTACAGCACGCCCGGCGCCCTGCAGACCGGCCGCCAGGTCTTCAGCTGGACCGGCAAGACACCCAGCGGCGGCACCGCCCCCGACGGCCTCTACACCCTGCGGGTGACGGCCAAGGACAAGGACGGCAAGACGCTGAACACCGCCACCGTCGTCACCGACACGGTGGCCGAGGTGCGCAGCGTCGACGGCGCCACCAAGTTCGTGCTGAAGAACGGCGCCACGGTGGATTCCGGAGCGGTGCTGTCGGCGTCGTGAGGTGTGGCACGCCCTCTCCCGGGGCGGGAGAGGGTGTCTCTCCGGTCATCACGACCGCGTATTGTCCTGGCGCAGCAGCCGGTCGATCAGCACCGCGCGGACCGGCTGGGCGCTTTCATGGCTGGTCAGGGTGCCGTTGGCGCCGGCCAGCAGAGCGGTCGCAACGCCTTGCGGATCGACCGACGGGCCGTTGAAGCGGCCATGGCCGGCGAGGTCGAACAGGGCCTCCAGCATGGCGCTGCGCGCGTGAGGCAGGCGGCGGCGCACCAGCAGCGCGTCGTCGGCGCTGGACGCCTCCAGCGTCACCTGGGTCAGGATGAAGGCGACGGTGCGGCCGCGCTCCAGCATCGGCACGACCAGCTGCCCGGCCTCCACATAGTACGGGCCGCCGGCGATGGACGCCCCGGCATCGGGCTGGCCGGTGGCCGCGGTGTCTTGCGGGGCCTCGAAACGCCCGAAGCCGTAGCCGCCGGCAAAGGCGAGCGCGGCGGCCACGGCGAACAGCAGGACGGCTTTCATGGTGCGGATTCCCCAGTAAAGCCGGATGTCAGAAAGGCAGGATCACGTCCAGCACCTGCTGGCCGTAGCGCGGCTGCTGCACGTCGGTGATCTGGCCGCGGCCGCCATAGGTGATGCGCGCCTCGGCGATCTTGTCGTATTCGATGGTGTTGGCGTTGCTGATGTCCTCGGGACGGATGACGCCGGCGATGCGCATCTCGCGCAGCTCGTAGTTCACCCGCACCTCCTGCCGGCCGGCGATCACGAAGTTGCCGTTCGGCAGCACCTGGGTCACCACCGCGGCGACACGCATGGCGATCCGCTCGTTGCGCTGGATGGTGCCGTTGCCGCTCGACGTGCTGGAGCTGTCGAGATCGACAAGGTTGGACGGATCGACCGCATCGGGCAGCACGGCGGGCAGGCGGCTTTCCAGCCCGAAGAAGTTGGGCAGCCCGGCCTTCTCGTTGTTGGTGCGGCCGCGCTGGGTGCTGTTGCGCAGCTGCGCCTGATCGGAGATGTCGATGACCACCGTCAGCAGGTCGCCCACCGACTTGGCGCGCGGGTCGCGGAAGAAGTCGCGCGACCCGGTGCGCCACAGGGAACTGGGGATCTGCTCGGCCATGGACGGCTGCGGCATCGGCAGCGAGATCACGCGCGCCTCCGGCTGCATCGCCGGATTGGAGATCTCCGACAGGGTGGGAGCGCTGCCGATATCGGACAGCCGCGCGCAGCCTCCGGTCGCAACCGAGAGCAGCAGGATGGGGACGAGCGCGGTGCGCATGACGGAAGCTCCCTTTTATGGGTCGATCAGGGCCGCGCGGCCACTATTCACGGTCGTTGCGGAATGCGCGGGCCATTCACGGAAACGGTTTCCGCGCCGGTGACGGTCCCGGTGACGATGGTGCTGCTGGCGATGTTCATGACGCGGACGACGTCGCCGACGCCGCCCTCCTGCAGGGCACGTCCGCGCGCCGCCAGAACCAGGGCGCCATCCTCGTAAACCAACGTCACCGGCCGGTTGCGCTGGACGACGATGGGCGCGCCCACCGATCCGACCTGAATCAGCCGGCCGGCCGGCATCTGGCGGCGCGGCGACAGGCCGATCAGCGCGTCGGCCGACGAGATGAACCCCGATCCGGCGCGGTCCAGCGACAGGCGCACGGTGGTCAGGTCCGCCGCCTCGATGATCTCGCCCGGCCGGATGCGGCGGACCGGCACAGGCATCGCCACCTCGACCTCGGCCCTGCCGTTCAGCTCCACGATCCGGCCGTCGCTGAGGATGCGAGCCTGGAAGGTCCCGGTGCGGGGATCGAGGTTGATGTCGCGCACGGCGTCCAGCCTGCCGTCGAAGGGCCGGCCGAGGGTGACCGCCACCTGGGCGTCGGCCGGCACCGACGGGCCGAGCGAGGCCAGAAGCTCCTCCGCCAGCCGGGATTCGACCGGACCTGCGGCGGCTTGCAGCGGCAGGGCCAGGACGGTCCCAAGCAGCAGAACGGCAAGGGGCCGGCGGATGGATCGCATCACCGTCGTCACCGCATGTTGGTCATGGTGGAGGCCATCTGGTCGCCGGCCTCGATCACCTTGGCGTTCATCTCGTAGGCGCGCTGGGCAGAGATCAGCTCGGTGATCTCCTGCACCACGTTGACGTTGGAGGATTCCAGGTACTTCTGGCGGATGGTGCCGAAGCCGGCCTGACCCGCCAGCCCGTCCTGCGGCTCGCCCGACGCCGGGGTGGCGCGGAACAGGTTGTCGCCCAGCGCTTCCAGGCCGGAATCGTTGACGAACACCGTCATCGCCAGCTGGCCCTGGTTGACCGGCTGGTTCTGGCCGTCGACATATGCCAGCACCTCGCCCGAGCGGTTGATCACCACCTCGCGCGTGCCCTGCGGCACGGTGATGCCGGGAGCGACGGTGAAGCCGTCGGCGGTGACGATGGTGCCCTCCGGCGACAGCTTGAAGCTGCCGGCGCGGGTATAGACCGTATCGCCGCCCGGCTGGGTCACGTTGAAATAGCCGCGCCCCTCGATCGCCAGATCCAGCTCGTTGCCGGTGGAGGTCAGGTTGCCGGTGGTGTTGATGCGGTTGACCGAGGTCGGCCGCACGCCCAGCCCCACCTCGACGCCGGTCGGCACGATGGTGCCCGAATCGGTGGACTGGCTGCCCTGCCGCCGCTCCGCCTGATACATCAGATCCTGGAATTCGGCGCGCGAGCGCTTGAAGGCCGTGGTGTTGATGTTGGCGATGTTGTTGGAGATGACCTCGACGTTCATCTGCTGGGCCATCATGCCGGTGGACGCGATGCTGAGCACGCGCATGGACGGACTCTCCTTCGGAGCTTCAAGAGGATTTGCCGAGGCGGTTGATGGCGGAGCGCAGCAGGTCCTGCCCGTCGTCCACCATCCTGGTCACCGCCTGATAATCGCGGGTCAGGTCCATCATGCGGCCGATCTCGACGATGCCCTGCACGTTGGACCGTTCGACCTTGCCCTCCACCAGACGGGTATCGGGGGCCGGACGCGCCTCCATGCCCTCGCCCGGCTCGAACAGCAGGTCGCCGGTCTGCTTCAGCATCTGCGGATTGTCGAAGCGCGACACGGCGATGCGGGCGATCACGTTTCCGTCGGCCGACAGCAGCCCGTCCGACCCGATGCTGATGACGCTGCTGTCCGACGGGATGACGATGGGCCGGCGGCCGTCGTCCAGCACGGGATAGCCGTTGGTGCCGACCAGCGTGCCGTCGGCATCGCGGCGCAGCCGGCCGTCGCGGGTGTAGCGCACGCCGTCCGGCGTCTGCACCGACAGAAAACCGTCGCCGTCCAGCGCCACGTCATAGGGGTTGCCGGTCTCCGTGAAGGCACCGGCGCGCAGGTCGGTGTAGGTGGAGCGGTCGATGGTGAAGGCGATGCGGTCGGTCGGCTTGCGCCCGCCGGCCTCCAGCGCCGCCTCGAACAGGGTGCGTTCGCCGCGGAAGCCGGCGGTATTCATGTTGGCGACGTTGTTCGCCACGACGTCCAGCTGCCGCCGCAAAGCCATCTGGCGCGACAGTCCGATGTAAAGCTGGTTCTCCATCGCCGAACACTCCGGTTTTGAACTCCACCTTAATCTGGACGATGCAGTTTAAAGCCGGGTTTCAACCTGGACCGACCCCACCGGTGCCTTTCCGGTCTTGGGTGAGGTTTGGCGATCATTTCGATAAAATGCGAGACGACTGTGATGAAACGGCGCCCGGATACCGCATCGCTTCTCGGTTCGACCCTGGTCCTCGCCCTGCTGGCGGTGCCCGGTCCGGCACAGGCGGCCTCGGTCCGCGCGCAGCTGGGCGACCATGGCGACTATTCGCGGCTGGTGCTGACCGTGCCGAAGGGGCTGGAGCCGGTGGCGGTCGTCGACGGCTGCGTCCTGCGCATCGGCACGCCCGATCCGGTGCGCTGGCCGCTCGCCAGCCTGCGCGACAGCTTCTCCCGCCGCTTGTCAGATTTCGTGACAGCGGATGACGGTCGCAGCCTGACCGCGGCGATCCCCTGCGGCGCGCGGGTCGCCAGCTTCATCGAACGCCGGATGCTGATCGTCGATGTCGGCGGCCCGCCGGTGCCAGGAGTCAAGCCGAGGGCGCCGTTTGAGGTGCAGCCGGAGGCGGTGGTTGCCGCGGGGCCGGAACCCACCCCGGCACCGCTTGCTCCGCCCAGTGTGGCAACGATTGCCGAAGCTCTGAATCCCATCGGCACCGCCAACGCGGCGCCCGCCAATTTCCCTCTCCCGGTGGAATCCCCTCTCCCCCCCGGGGAGAGGGTTAGGGTGAGGGGGGAGCGCGGCGAGGATTCTCGGGATGGCCACGCAATGCATCCCCCTCACCCCGACCCTCTCCCCGGGGGGGAGAGGGGGATCCTGCCCGGTTCCGAAAAGCCCAGCCCAGCCCTCCCCCTCGTCGCCAGCCTGGAAGGCGAAGTCCGCTCCAGCATCGAGGACACGCTGCGCCGGCTCGAACGCATGCCGGACCGCACAGCGAAACCCGCGCCACAGGCGGCCGAACCGCCCAAGCCCCCGGCCCCGCCGCCCATCGCGGCGATGGACCTCGCCGCCTGGGCCGGCGACGATTTCAACCGCACGCGCGAGGCGCTGCAGCGCGCTGTCGGCGCGGCGCAGGGCCGTGCACGGGTCGATGCGCAGATCGCGCTGATCCGCTTCCTGCTGGCCCGCGCCATGGACGAGGAAGGACGCGCGGCGCTGGAGATGGCGGCCAGCCTGTCGCCGGCACCCGACCAGCGCTATACCCTGCGCATTCTCGGCGACGCCTTCCGCGCGCTCGACCGCGAGGACGCGCCGGACGACAACCTGTTCGTCCAGCTGCCGGCCGGCGTCATGCCCGACCACACCGTCTGGCGCAGCGTCGCTCTCGCCCCCACCAGCTGGGCGGCGGCGAAGGAGGGGTTGCCCATCGCCCTGCGCCGCCTGCTCGACTATCCGCCCGACCTGCGCAGCCGCCTGCTGACCACGCTGGCCGCCGCGTCGGACGAGGCCGGGGACAGCGCCGCCCTGAACCTGATCGTGCTGGGAATGATCACCGTCGATTCCAAGGGCATGGCCGACGGGCGGCTCGATTACTTCCGCGGCCGGCTGGCCGAGCTGAAGGCGACTCCCGACGCGGCGCTGGAGCGGTACGACGCCGCCGCCGGTCAGCGCCGCGGCCCCTTCGCCCGCCGGGCGGAGGTGCGCGCCATCGAGTTGCGCCGCAGCCTGGGCCGGCTGGACGAGGACGGCGCCATCGCCGCGCTGGAGGCCCTGCGCTTCGCCTGGCGCGGTGACGAGATCGAAACCGACGCGCTGGCCGCCCTCGGCAGCGCCTATGCCCGCAGCGGCAAGACCGACGCGGCGCTCGACATCTTCGGCCTGCTCGGCCGCCGCTTCGGCGCCACGGCGCGCGGGCGCGACGCCCTGGCGGCCGGGCGCGACCTGCTGGCCGCCGTGCTCGACCACCTCGACCGCTCGCCGCCGGGCGGGCTCTATGCGCTGGCGCTGCAGGCCCGGCACGGCCGGCTGGTCGCGCTCGCCGACAGCCCGGACGGCAAGCTGCGCCAGCGCCTCGCCGCCCTGCTGCTGCGCGACGGCTATGCGCTGGAGGCCACCCGCATCCTGCATGCCCTGACCGAAAGCGCGACCGGATCCCAGCGGGCGGAGCTGGGCGCCACCCTGGCCCGCGCCCTGATCGACAGCGGGCGCGAGGCCGAGGCGCTGGACGTGCTGACCGGCACCGGCAGCCCGACGCTGGAGCCCGCCCTGGCCGAACGCCGCGCCCTGCTGCGTGCCGACGCGCTGCTCGGCGACGGCGACACCGTGCGGGCGCTCGATGCACTGCGTGGCCTGACCGGGGCGGAGGCGGCGCGGCTCCGTGCCCAGGGCCTGTTCGCCGCCGGCGAGTGGCCCGCCGCCCGCAAGGCCTTCGCCGAGCTGGCCGCGACCGGGGCCGAGCCGACGGCGGAGGATATCGCCCTGCAGGGCCTGTCCGCCTATCTGGCCGGCGACGGCGAAGCGCTGCGCGGCCTGGGCGAAACGCAACGGACCCGGCTGGCGGGCACCCGCTGGGCCGGGCTGCTCGACGCGCTGGCCCCGCCGCCGGCCGCCGGCCCGCTGCGCGCGGAGTCGGTGGAGCGCGACCTCGCTGCCGCCGCCGCGCTCGACCGGCTGGCGCGCGACTGGCGCGGTAAGCCCTGACCTGCGGGCAGCGATCCGTAAAGCCGCTTTAAACGGCGGCCTGTAGCGTCGTCGGCGCGTTGCCACCCGTCGCGACGGCTTGTGCACTTCCGGAGAAGAGAACCATGCGCTTGATGTTCGGGTTGATCGCGGTATTCGCCAGCGTGCTGGGCGGATTCTATGCGATGGGCGGGCGGATGGCCGTGCTGTGGCAGCCGGTCGAGATCCTCATCATCATCGGTGCCGGCATCGGCGGCTTCGCCATCGCCAACAGCCCGTCGGTCCTGCGCGACACGCTGCGCGCCGTCGGCGCCATCGCCCGCGGGCGGAGCACGCCCAAGAACGACTATCTCGACATGATAGCGCTGGTCTACGGCCTGCTGCGCGTCGCCAAGTCCAAGGGCATGTCGCAGATCGAAGCCGACATCGACAAGCCGTCCGAAAGCCCGCTGTTCACCCAGTATCCCAATGTCCTGCGCTATGAGCGCTGCATGACCTTCCTCTGCGACTATCTGCGCCTGATCGCGCTGGGGCAGGACAACCCGCACGACCTGGAATCGCTGATGACGGAGGAGCTGGACACGCTGGGCCGCGAACTGAACCAGGTGCCGAAGGCGCTGCAGAACCTTGCCGACGCCCTGCCGGCCCTGGGAATCGTCGCCGCGGTGCTGGGCGTCATCAACGCCATGGGCGCCATCAGCGAGGCGCCGGAGGTGCTGGGCCGCATGATCGGCGGCGCGCTGACCGGCACCTTCCTCGGCGTGCTGCTGTCCTACGGCATGGTCGGTCCCATCGCCAGCGCCGCCCGCCAGCGGCGGGAATCGGAACTGAACATGTATTTCTGCATCAAGGCGGCGCTCTGCGCCTATCTGCGCGGCAGCCCGCCGCAGGTCTGCGCCGAATACGCCCGCAAGGTGCTGTACACCGACATCCAGCCCAGCCTAGCCGAGGTCGAGGTCGCCACCACACTGTCGTCGCAGGCCAAGGCCCGCGACGCCCGCCAGCCGGCGTGACCGGCCATGCCGCGCAAGACCGCCCTCCCCCCGATCATCGTCAAGCGCCATCTCGGCGGCCATGAGGAAGAGGAGCACAACGGAACCTGGAAGCTGGCCTATGCCGACTTCGTGACGGCAATGATGACCTTCTTCCTGGTGATGTGGCTGATGAACATCACCACCACCGAGCAGCGCAAGGGCATCGCCGATTACTTCAACCCGGTCGCGGTGTCGCAGAGCAACTCCGGCGCCGACGGCATGCTGGCCGGCCGCTCGGTCGACAGGACCGGCTCGCTGACCACCCCCAACGCCGCCGGCGATCAGGCAAGCCCCGTCGCCTCGCCGCCGGTCGTGGCGTCGGTCGGCGACAGCGACCGCCAGCCGGCCGGCCGCAAGGATCCGATGCCGCATCCGGCCGGCAGCCCGGTGCCGCCGGTCGACCTGCTGCGCCCCGCCGCCGAACCGGCACAGGCCGCCGCCGCACCGGCAGCAGCCCAACCTCCGCCCACCGGCGCCACCGCGACGCGGGCGGAGCTGGAGGCGCTGCTCGACCGCCAATCCGCCGAACTGACCGAACGGGTGGCGCTGGAAACGCTGGAGCGCGACCTGCGCCAGCGCATCGCCGCCGCGCCTGATCTCAACGCCCTGCAGGGCAGTCTGGTGATCCAGCAGGTGCCGGAAGGCTTGCGCGTCCAGCTGACCGATCAGGCCCGCTTCTCGATGTTCAAGGTCGGCTCGGCCCAGATGAACGAGCAGGGCCGCCGGCTGATGCGGATGGTGGCCTCGGCGCTGGCCTCCGTCCCCAATCCCATCGGCATCACCGGCCACACCGACGCTCTCGGCTATGCCCCCGATGCCAGATACGGCAACTGGGAACTGTCCAGCGACCGCGCCAACGCCGCCCGCCGCGAACTGCTGGCCAGCGGCATCCCCGGCAGCCGCATCGTCCGCGTCGAGGGACGCGCCGACCTCGACCATTTCGGCAGCAGCGACCCGCTCGACCCCAGCAACCGGCGGATCAGCATCACCCTGCTGCGGCGGCCGGGGTGAGGAGGCGTGGTGCTTGCCCCCTCCCTACCCCCCCGCTCTCGGCCGGCCAAAGGCCGGTCCGATCGCGGGAGGGGGAACTCCGCCACTCCTTTGCCACGCTCCCGCAAAGCTCCTGCCCCCTCTCCCGCGGAACGCGGGGGAGGGATGGGGAGGGGGCAACACAAAATAACTTCCAAATAAAAACCCCAAGCATTTTAACAAAAGCGCTCGCTTTTTCTTTTAAAGCGCCTTTAAAACCCCTTCGATACCGTTAACCCCGTCAGTCCTTCGTGGAGAATCCCGGGACGCGCCACTCCCCTACCGTTCGCCCATTCCGTTCGTCGTCACAGCGACGGCCCGTTCGACGGCCTGTTCAACGGTTGACCAGAGGATCCCAAGGATGAGCCTGTACAGCGCTATGCGTTCCGGTGTCAGCGGCATGGCGGCGCAAAGCTCGCGCCTCGCCGCCATCTCGGACAACATCAGCAACTCCCAGACGGTCGGCTACAAGCGCGCCGCCGTGGATTTCTCCACCCTGGTCACCTCGCCCGGCGCCCGCAGCACCTACACGGCCAGCGGCGTGCAGTCGACCACGCATTATAAGGTGCAGCAGGACGGCACCATCCTCGGAACCGGCTCGACCACCGACATGGCGATCAGCGGCGACGGCTTCTTCGTCGTCGGCAACAAGTCCTCCGGCACGCCGGAATATTCGCTGACCCGCGCCGGCAGCTTCCTGCCCGACGAAAGCGGCTTCCTGCGCAACAACGCCGGCCAGTATCTGGAAGCCTGGAAGCTGAACCCCGACGGCACGCTGCCCAACGTCAGCACCGCCCGCTTCGACGACCTGCAGTCGGTCAACATCGGCAATCTCGTCTATGGCGGATCCAAGACGACGACGATGAACTTCTCGGGCAACCTGCCGGCCCAGGCGGCGGCGGGCGACAGCTTCACCACCAGCCCGACCTTCTACGACCCGCTCGGCAACGCGCTGGATCTGTCGCTGACCTGGACCAAGGGCGCCACGCCCAACGAATGGACGCTGACCGCCACCGGACCGGCCGGCTACACGGTGGGCGGCGCGCCGCTGACGCTGACCTTCGCCGCCACCGGTCCCAATGCCGGAAAGCCGGTGGATGGCGCCGGCCTGCCGCTCGACCCGATGCCGGGGATCACCGTCACCTCGCCGGCCACCCCGACCGCCGACAGCTTCACCATGTCCCTCGGCAACCTCACCCAGCTGAACGGCGACTATGTGCCGACGGTGACGCGCGACGGCGCCAAGGTCGGTCAGGTCACCTCGGTCGACATCGACGACGGCGGCAAGCTGTGGGTGCTGTACGACAACGGCGCCCGCCAGGCGCTCTACCAGATTCCGGTCGCCACCGTGACCAACCCCGACGGTCTGGTCGCCCAGGACGGCAACACCTTCGTGCTGGGGTCCGACACCGGCACGCTGACGCTGGGCCCCGGCAAGCAGGGCGGCGCCGGCACCGTGGTCGGCGGGGCCCTGGAGCAGTCGAACGTCGACATCGCCACCGAACTGGTGTCGCTGATCGAAACCCAGCGCGCCTATTCGTCGAACGCCACCCTGGTGCGGACCACCGACGAGCTGGTGGAAGAAACCACCCGCCTGAAGCGTTGAGCCCAGTCCCGACGGAGCCCCGGCCATGAGCGTCCAACTCGCCCTCACCGCCGCCCTGTCCGGCCTGCGCACGACGCAGCAGCAGGCGGCGATGACCTCCCACAACCTCGCCAACGCCACCACCGCCGGCTATGTGCGCCGCGACCTCGCCCTGTCGTCGGTCAACACCGCCGGCCGCGGCTCCGGGGTGCAGGTGGACGCCGTCGCCCGCAAGGTGGACGAGCTGCTGATCCGCGATGCCCGGTTCGAGACCAGCCGCTACACCGGGCAGGAGGCGCGGGCGTCGGCGCTTGCCGATTACGCCCTGGTGCTGGGCCAGCCGCAGGACGAGAAATCGGTCTCCACCCAGCTGTCGAAGCTGCAGCAGGCCTTCTCCCGCCTGCACGGCATGCCGCAGGACGATGCCGCCCAGAATGCCGTGGTGTCGCAGGCGATCACGCTGACCGATTCGCTGAAGCGGGCGGCGGAGGCGGCGCAGACCGTGCGGTCCGACACCCGCGACCGCCTGCAGGTTTCCGTCGACACGGTGAACACCGCACTGCAGCGGGTCAGCGAGCTGAACGGCCGGATCGCCGATCTGGATGCGCGCGGCGGCGACGCCGGCGACCTGCGCGACGAGCGCGACCGCCTGCTCGACCGGGTGTCGCAGGAGATCGGCATCCGCACCTACAGCCGCGAGGGCGGCCTGATGGTGGTGATGACCCGCAACGGCCAGACCCTGCTCGACCACCCGCTGGCGCCCGGCGAACAGCCGCTGACGCTGCTGGGGGACGAGGTGATGGCCAACGGCGTCGCCCTGTCCGCCAAGCCGGACAGCGAGATCCAGAGCGGCCGGATCATGGGCTATGTCCAGACCATCAAGCAGGACATGCCCCGCGCGCTGGCCCAGCTCGACGAGATGGCCGCCGGCCTCGTCCAGGCCTTCCAGGGGGCCGAGGCCGATCCGACCCAGCCGGGCCTGTTCACCGATGCCGGTGCGGCCTACGGCACCACCGCCGGTCTTGCCTCGCGCATCGCCGTCAACGACGCGGTGCGGACGGAAAGCTGGCGGGTGCGCAGCGGCGTCCAGGCGGCGGCCCCGCTCCAGCCCGGCGACCAGACGCAGATCGACAAGTTCCTGACCGTCTTCACCACCGCGCGCAGCTTCGCCGCCACCGACATGCCGGCCTCCGCGACGCTCGGCAGCTACGCCACCGCCATGGTGTCGGCCCAGCAGGGCTACCGCACCGGTGCGGAAGCGGAGATGAACGCGCGCAAGATCAGCGCCGACACGCTGGAGTCAGCCCGGATCAACCGCGACGGCGTCAACATCGACGACGAGATGCAGAAGCTGCTGCTGATCGAGCAGAGCTATGGCGCCAGTGCCCAGGTGGTGCAGGTCGCCGGCCGCATGATCGACATCCTGCTGCAGATCAAGGGGTAAGATCCGATGCTGTACAATGCCCTGTCCACGCTGGGGATGAGCCGGAAGCTGCAAAGCACCATGACCCGGCAGCAGATGGAGCTGGTCCGCGCCAACGAGGAGGTGGCGACCGGCATCCATGCCGACGTCGCGGCGACCATCGGCGCCAGCACTGGCCGCGACATCGCGCTGCGCAACCTGTTCGACCGCACCGACGAGTATGTGAAGACCACCGACCTGCTCGACGGCCGGATGAAGACGATGGACAGCGCGATGACCAGCATCATCGCGTCAGGCACCGACCTGCTGGCCGCCGCCTCCACCGGGCTGGGGCAGCAGTCGCCGACCGGCAGTTCGCTGCAGGTGCGGGCGCGCGGCGTGCTGGATCAGGTGGTCGGGCTGCTGAACGCGTCGGCCGGCAACGCCTATCTCTTCGCCGGGACGGCGCTCGACCGGCCGCCGATGCGCAATGTCGACGGCGACAAGTCGGGCCTGCGCGCACCGATGCAGATCGTCCGCGACGCCATCCAGTCCGCCACCGGCGGCAGCGAGATGCCGAAGACGGCGGCGGAGACCGCCGCGGTCATCGCCCGGCTGAACGATCTGTTCGCCGTGCGCGACCCGGCCACGCCGGCCCCCGCCCCGCTGACCGACACCTTCGAAGGCGGGCTTTACACCGGCACCACCTCGGTCCAGCCCGGCGGCGCCGCCTCCCCCCGCGTCGCCGGCCGTCCGGCCGATTCCAGCACCATCGCCTACGGCGTGCAGGCCAACGACCCGATGATGCGGGAGCTGCTGGAAGGCATCTACATGCTGGCGGCGGTCGATACCTCCAAAATGGATGTCGACGCCTATCCCGACTATATCAGGACGGCGGTCGACAAGCTGTCCGGCGGCCTCGGCAAGCTGCGGGAGGCGACGGCGCAGCTCGGCGTCCAGCGCGCCCAGGTCGCCACCCTGGCCGAACAGCACAAGACGCAGAAGTCGATCCTCAGCCTGCAGATCGACAATCTGGAAGGCGTCGATCCCTATGAGGCGAGCACGCGGATCAGCCAGCTGGAGGCGCAGATCGACGCCACCTCCAACGCCACCGCGCGCATCGCCAAGCTCCGCCTGACCAACTACCTCTAGGTCCCATCGCCATGAGCCCCGGCATCCAGGCCCCCGTTCCGCGCCGGCTCCGGCCCGCCCTCAACCGTGCCGCGGCTCTGGCCGCCGGGCTGATGCTGGCTCTCGCCACCCTGTCGGCCCTGCCCGCCCCGGCGGCGGCGCAGACACGGGTCAAGGATCTGGTCACCTTCGACGGGGTCCGCCGCAACCAGCTGGTCGGCTACGGCCTGGTGGTGGGACTGAACGGCACCGGCGACCGCCTCATCAACACCCCCTTCACCGAGCAGAGCCTGAAGGGGATGATGGAGCGGCTGGGCATCAACACCCGCGGCGAGACCCTGCGCACCCGCAACGCCGCGGCGGTGATGGTGACGGCCAGCCTGCCACCCTTCCCACGCCAGGGCACCACGGTCGATGTCACCGTCTCCGCGCTGGGCGACGCCACCAGCCTGCTGGGCGGCACGCTGGTGGTGACGCCGCTGCTGGGTGCCGATGGCGAGGCCTATGCCGTGGCCCAGGGGCCGCTGTCGGTCGGCGGTTTCAGCGCCGGCGGCGCGGCGGCGACGGTGACCAAGGGCGTTCCCACCACCGCCCGCATCGCCAACGGCGCCACGGTGGAGCGCGAGCTGAAATTCGCCCTGAACGATGTCGGCGCGGTGCGCATGGCCCTGCGCAACCCCGACTTCACCACGGCGATCCGCATCGCCGACGCGGTGAACGGCCGGCTCGGCGCCGGCAACGCCCGGGTGGTGGACCTTAGTACGGTCGATGTCCGCATCGCCGGCGGCTATGTCGGCAATGTTTCGCGCCTGATCGGCGAGATCGAACAGCTGCCGGTCCGTCCTGACGCCATCGCCCGCGTGGTGGTGGACGAGCGCAGCGGCACCATCGTCATCGGCGACGATGTGCGGGTCAGCCGCGTCGCCATCACCCAGGGCAACCTGACCGTCCGCGTGGTGGAAACCCCGCAGGTGTCGCAACCGCAGCCCTTCAGCAACGGCTCGACCGTCGTCGTGCCGCGCACCGACGTGCAGGTGCAGGAAGGCAACGGCCGCCAGTTCGTCACCGTCGGCGGCAATGTCAGCCTGCAACAGCTGGTCAACGGCCTGAACGCTCTGGGCGTGGGGCCGCGCGACATGGTGGCCATCCTCCAGGCGATCAAGGCCGCCGGCGCCCTGCACGCCGATCTGGAAATCATCTGACCGCGAGAAACGACGATGGACATCGCCGCAGCCACCTTCCGCGCCACAGCCGCGACTGCCCCCGCGGCCTCGACACCGGCCGTTCCCAACCCGGCGGCAGCCGAAAAGGTCGCCAAGGAGTTCGAGGCGATGCTGGTCAGCCAGCTGATGGAGAGCATGTTCGCGGGCATGCGCGAAAGCCCGCTGTTCGGCGGCGGCGGCCCGGCGGAAAAGCCGTGGCGCAGCATGCTGCTGCAGGAATACGGCAAGGCCATCGCCGAGTCCGGCACGCTCGGCATCGGCAAGATGACGCATGACGAGATAGCCCGCCTCTACGCCGCCCAGGGGGCCGCCCAGGGGGCCGCCCAGGGACTCACCCAGCCGGAGCAGCCGTCATGAGCGTCACCCTCAAGGACCTGATCCACGAATTCGCCCCCGACCGCAGCGCCGAACAGGCGCCGGCCGAGGGGCCGTCCGCTCCCGATCCCGGCTATGACGGCGCCACCGCGCTGCTGGTGCGCGACTTCCTCGACGCTGTGGAGGCTCTCTCCGCCGTCCTGGAAGAGGAATCCGCCTGCATCGCCGCCGGCATGCTCGACCGGCTGGAAGCCTTCGCCCACCGCAAGGCGGCGATGGCCGAACAGCTGGAGGGCGCCGTCCTGCGGGCGCGCGACGAAGGCATCCGGCTGCCCGACGACCTGCGCGCCATGACGCTGGAACGCATCGACCGGCTGGAACGGGCGGTGTCCACCAACGCCTCCGGCCTTGTCGCCCTGCGCAAGGCGGTGCTGACCATCAACCGCAACCTGCTGGTCGCGCTGGAAAGGGCGGCCAGCGACGGCACCTATGCCCGCGACGGACAGGCGCGCCGGCCGGTGGAACTCTCGGCCTCCGGCCTGAACGCCAGCCTTTGAGACTCAGCCGCGGCTGTTCACGCTCGCCAGTTCGCCGGCCTGCTCCAGCTTGATGATGCAGGCGACCAGGGCGCGCTGAAAGCCGCGGGCGTCCGACGGCAGCGCCACCCCGGCGCCCGTCGGCCAGAACTCGACGAAGGCGAGGCTGCCCTCCCCTTCCGCGCTTTGGACCGGCCATTCGAAGGCGATGCCCAGCCCGATCTCCTTCGTCGTCCGCCGATGGTCGGTGACGAGGATCTGCGCCTCCCAATGCATGCCGCCGCTGCCGCGCTCGGCCCGCTGCTGGCTCCAGCCCCGCAGATAGTCGCGGAAACTCTCCGACTGGCGGTCGAGTCGCACATAGCTCGACCGGTCGGTCACCGTCTGGCCCAGCTTCGTCGTGTAGCGGGCCTGGGCGAGCGCGCGGCTCACCTCGGCGCACAGCTCCTCGATCTGCGCGAGGCTGCGCCGCACCGTGTCGGCCAGGGCGGTGGCGAGCGCCGGACCGGCCAGAGCCGCCTTGCCGTGGTCCTTGCGATAGATGTCGAAAAGATCGTCCGAGTCGCCCATCGCCGTCCCCACGCCGCCGCCATCCCCATCGCATGGGCGGACCACTATGACCGAATTCAGCAAAAACAAGTTAATAGCCGATGAAGCGGCGGCGGGGGAAGCTCTGGCCGGGACGCCGCTCCAGCCGCCCGGCGGCGTCATCGATTTTTCATCGAAGCGGCATAAGACCGTGCCCGGACATCGTGCAGATGTGGGATCCCAAACTCCGCAAGGACACGCGCAATGCCCAGGTTGTTCGCACCGGTTTCCCTCATGGTCGCCACGCTGATCGGCGGAGCCGCTTCGGCGGCACCGGTGGAGGTCGGCCCCCGCCCCTATTTCCTGATCGACCAGCTGCGCAATCCCGAGCTGAAGGCGAAGCTGGAGGCCTGTGCCGATAAGCCGCTGGAGAAAAAGCTCTTCTCCATCGCCCACCGCGGCGCGCCCCTGCAGTTCCCCGAGCACACGCTTCAGTCCTATCGGGCGGCCGCCCGGATGGGCGCCGGCATCCAGGAATGCGACGTCGCCTTCACCGCCGACAAGCAGCTCGTCTGCCGTCATGCCCAGAACGACCTGCACACCACCACCAACATCCTGGCGACCGACCTCGCCAGGAAATGCACCAAGCCTTTCACCCCCGCCGACGGCGACAAGCCGGCCTCGGCCGAATGCCGGACCAGCGACATCACCCTGGCCGAGTTCAAGAGCCTGACCGGCAAGATGGATGCCGCCAACAGCAAGGCGACCAGCGTCGACGCCTATATGAAGGGCACCGCTGCCTGGCGCACCGACCTGTATGCGGCCGCTGGCGGCACGCTGATGACCCATGCCGAGTATATTCAACTGGTCAAGTCGCAGGGCCTGAAATTCACGCCCGAACTGAAGTCCCCGGCGGTGGCGATGCCCTATGAGGGATGGACCCAGGAAAACTATGCCCAGGCGATGATCGACGAATACAAGGCCGCGGGCATCCCGCCGGAGGACGTCTTCCCCCAGTCCTTCAACCTGTCCGACGTCCTCTACTGGATCAAGGCAGAGCCGGCCTTCGGCCGGCAGGCCATCCTGCTCGACGAGCGGGACGAGACCGACAAGACTTTCAACCCCATGGATCCGGCCACCTTCAAGCCCTCGATGAAGGAATTGAAGGAGATGGGCGTCAACTACATCGCCCCGTCGCTGCCGCTGCTGGTGACGGTGGAGAATGGCAGGATCGCCCCGTCCGCCTATGCCCGGGAAGCGAAGGCCGCCGGACTGAAGATCATCACCTGGTCGCTGGAACGCTCGGGTCCGCTGCAGAAGGGCGGCGGATATTATTACAAGACGATCAACGGGATCGTGAACAACGACGGCATGATCTATGAGCTGGTCGATGTCC
This sequence comes from Azospirillum lipoferum 4B, assembly GCF_000283655.1. Taxonomy (NCBI): domain Bacteria; kingdom Pseudomonadati; phylum Pseudomonadota; class Alphaproteobacteria; order Rhodospirillales; family Azospirillaceae; genus Azospirillum; species Azospirillum lipoferum. The sequence continues at coordinate 1,839 of NC_016624.1, read as the reverse complement.
TGGCCCAACAGGTCGGCGTCGAGGGCATCTTCTCCGACTGGCCGGCGACCGTCACCTATTATGCGAACTGTATGAACCTGAAGTAAGCGCGGCTTCTGGGAACACGAAAAACGCCCCGGCTCTCACGAGCCGGGGCGTTTCGGATATGTGCGAAGATGCCAGCGTATATGCTTCGTGTTTGGCGTCTCTTGAGCCTGAGTGACCTGGCGGCGACCTACTCTCCCACGTCTTAAGACGCAGTACCATTGGCGCGGAGGCTTTTCACGGCCGAGTTCGGGATGGGATCGGGTGTTTGACACCTCGCCATGACCACCAGGTCACCAAGGCTCAAGACCGACGCTTTCCGAAGCGCATTCGCTGTCGTGCAAGTGATGTGAGGATGTATCGAACTGCGGTTCTTGCGTCAAGCAGGGCCTTAGCAGGCTTGCTGCTGCGCATGGCGCGGTAATGTGGTGTCGAGATCAAGCCGATCGAGCGATTAGTAAGGCTTAGCTTCAGGCGTTGCCGCCCTTCCACATGCCTCCTATCGACGTGATGGTCTGTCACGGCTCTCAAGGGAGCTCTGGTTTAGAGGTGGGTTTCCCGCTTAGATGCTTTCAGCGGTTATCCCGTCCATACTTAGCTACCCGGCCATGCCACTGGCGTGACAACCGGTGCACCAGAGGTATGTCCATCCCGGTCCTCTCGTACTAGGGACAGATCCTCGCAAAACTCCGACACCCACGGCAGATAGGGACCGAACTGTCTCACGACGTTCTAAACCCAGCTCACGTACCACTTTAATCGGCGAACAGCCGAACCCTTGGGACCTGCTCCAGCCCCAGGATGTGATGAGCCGACATCGAGGTGCCAAACGACTCCGTCGATATGGACTCTTGGGAGTCATCAGCCTGTTATCCCCGGCGTACCTTTTATCCGTTGAGCGATGGCCCGTCCACGTGGAGCCACCGGATCACTATGGCCGACTTTCGTCTCTGCTCGACTTGTCAGTCTTGCAGTCAGGCGGGCTTATGCCATTGCACTCGACGAGCGATTTCCGACCGCTCTGAGCCCACCATCGCGCGCCTCCGTTACACTTTGGGAGGCGACCGCCCCAGTCAAACTACCCGCCATGCAGGGTCCCGGACCCGGATCACGGGCCACGGTTAGATGCCAGAGACTTCAAGGGTGGTATTTCAAGGTTGGCTCCACCCGGGCTGGCGCCCAGGCTTCCAAGCCTCCCACCTATCCTACACATGAAGTCCCTAGCACCACTGCAAAGCTGTAGTAAAGGTGCACGGGGTCTTTCCGTCTGACCGCGGGAACTCCGCATCTTCACGGAGAGTTCAATTTCGCTGAGTTGGTGTTGGAGACAGCGGGGAAGTCGTTACGCCATTCGTGCAGGTCGGAACTTACCCGACAAGGAATTTCGCTACCTTAGGACCGTTATAGTTACGGCCGCCGTTTACCGGGGCTTCAATTCAAGGCTTGCACCTCTCCTCTTAACCTTCCGGCACCGGGCAGGCGTCAGACCCTATACGTCGCCTTGTGTGGCTTCGCAGAGCCCTGTGTTTTTAGTAAACAGTCGCTACCCCCTGGTCTGTGCCCCCCGCCATGGCTTGCGCCACAACGGGGCCCTCTTCTTCCGAAGTTACGAGGGCAATTTGCCGAGTTCCTTCAACACCATTCTCTCAAGCGCCTGGGTATACTCTACCAGTCCACCTGTGTCGGTTTGGGGTACGGTCTATACGGCGGGGCTATTTCCTGGAACAGGTCCACAGCATGTCCAATCCGATAAGGACATACACGCTTTCCCATCCGTCACCTCCGCCAGGCCCAGGACTATTAACCTGGTTCCCA